>JAQUYX010000064.1 GCA_028691615.1 Victivallaceae bacterium
CGTCTCGTCCGGAACTCGCTTTGAAGCGTTTGTGAACAACCGCAGTGTCTGGCATGGCGGTGCGCCCCGTCCGACCTTCCACCGTTCCGGCGTGTTTACCGAAAACGCCCCTGTCGCGCTGCAAGAATTCACTTCGAATGCGGGAACCGTCCGTTGTCGGGTGATTGCCTTCGGCGATTCGATCACGCACCATTGCCGCTGGCAGGATGCTTTCGGCGCGCTAGCGAAGATCGAGATCGGCGACGCGGGAATGGCCTCCGACGACACCTCGGGAATGTTGCGCCGCTTGGCAAGCGACGTGATTGCTCCTCGGCCGGATTATGTCATTTTGCTGGCGGGGACCAACGATGCCAATGTGGAAACAGCAGCAAAAAATATTCAAACCATTGTGGAGCGTCTTACGCAACAAAAGATCGGGGTCATTCTTTGCGCCCTCCTGCCCCGCACTCCGCCGGAGAATGCCAAGCGACTCAACCAACTGCTCAAGAGCTTCGCGGAGAAGCAGAACATTCTGTATCACCAGTGGCCGACGGAACTGGACGACGGCACGGGGCGTTTCCGCGCCGGTTGCGGCGGGCGAGTTCACCCGAGCGCCGAAGGCGTCAAGATCATGGCATCGAGTTTTCTTGCCGGCCCCTGCGGCAAAGAGCTTCTGAAAAAAATAAATTCTTCTGGATCCAACGTAGAAAGGTAAAAAAATGAAAACAAGCAAATTCACGTTGATCGAACTTCTGGTGGTGATCGCGATCATTGCGATTCTGGCGGGAATGCTGCTGCCCGCATTGAATCAGGCGCGGGCGAAAGCGCAGCAGACCAAGTGCTCGAGCAATTTGCGCCAGTGCGGAATGGCGCTCGCGCTTTACGCAAATGACTTCGACGGATTTATCTGGATGCAGACGAACAGCACGACCCATCAGTGGGGGATGCATTTTTTTACCGCGCAATTCGGCACGAACATCATTAATCCGAAACCCAGTTACGGAACTCTTGCGCTTGCGGTCTGTCCCACGCGTCCGCCCTTTGGATTCGGGCACAGCAGCGTCGGAGCCACGGGGTCGGACTTTGTATTCGCCTACGCGCACACGTATGCGTTTCACATGACATCCAGCTGGTCCGCCATACGCGCCACAACCACCGATGGCGCGGTGATCTTCCGGCCCGACCAGGTGCATCGTGCGGAAAAAGCGAAAGCAACTTCGTTGGGGCTGGCGAAAGTGGAGCTGCCGATTCTCGGAGAAGGGATGAATACGCAGGACGCCTCGCACAAGGGGTTCCAGTATTGTTACATGGAATCCGACGCGACGGGGACAAAGTACCCGATTGATCCGCGTCATCAGGACAAAACCAACATGCTCTTCGCGGACGGACGCGTCACTTCGGCGGAGAAAAAAGTGCTTTACCCGCAGTATAGTTTCCGTGGCTGCTACGATCAGGCGACCTCCACGACCGTCAGTACGCCGCGGTAGAAAACGGGATTTGGTTGACATACCGGGATTCTTTCCGAATTCCCAAGCCCCTGTTTTTCAGGGGCTTTTTTGTGGAGAAGGGAGACTTTGAGTGGAGCTACTCGGAGAGTAACTCCCGAAAAGCCTCCCTTTCAGGCCTTTTTCGAGATCCCCAAAAAGCGCGACGCGACAGTGATCCATTGCGGAAAATCAGAACGGTGCTGATCCAAGTCCCGTTGATGGATTCCGGATGGATCGGAAAAGGAGTGGAAGGGAGACTTTGAGTGGAGCTACTCGGAGAGTAACTCCCGAAAAGCCTCCCTTTCAGGCCTTTTTCGAGACGCCGGAAACCACAACGCGACTTGGATCAGCGCCGTTCAAAACAACCCAGGCTGGAAGAGGTCGGAATCCTCCCCCGGGCCGGCGCTTTTGCGGCGCTTGACCGCCTGTACTTTGACATGCAGCATCGCCTCGCGCGTCCGATCCGATCCGTCCTCCAGCGACTCCAGAATGGAATGGGCCCGTTCGATCACACTGGGCGGAAGGCCGGCGAGTTTCGCCACGTGAATTCCGTAGCTGCGATCCGTTCCTCCCGGCACGATCCGGCGCAGGAAAACCACCCGGTCGCCATATTCGCGCACCGCCACATTGAAGTTATTGACCCCGCGCCGGGTCTGCGCCAGCTCGGTCAGTTCGTGATAATGCGTGGCAAACAGCGTCCGGCAGCGGCACATCGGATCGTCATGCAGAAATTCCGCCACGCTCCATGCAATCGAAAGACCGTCGTAAGTACTCGTGCCGCGCCCGATTTCATCGAGAATAACCAGACTGCGGTTGGTCGCATGATTCAAAATGTTGGCCGTCTCGACCATCTCCACCATGAAGGTGCTTTGCCCCCGCGCCAGATCGTCGGCGGCCCCCACCCGGGTGAAAACCCGGTCAACCAATCCGATCTCGGCCTCATCCGCGGGGAGAAACGAACCGATTTGCGCCATGATGACCAGCAGCGCGACCTGCCGGATGTAAGTGGATTTTCCGGCCATGTTCGGCCCGGTAATAATCATCATCCGGTGATCGCCGCAGTCCATATCGACGTCATTGGGCACAAACGAGCCTTGCAGGGCCAGATCAAGCACCGGATGGCGACCGTTGCGAATCACCAGAACGTCACTGGTCTCAATTTTCGGTCGGCAATATCCGCGCATGGAGGCGCATTCGGCAAAAGAGATCAGCACATCCAACTCCGCCAGCGCCGCGCTGGCCTGCTGAATCGCGGCGGTGAATGTTGCCGCGTAATCGCGCAGATCGGCAAAAATCTTCGCCTCCAGAATTTTCGACCGCTCCTCCGAGCCGAGAATCTTATTCTCCAGTTCCTTCAGCTCCGGGGTGATGAACCGTTCCGCATTGGCCATAGTCTGTTTGCGGATATAGTCGGAAGGAACCCCCGCCAGATTCGCCCGGCTGATTTCAATGAAATACCCGAAGACCTGATTGAACTTGATCTTCAGCGAACGGATTCCGGTGCGTTCCACTTCCCGCGCCTGAATCGAGGCAATCCAATTCTTCCCCTCCCCCGCCGCCGAACGGAGCATATCCAGCTCCGAAGAAAAACCTTTGCGGACAATCCCACCGTCCGAAGTGGACATCGGCAGATCCTCCGCCAGCGTTGCCCCGATGCGTTCGGTCAACTCCGGGAACTCCCCGATCCGTGCGCGCAAATCCGCCAGCAGCGGCGCGTCTTTGTCGTCGAGCAGCAGCCGGACTCCCGGAAGAATTTCCAGCCCCGACGCAAGCGCCTGCAAATCCCGGGCGTTGGCCGTGCCGATATTCAGCCGTCCCACAATCCGTTCCAGATCGCGAACCACGCCGATGCTTTCGCGCAATTCCGCCAAAGTCAACACATCGTCCCGCAGCGACTCCACCGCGTCCAGCCGACGCAAGATCGCCATGCGATCGCACAACGGACGCAAAATCCACTGACGGAGCAGTCTGCGTCCCATTGGAGTGGAGGTGCGATCCAGCACCCCCAGAAGCGTCTTGTCCGCGCCATCGGCGTAGAGCGGCTCGACCAGCTCCAAATTGCGGCAGGTCGAAGCGTCCAATCCCAGAAAACCTTCGGGAAAATAAACCACCAGATTGGTGATGTGCCGACCGTCGCAGCGCAAATTGTTGACCGCGTAGGAGAGCAGCGCACCAGCGGCGGCGACGCAGAGCGGATGCTCCCGGCAGCCGAAGCCGTCCAGCGTGGAAGTTCCGAAATGCTTTTCCAGAAACTCTTCCGCGCGCGACAGCTCAAAAAGATCATCCTCCAGCGGCGTATATAAAATGCGTCCGCGCAATTCCAAAGCAACTTTGCCTTCGCCATTGAGTTCGCCGTCCAGCGTTTCCGGGAGGACGCATTCCGGGCTTTTGAGCCGTTCCAGCTCCGCCACGACCGCGTTCCGGTCGGCCAGCTCCGTGGTGCGAAATTCTCCGGTGGAAAGATCGAGCGAAGCGAGCGCCCAACTTTTTTTACCGCAGACCAGCGCCGTCAGGAAGTTATTGCTCCCGGGATCAAGAGCGCAGTTCTCCGTGACAGTCCCCGGTGTGATGATCCGGGTAATCTGCCGCTTGACCAATCCTTTGGCCAGCTTCGGGTCCTCCATCTGTTCGGCAATGGCGACTTTGACGTTGCACTTGAGGATCTTCGGCAGTTGGCTGTCCAGCGCATGGTAGGGAAATCCGCACATCGGCACCCCCGCCCGCCGGGTCAAGGTCAAACCAAGCAACTTGCTCGCCCGGGCGGCATCCTCGAAGAACATCTCATAGAAATCCCCCAGCCGATAAAACAAAATCGCATCGGCGGGAATTTCCTTTTTGGTCTCCCGGTATTGCACCATCATGGGCGTCAGTTTTTCTGCTGCTTCGGACATGGAGTCTCCCGCCTTCGGCCGGTCAATAAATCACTTTGTTCAACGAATACTCGACAATGCCCGTGGCGCCTTCCTGAATCAGTTCCGGCAGCAATTCGCGCACGTAAGACTCGTCCACCACCGTGTTGATCGCACACCAGCCGGGCTTGGCAAGCTGGGAAACCGTCGGATTTTCCAGCGCCGGCAGACTCTTGAGCAGCTTCGGAAGTTTGGCTTCCGGCACGTTCATCATCAATCCGACCTTGCTCTCCGCCGCGAGGACGGCCCGCAGCAGCAGGGCGATCCGTTCGATCTTCGATTTTTTGGCCGGATCCTTCATCGAGTCCACATTGGCGATAAAGCGCGTCGTGCTCAGACAAAGCGTGTCGACAATCCGCAGATTGTTGGCGCGCAACGAGGAACCGGTCTCGGTGATCTCGACAATCGCATCGGCAAGACGGGGCGGTTTGACCTCGGTGGCGCCCCAGCTGAATTCGACTTCGGCGTTGACATGGTTTTCCTCCAGATAGCGCCGGGTCATCCCGACCGCCTCGGTGGCGATGCGTTTGCCTTCCAGATCGCGCGCGGAGCGGATCGGAGAATCGTTGGGCACGGCCAAGACCCAGCGCAGCGGATTGCGACCGACTTTGCCGTAAACCAGTTCGGCCGCCTCGTAGACATGAGAGTTGTTCTCATGAATCCAGTCGGAACCGGTCAGTCCGCAGTCAAGGATTCCCTTTTCCACATAGCGGCTCATCTCCTGGGCGCGGATCAACATGCAGTCGATTTCCGGGTCGTCGATGGTCGGATAATACGAACGCGAATTGATGACGATGTGATAGCCCGCCTTGGAAAACAAAGCAACAGTGCTATCTTCAAGGCTTCCTTTCGGAATCCCGAGTACAAGTTTGGTCATAACCTTTTTCCTCTCTGCTTGGAATAAAATCACTTATCGGACACGTTCGGCAATCCGAACGATTCTGCCTAGAAAACGCAAATGAAAATCACGCTCCGGATACCATTTGCGGATCACGCTGCGATCGTGAAAACTCCGCGGGCGAAAATGATCCACGTACTGAATTTTGCACTCAAAGACCATCTCCGCCTCCGCCACCGCGGGCGCGTCCACCTGTTCGGAACGCATCGGAGTAAGACCGGCAGAGGCGAATTTGTCGCCTTCGCGTCCGCTGTGCGCACCGCAAAAAGCAATTTTGTCGTGCACGGCTTCCGGCAGAAGCGACAAGGTGAAACTATCGGTCTCCTCCAAGAATTCTCTGCTGTAACGCTGCGGACGCACGACCACTTCCGCCGCGGGGGCTCCCCAGATCACCCCCATCAATCCCCAGGAGACCGTCATGGTGTTGAAGCGCCCCGAAGAAAAATCGCCGACGCTCAAAAGCATCGCGCGGTCGCCGATCGAATGAAACAAGTCAAAACAAAAGTTTTTGGGATCGAGATCCCGGAATTCGTCCGTCATACCCAAAGCGCCTCCTTCGCGCGAAAGATCCGCAGCGCGGCGGCCCGGGAGTGGGCCAGCGTACCGCATTTTTCAATTTCCACAGAGACCGCCAGCACGCCGGGGAAACTGTTGCATTTTGCTGCGATATCCGAGGCCAACGCTTCCAGCAACTGCCGGGAACTGTCGGAAATCAACTGGTAAACCGCCTTTTCGACGGCGAAATAATCGACCGCATATCGCAAGTTGTCATGCGCCGCAGCCGGTTCGGTGGACACAAAAAGCTCCAGATTAATCCGAAGCTGCCGCTTAGTCAGACGTTCCTCGGGATTGGTGCCGATCACACAATCGACAAGCATATCCCGGATGAAGATCCGGTCATGTTCCATCATTTCTGAAAACTCCTGTCTTTCGGAAAAGGCGGTTGCATCCCTTGCAAATCCAGACGAAGTTTGTTTTGGGCAGTACCGTCGTCTGGGAATATTCAACCGAAACGCAGTTTTTTCAAGCGTTTTTCCATTTTTTTTCATGGAAAACCAATTCCCGACTTTTTTTCCGCACTGCAACTCTCGATTCCTTGCTTAGACGGCACTGACAAAAGCCCCGCCGGAAGACATGGCGCGAGTTTTGCCGAGTGTCGTCTGCTTGATTATGCAGTGTCAAAATCAAAAAAACATCGTTGCTCAAGCAGTTGCAAAATGTCGATTTTATGATATATTAACAGACTGTTTTCGGAAGAAAAGGCGCAAAAAAACGAGCCGTCCGAATTCTTTTTGCTTTGAGGTTTTCATGAAAAAAAATACGACGTCGCATTCGGCCGCGTCCGCGATTCATCAGATCCGCTTTGTCACTTTGTGGGGGATGGCCGTCAATTTGCTGCTGGTCCTCGGAAAGGCAATCGGCGGAATTTGTTTTCACAGTCAGGCGCTCTTCGCCGACGCCATTCACAGTCTGTCGGACCTGATCACCGATTTCGCGGTGCTCTTCGGCGTCAAATACTGGTCCGCACCGCCGGATCACGACCACCCTTACGGACACGGCCGCATCGAAACGCTGATCTCCGCTTTCATCGGGCTGGCGTTGGCGGTGGTGGCCGTCGGATTGGTGTGGGATGCGGTGTCCACGCTGCGCGCCGGAATCGAAAAGGCGCCCAAACCGGCGGCTTTTTTCATCGCACTAGGCTCCATCGGACTCAAGGAGTGGCTGTTCCGTTGGACGCGGAATGTCGCACGCAGAGTCGGCTCAAAGGCGCTGGAGGCCAATGCATGGCATCACCGGAGCGACGCCATCAGCTCCATTCCGGCGGCAGTTGCCATTGCGCTGGCCTATTTTTTCCCGACGTTGCACTTCGTCGATCCGCTCGGCGCCATTCTGGTGTCGTTTTTCATTCTGCACGCAGCGTGGAAAATCACCATGCCGACGCTGCATGAACTCTCCGACGGTGGTGTTCCGCGCGAAGTCGAAGAACGGATTTACCGCATGGCCGCCGCAGTGGAAGGAATCCGCGGCGTTCATGGCGCACGCACGCGCAATACCGGCAATGCGATTCTTGTGGATCTGCATATTCTCGTCGATCCGGACATGACCGTGCTCGACGGACACAAGCTCTCACACCGGGTCAAGGAAGTGCTTGTGCGCAGCGATCTGGGGATTGCGGACGCGGTCATCCACTTGGAGCCGTATCAGCAGGAAACCCGAAAAACCGGCGAAGTCGATCCGGTCAGCGAGCCACGGGACTGACAAATCCGCGTTGCCGCGCCGCTTCATACAGAAGAATTGTCGTCGCCGTGGCGACATTGAGCGAATCAATGCGTCCCAGCATCGGAATGACGACCTTCAAATCGCTCTGATCCATCCAGAAATCGGAAAGCCCCACCTGTTCGGTTCCAACGACAATCGCCACTGCGGAAGTCAAATCGACATCGGTGTACTTTTGATCGGTATGCGGTGTGGCCGCCAGAGTACGGATGCCATGCGAACGCAGCCATGCCATCGCCTCGGCGCCGTCCGCCTCGGCCAACGGCACGGAAAACAGCGCTCCGGTACTCGCACGAATCACGTTGGGATTGTAAATATCGGTGCGTTTGTCGCAAAGAATGAAGCCATCCACGCCGGCGGCGTCCGCGCTGCGCAGCATGCTGCCCAGATTTCCCGGTTTTTCGACCGCTTCGGCGACCAGATAAAGCCCGTTCTCCCGGAAGGGAAGATCGGACAGAAGATGCCGGCGCATTGTGGCGATGGCGATCAAGCCTTCCGGGCGTTCGCGATATGCCATTTTGGTGAGGATTTCCGGTGTGACCTGAGCCACGCGACAGCCGGATGACGCGAGTTGAGCGAGCAGCGCGAATTCGTTTTCCCCGAGGAAGAGTTCCGGCGCGAAAAAACATTCCTTGAGCGTCATACCGTATTCACTGCCCCGGGAAAGTTCGCGATAGCCCTCCAAAACCGTAAGCTGTTCCTTTTCGCGCTTAACTCGATCACGCAGCTTGACGACGTGCTTGACCGCTTCATTATGAAAACTGGTGATTTGCGTATATTCCATAAAATCCAACCGAACTCCCGGAAATAGAATTGTAATTGCGCTTTTGCTTGCGCCGATTTATCTATATAATATAACCCGGGAAAACACACTTTGCAACCCTTTTGTACTTGCGTAAAAAACGGCAACCGTCTATATTACCCAAAACAAGCGGAGCATAAATCATGGAAAAACTAAAACTATACTGGGCCGGCGGACTCTTCGACGGCAAGGAGATTCTGGGCAATTATCTGATGGCGCACGCATTCATTGAGGCGTCTGAAGGCACGATTGAACTACTTTTGCCGCAGGATTTCGACCTGAGCGGATTGTCCGCAGGAGAGATTCGCGACGTCAATTACAGCATGCTGTTCACCGCCGGAGCAATCGTCGCAAACTTTGACGGACACGATTTGGATTCCGGAACCGTCGCGGAGTTCTGCACGGCCAAAACGCTGGACACCCCCTGTGTTCTCTTGCGGACGGATTTTCGCAACAGCGCCGATCAGGGCAGCTGCGCCGATCCGTGGAACCTGATGTGTTCTTCTTTTCCACGCACCGAAAGCCTTCTTGCGCCGGCGGTGTCTTCCATGAAGCTGGACTCCGGACGCGTCGTGAAAGACTACCCGGCACAGCTGGCGCAAAAATTATTGGCAGCACTGATTCGGACCGTCGCCAGCGCCCCGGTGCTTCCGGCCAACCGGCGCGCGCAACGGATGCGCGAAACCGCCGAACTGCTCGGCGGGAAAATGAGTGCTCTCTTTCCATTGGAACGCATTGCCGAAATCATCCGTCAGCAGAAAAACGCCCGCAACGACTTTCTCGCCGCGATGCGCGCAAAGAATCCCTTACCGGACTGATTGCCCCGCTTGCTCTTCGAGAATGACAAAGGCAGGGAAGCCGGGCACGTCCAGATGGTTCAAAAGCGTCTTCACTTGCCCGGATTCCGGTTTTTCGGCCCGGAATTTCACCACCTGATAGCGCGCCATCGCCGCCTTGACTTCGGGATCGGAGAGCACATTCTGCTCCATTGCGCTGCAATTCTTGCACCACGAAGCCCAAAAATCAAGCAGCACTTTCCGGTGTTCCTTTTTCGCTTCGGCAAGCGCAAGATTCATCTTTTCAAATTCAGTTTCCTCGCTGTAACGGAGAATTTTCACCCCCACCGATCCAAAATAAATCGCCAAAGCGACAACAATCACGCCAAAGACCATCGACACATAGCGCATCCAAGCCCCCGGCCGCGGCAATACGGCGAATCCGGCGCCGAGCACCGGATAAGGCAACCCCATACCGATTCCGGTTGCCAGCGGCAGCAGCAACGCAAAGGGATTGCCTGCGGCATACAGCGCGCCGGTCCAGACCAGTACGCCCAGCAGCACCGGAGCCACACATGCGCCGGCAAGCAAAGCAAACAATCCCCCCAGCACAAACGCAGTGATATTGCGCCCCGTCTTGAATTTTTCCGGTTGGAATTTATTTTGAAGCGAGGAGAAATCCACCCGGAATACGCCGAAAAGCGCCAGCGAAAGCACCAGCAGAATCCCCGCCACCACGAAATTGAATCCCGCCGAACTATTCAATGCGCCGAAGGGCAGTTTCAACAGCACCGAAAGCAATCCAAGCACCGTGTAAACCGCGGCGATCCCCGTGCCGTAAAAAAGTCCCGGGATCAATGCTTTTCCTTTCGCGTCACGGCTTCCGGCGATAATCGCCAGATTCACCGGAATCAACGGCAATACGCACGGAGTCAGATTCAACGAAAGTCCCGCGAGCAAGGATAGCGCCAGAAGGAGAAAAAAATTACGGTCCGGCACCGTTGTCGCGCTTGCCTCCTTCTCGACCGGTGCGCCGTCCTCCAGAAAAGCAAGGAATTTCGCCTTGTCGCTCAGTCCAAAGAGTGTTCCAACTTTGGTCCATCCCGGCACGGCTGCGGTGTTGTCCGCACGCACGGCTTCCGATTTTCCGCTTCTCGGCGGGGCCGTCGTCAACTCCACCTCGGCAGGCAAGAGACAAATGCTATCTCCGGACGCGTCCTCGACACAGCCCTGATAATTGACCTTGGCGGAATAGGGGCCGCGGGTTTTCCCGACCGGAAAAGTCCACGCATAGATTCCAGTTTTTATTTTGCCTTCGGGAGAAAGCTTGGGCGTATGTCCAATCTCCGCGCCCGTGGCATCCCGGACGGTAAATTGCAGCTCCGCATTGTAAAGGTAGGCTTTTTCGGCCACCTCCAACTTGAGACGCACCATCGTCTTTTCCGCGACGAGCGCCCACCGGAACGGCGGAAGTTTTTCCGCCCCGCAAAGAGAAGAGATCAGCAGGATGCCGAGAAGCCCTGCCCGGCAGAATCGAGAACGGATCATTTTACAACTCCCGTCTGGACGGCACAGGAAAAAACCGGCCGGCCGATCACTCCAGTTCCACTTTTTTGAGCCAAAAAAGCCACACGCAACGGGCGATACCGTCCGTTTCAGGCCTTTTTCCGATCCGCCGAAAGAGGCGGCGCGACGATTGCCGAGTGCCGTCTATTTTTTCTTGCCGTCGCGGATCTGCCGGTTGTAAATGTTATGGTTGGCTTCCATCCAGACTACGAATGCACGCGGTTCAATGATCTTGGCCCCCACCATGACGCCTTTTTTGGAATCCAATTTGGTCCCGTCAGGCCGCAGAATCATGATCGTCGGGAAAGCAGAGACCTCGAATTTCTTGGCCAACATGTTGTTCTGCCGCTGAAGCTCCACGCTCTGCGCCTTGCGGCGGGGGAAATCCACCTCAAGGGCAACGAAATTCTTTGCGACGTAGTCCTGAAAAATTTTGTTGGAGAAAACCTTGCGCGCGACCATCTGGCACGGAGGGCACCAGTCGGAGCCGGAGAATACCGCAAGAATCAGTTTATTTTCTTTTTTCGCAGCAGCAAGCGCCGCGTCGTAATTCTCCATCCAATGGAAGGTTGCGACAGAATCAGCCTTCTTGACGCTCTTCGCATCGTTCTTTGCTGCGACAGGAGCCGCCGAAACACTGTTCCACGCGAGCGCCGCAGCAATTCCCATCCCGATCATGACGATTTTCTTCATGAAGCACCTCCCGATTTTTGGCTTCTCTGGTAAGACGTCCCGTCGATAGATCTTCGAAAGAATCGGGAATGGAACGAAAGGGGGGATTTGCGCGTCGCGACTCGGAGAGTAACGACCGAACAGCCTCCGTTTCAAGCCTTTTCCGAAATTCCGAAAGACACGGCGCGAATTTTGGCAGTACCGTCTAGTGGAACAATATGACATGTCATCGCAAAAAAGCAAACGGAAAATGCAATTTTTTTCGATTCCGGGTTGCTTCTTTTCCAATCCGGAGTTATTATACCGGGAAACGGTGGGACGAACGGAAGCGAAAACCGCGGGTCGGCATACGATTTTTCCACATTCGATTCGCCGGAAATCAATGGACTCCCAAGCACCGGAGGAAGACGCGGCGCGAGTTTTTCCGAGTGCCGCATTCAGACCAGTGGAGTTAAAGCATAGGAAATTTTTTCAATGCGAATTCTATACGATCATCAAATTTTTTCCTCCTCGCGTTTTGGAGGGATTTCCCGCTATTTTTGCGAACTCTTCCGGGAATTTTCCGACTCGGGATCGGCGCAATGGCAAGCGAGCGCGTTCTTCACCAACAACGAATACCTTCAAGCATTGTCCAGTCGTCCGCATTTTCTGCCCGACTGGAAATTTCGCGGCAAAAACCGCATTCTCGAAGCGGTCAATAAACTCGCCACACTCCGGGCGCTCGCCGCGCGCGACTACGATCTCTTCCATTCGACCTATTCCAAACCATATTCCCGTTTTTTGCTGGGCAAGCGCCCCTATGTCATCACCGTTCACGACATGACCCATGAAAAATATCCAGACAAATTGCCGTCCGCCCGGCGCGAAGCCGCCGAAGAAAAGCGCTCCATCACATCCGCCGACGCGATCATCGTCCCCTCGGAGGCAACCCGAAGCGATCTGATCGGCTTTTACCCGGAGGCGGCGCCAAAAATACGGGTGATTTATCACGGATATCGCCTCCCAACCGGAATCGATGGAGGGATTTTCCGCGACCTCGGAGATTACTGCATCTACACCGGAACCCGCCTGTGCCACAAAGATTTCCCGACGGCGATTCAGGCCTTCGCGCGGCTTCCAGAACATTTCCGGCTGCTCTGCATCGGCGGCGGCGCGTTCACGGCGGAGGAAAACCGAATGTTCGCCACACTTGGCATCGCAGGGAGAGTCCGCTGGAAATCCTGCGGGGAGGAGGAGTTGTTTTCCGCCTATGCTGGGGCAAAATGCCTGCTCTTTCCGTCCAGAGCGGAAGGATTCGGACTGCCGATCATCGAAGCGCAATCGGTCGGATGTGTGCCGATTCTGGCAAATACCCCCTGTTTTCGCGAGATCGGCGCGGACGGTGCGCTCTATTTTCCGGTCGGTAACGCCGCGCAGTGCGCCGCGCTGGTTCGGGAACTGACCGCACCGTCTTCGGAGACGCTGCGAACGGAGCTTGCCGAAAAAATGCGACGCAATCTGCAGCGTTTTCAATGGAAAGAATGCGCGCGCAAACATCTGAAAGTCTATCGTGCGCTTCTGGACGGCAGCTTCGATGCGGAAAGCAACTGAATCGACGAGTCTTTTTTTGAGGGCGGCTCTTGCTTTTTCGACGGGATGGAGATAATTTATCCCCAGCAGAAGGGAGATTATTCCGAATCATGGCAAATCGCAGTCAAAACTCCGGGGAACGCGGCAGCTCCATCATGGAGGGAATGTTCGCGCTGGTTTTGCTCTGCCTGATTTTTTTCGGCATGCTGCAAATCTTTTTTTACGCAATGGCGCAAATGCACAGCACTTACGCATCCTATTTTGCCGCACGCACGGCGGCGCTCGGATATTGCAGCACGCTGGTTCACCGCGCGGGGCGCGTCGCATTCTGGGGGAGTTCCGGCAAGGACATGTCCGGGTCGCCCATTCCCTCGGGCGCGGGACGGGCCACACTCGAACAGTACGCAGGAGAGTATGTTGCCTACGGAATGAACGGACCGCGTGCCATTGATTCCGAATACTGGCAGAAGCGCGACAGCGACGCGCCGGTATTCACCGTGCGCATGAATTTAACCAATGATTTCACCACCGGATACACGGAACTTTCCGGGATGTCGCTGCTGACCGACGGAACCGAACGACTGCTCGGAATTCACTCGTCCAGCCCGCGCTACGGAACCGGCATGTTCAATTTCGCAAAACTGATTCTGGAGCAATGAGCCGGCCAATACGGCCGGAGAAAATCGAAAAAATGTCGAAGTGCTCAAAAAAATCGCAAGCAGGTCAGATCATCCCCGTGGCACTGGTGCTGATGGTTTTTCTGTTGCTGGCGATCTTTGTCTTCTTCGACGTCCACAACGCGATCCGGTCGAAACTCAAGACCAAAACCGCCGGAGAAGCCGCCGCGCTCGCCGCGGCAAACTGGCAGAGCGAAGCACTCAATCTAGTCGGAGAGATCAATCTGCTCAAAGCCTCAACCGCGCTGACCTCGGATCTCCTTGTCGAAGCGCCGGATTATGCTCAGATCGAAGACGCCCAGGAGCGCTATCTGCGGCAGGTGCAAGCCCGTTGCGACACCCTTACGGAGATGCAGACGCGCATTCGCTTCATCACCCCGCTTGTCGGCTACTCCGCCGCGGATCAGGCCGCAAAAAACAACGGACTAACCAGTCAGAAAACCTCCACCACCTCCCCCGCCGCAAAAATGAACCTCTACTGGGAACGTTTGCAGAACGACGAACGCTACCAGCCCGGTCCGCAAGGTGTTCCCGAAGTGGTGGACAATTACCGCTGGAAAGATACCTACAGCGCGCTCATCGCCGCACTAGCCGCAGCCAATCCGGTGATTCTCCCGTCGGGGAGCATCGC
>JAQUYX010000065.1 GCA_028691615.1 Victivallaceae bacterium
CGCGCGCGCGAGATAAACAAAGAGAATATGTTTAACGCATTCTATTTTGAAAAGAGTAAAGAAAGCCCATTTTGTTTACAAAAGAGCTTTGCACCGGATAAAAAGCGGAAAATCGAGGCAAAAAAAAGGACCGTCCAGTCAGGACAGTCCATAAAAAAAACCATGTCATACGATTTGACATACAACATTTAATTCATTTTGCACAATTTCAAATGCAATTCGAGCTTAAACAGAAAAAATAATGGCGGAGAGAGAGGGATTCGAACCCTCGGTACCCAAATTGGGTACAACGATTTTCGAGACCGTCGCCTTCGACCGCTCAGCCATCTCTCCTTGTCAAGTCCTGTAATATATCCGATTCAATGCGCTTTTCAAATCGTTTTTCGCCCTTTTTCCCAAAAAAGATAACGGTATTTCAGAAAATAATGCAGTCCAGACCCCACCGTCACCAACACAATCGCACACAAATACCCAATCCACACGTACCACTGCCACGTGAATTTCGTCCATAAATCAAACTTCAGATCCTCCGTCGCACCAGATACCCACGACGCTCCCGCAATCACCAACATCACCATCTGCGACGCCGTCTTGATCTTCCCCCAATGATCCGCAGAAATCACCACCTGCTGCTTCGCGGCCAGAGAACGCAAGCCCGTCACCATGAACTCCCGCGACAACACCACCACCGCAATCCACGCCGGCATCAGATGATATTCCACCGCCATCAGCATCGTCGCCGTCACAAAAATTTTGTCCGCCAACGGATCCATCAGCGCGCCAAAATCCGTTACCTGATTCCACTTGCGCGCCAGATACCCGTCCAGAAGATCCGTCAACCCCGCCAGAATCGCCAAAATATACGCGATCAAACGAATCTCAAAAAGAAACGGCGTCAACTCTTCAACCTTCGTCCCCCCATTCGCCGCCAACCCCACAAACACCATGATCAATACAATCCGCCCCATCGTCAACATATTCGGCAGATTCATCGTCCCGACAATTCCACTCATTGCGCACTCCTTTCTCCCACCAGATCGGCCCCGTTCAGCCCCGTAATTTTCACTTGCACGACATCCCCTGACGAAATCCCGCGATAACGACGCAACAATACCACATTGTCTATCTCAGGAGCATCCATCGCCCCGCGCGCAATCGCACAGCCCCCGGATTCCCCAGCATCATCCACCACAACCCCAATGGTCTTGCCAAGATATTTACTTTGCTGCTCGACCATGATCTTCTCCTGCAACCGCATCAGCTTCTTCGCACGGCGCAACGCCTCTGGCCCCGGAACCTGATCAGCCATCCCCGCAGCACGCGTCCCCTCCTCCGCAGAAAAGGAAAACACTCCGCAACGCTCAAATTTTTGCGCCTTCACAAATTCACACAGCTGCTCAAACTCCTCCGCACTCTCCCCGGGAAGCCCCGTAATAAACGTCGTGCGCAGCGTCAACATCGGAATTTTCGACCGCAATTTTTGAAGCAAATCCTCAATTCCCTTGCGGTCCACGTGCCGGTTCATCGCCAGCAAAAGACGGTCAGAAATATGCTGCAACGGAATATCCAAATACGGCAGCACCCGTTTCGACGCCGCCAGAAAATCAATCAACTCATCCGTATAATGCGCCGGATGCGTATATAGCAGGCGAATCTTAAAATCCCCCTCCATCTCCTCCAACGCCTTCAACAACCCGCAGAGCGTCGTCCCGTCCCCGCGATCCTTGCCGTAACAGGTGACGTCCTGCGCAATCAGCACCAACTCACGGACCTTGTTGTTGGTCACCAGATCCCGCGCTTCCGCCAGCACCGATTCGACCGGACGGCTCCGCAGACGGCCCCGGATCGCCGGGATCGCGCAATAGGCACAACAATTGTCACAACCGTCGGCAATCTTGAGATACGCCATGTGCGACATCGTCAACTGCAATCGCGGTTCCTCGTCGGAACACAGGTACGTCGGATGTTTCCGCTCCGGGGCGCTCGGTTCCTCGACAACAGCTCCGCCGACCAATTCCGCCACATGCGGAATATCGTCCACCCCGAGCCAAAGATCCACGCCGGGATACTCCGTGCGATATTTTTTCTGCGTATCGCGCTCGGTCAGGCAGCCCGCGACAATCAAACGCCGCCCCGCGCGACGCTTCTTCCACCGCAGTCCGTCCCGAATCGCACCGAACGCCTCTTCGCGCGCAGAAGGCAGAAACGCGCAAGTATTAATCAAATAAAGATCCGCCGCCTCCGGGTCAAACGACAGGGAATATCCCGCCGTCAGCAAATGTCCTGCGAGGTATTCGGTATCCACCAGATTTTTGGGACAACCCAAGCTCACGGTATAAAAGACATTTCCCACACTGCTGTTTTTTTTGGACATACTCGCTCTTTCCGGGATAAATTCAAACTGGATGGATCGGATCGTTTCGGGACAAGATTTATTTTCGGCATAACTTACTTCTCCTCCCCGTGTTTTGCAAGAGGTTTAGTTCCGATGCGACCGCTTTTTTCCGCTTTTCGAAAATTCCAAAAGTCCCGTCGACGGATTCCGGGGGGGATCCGGATAGCATGGGAAGGAGGTTTTGAGTCCGAGCCACCCGGCAAGACGACGCAATTTCGCGCATTTGCATCCGGGGAAAAAGAGGATATATTATCTTATGAACGATTCCTTTTCTTCTTTCAGCAATTCGCATAACGGCCTTCCGCCGCTTGGCATTTTTGCCTACAGCATTTTCGGAATCCTTTTGGGATTTCTGGTGCTGCCCTCGCTGCTGTGCGCGTGGCTGCCGCAGACATTCGAACCGATCGCCCTCGCCCTCGGTCCCGCGCTGGCGGCACTGGGGCTGAGTGTTTTGGCGCGCGATCTCCCCCGGGTGGTTGCGCCGGCTTTGCCATGGAGCACGGGCAAAGTCATCAAAACAGGATTCGCCGCATGGTTCGCTGCCGCGATCATTGCACAAGGGTGCATTCTTCTTTTCACCTGGATGCACTGGCCGGTCGACGAGCCACCGCTCGAACAGATCTTCCTGCTCGCCCAAGACAAATATCAAATCGCATTGTGGTGCATTTCCGTGCTGGCAGCTCCTTTTTACGAGGAATATCTCTTCCGGCGTGTGTTCTACGGGGCGGCGGCGCTTGTCGCCGGAGAAAGAACGGCATTCGCCGCGACCGTCGTTCTTTTCGCGGCCATTCACGGTTCGTTCGTTCAACTGCTGCCGCTGGCTTTGCTCGGAACGGTTTTCCACCTCGCATATTTGAAAACCGGGAGATTACGAAGCGCAATTTTGATTCATTTCCTCAACAATCTGATCTCGTTGGCAATCATTCTGGCCCTTCGCTGGACCAATGGGAATTTATGAGAGAGGGGAAAATTCCGTCATGCAAACGTTCTTTTTTCATCTCGAAAACAATTCTGAAATGCTTCGCGCCGCAGTACTTGCGGTGAAAAAAATCGTCGCTGCAGGAGGTCAATGTTATTTCGTCGGCGGCGTCGTGCGCGACCTGCTGCTGGGGCGCCCGGTCAAAGACGTCGATCTAATGACCACGCTGCCCGCCGAGCAACTCCTCAAGCAATACCCGGACGCACAATCCGCTGGCGCGGCCTTCGGCGTATGGATTATCCGGGAAGGGATTTTTCACTTTGAAGTCGCACGCGCACGCGAGGAACGCTTCTATCTCGACGGACGGCACCCGGAAAAAGTGCTTTATACTGACGATCCCGCCGTCGATGTCAAACGGCGCGATTTTACCATCAATGCGCTTCTCTTTGACCCCGTATCGGAGCAGGTGATCGACCATGTCGGCGGTTTAAACGATCTGGAACACGGAATTTTACGGACAGTCGGAGCCCCGGACGCCCGTTTTCAGGAAGACTATTTAAGGATGCTCCGGCTGGTGCGTTTCGCGTCCGAATACCGTCTGACCATCGAGCCGGAGACGTTTCGCGCGGCAAAGTCGCTGGCGGCAAACTGCGCGAAACTCGCCGCCGAACGCATTCATGCGGAACTGGAACGGATGTTCACCGGCCAAGATCCCGAACGCGCGCTGCGACTCCTTGACGAATTGGAGATTCTTCCGGCGGTTCTTCCTGAAATCGCCCGGGAAAAAAACGTGACGCAGGACGAACGCTTTCACCCGGAAGGCGACGTGCTCGAACACACCGAACGCATGCTCGGACACATGAAGCTGCCCGATCCGGCGCTGGCATGGGCAATCCTCTTTCACGACGCGGGCAAACCGGGCACGTGGAGCAGCGATGCGCGGGGAATCCATTTTTACAGTCATGAAGTGGAAGGAGCCGTTCTTGCCGAGGCGGCGATGAACCGCCTCAAATTTTCCAAAATGAAGCGCGAACGGGTCACGTCGCTCGTGCGCAATCACATGCGCCTCGCGCAAGCGGAAAAAATGCGCCCCGCCAAACTCCGCCGCTGGATGGGAGAACCGGATTTCCCGCTGGAGCTGGAACTGCACCGGATTGATTGCGCCGCGTGCCACGGATTGATGAACGCCTATGTGTTCCTGCTCGACAGAATTGCGGAGAATCAGGGGGAAGTCAAACTGCCCGAACCGCTCGTGCGTGGAAACGATCTCATCGCCGCCGGCGCGACGCCGGGGCCCCGCTTCAAGGAAATGCTCGAAGAAGCCATGCTTCTGCAGCTGGCAGGCGAGGACAAGCAAACCATCCTCGGCAAACTTCTCGCCGGAAGCAAATAAAGTCCTACGCATTCCGGGGATGATCGGAGGGCAAGAGTCCGAGGCATTTAAGCTTGTAATGCGCCATGCGCGGCGAAAGCCCCAATTCGCGCCCCATCCCGGAGATATTGCCGTGATTGCGCGCCAGCGCCGCCGACACGATATCCCGTTCGTAATTCTTGACCATCTCCGCCAGAGAACTGCCTTTGGCGCCGCCGGGATTCGGCAGCCGCTCGAAGAAGCACGCGCCCACACTCTGCAACGATGGTGGCAGATTTTCCCCCTGAATGCAATCGCCCTGCGCGGTAAGCACCGCGCGCTCAATGCAGTTTTCCAGCTCCCGGACATTCCCCGGCCACGGATACGTCATCAATAAATTCACCGCCGTCGGCGACATGCGCGATACCGCTTTCCGGTATTTGACGTTCATCTTGGCGATAAAATGCTCGGCCAGCAGCAAAATGTCGCTTCGGCGGTTCTTGAGATCCGGCATCATGATTGGAAAAATATTCAGCCGGTAATAAAGATCCTCCCGAAACTGCTTCTTGCTCATGAGCTCTTCCAAATTGCGGCTGGTCGCCACAATGAAACGCACATCACTATGCAACTCCTCGTTGCTGCCCAGCCGGGAAAAGGTTTTCTCCTGCAGAAAACGCAACAGTTTCACCTGCGTCGGCAGCGAAAGATCGCCGATCTCGTCCAGAAACAGCGTTCCCCCGTCGGCCGCCTCCGCGCGGCCGATCCGCCGCGCCGATGCTCCGGTGAACGCCCCCTTCTCGCAACCGAAAAGCTCGCTCTCCACCAGATTGTCCGGCAACGCCGCGCAGTTGAGCGCAATCACCGGCTTGTCCCGCCTCGGCGACATGGCAATGATCGCGCGCGCCAGCAGCTCCTTGCCGGTTCCCGACGCGCCGCGGATCAGCACGGTGGCGTCCGAAGGGGCAACCTGACGCGCCGCTTCGTAGACCTGACGCATTTCGCGGCAGTTGCCGACCAGTTCCCCGGGGTTTGGTAAAATCAACTCGCGAAGTTTGCGGTTTTCCTCAAGCAAACTCTCCCGCTCTTCCAGCTCGCGGCGGCAGGCGAACACCGCGTCTGCGGTGATATTGCCGACAATTTCCAACAAAGAGCAATCGCGTTCCAGCACCGTGTGCTCATCGATTTTGCGGTCGATCGACAAGGTTCCAATGACCTCGTCCTGATGTAGAATCGGCACGCAGATGAACGCGACCGGCTCCTTATAGTCGCGCGACTTCGTGCGATTGAGGAAGCGGCGGTCGGTGCGAATATCGTTGATGACATGCGGTCGCCCCGTTTCCGCCACATGACCGGTGATTCCTTCGCCGATCTTGTAGTGCCCGAGCTTGCGTTCCGCTTCGTCCAGCCCCTGCGAGGCTTCGATCGTCAGTTCATTCCCGTGACGAAAGGTAAACGTCCCCCTCAGCATCCCCATCTTCCGATCGAGCACGGCAAGCACCTCTTTCAACAGCGCTTCCACATTCCGCTCATGGACGATGACAGAACTGATCTCCTGAATGACCGCGATTTCCGATTCGTTTGCCATATGGGAGTAATTTATCACAGGAATGCCTCCTTATCAAGCGAATTTCTTCTGAATTCTCCCAATCGCCTCGCGGGTTTGTTCCCGTTCTCCGAAGGCGGTCAGGCGCAAATACCCTTCCCCGCACGGGCCGAAGCCGACGCCCGGCGTCCCGACAACCTGGCACTCTTCGAGCAGCTTCTCAAAGAAGACCCGCGACGGAATTTTTCCGGGCAGCCGCCACCAGATGTACGGCGCGTTGCGCCCTCCGTAGCAGGTAAAACCGGCTTCTTCCAATCCGGTGCGGATGATCCGGGCGTTTTCCATATAATAGGCGATCTGCCCTTGCGTCTCCTCGCGTCCCGCCGGAGAGTAAACTGCCGCGGCGCCGCGCTGCACGATATAACTTGCGCCGTTGAATTTCGTGCACTGCCGCCGGTTCCAGAGATCGTTGAGCTTGCGACCGGAACGCTCCAGAGCCTTGGGCACCACCGTAAAGGCGCAGCGCACCCCGGTAAATCCCGCCGTTTTCGAGAAGCTCTTGAACTCCACGGCCACCTCTTTGGCTCCGGGAATCTCATAGATGCTGTGCGGAACCTTTTCGTCCTGAATATAACTGGAATAGGCGCTGTCGTACAAAATGACCGCGTCATTTTCCCGCGCATAAGCCACCCACTTGGTCAACTCCTCGACAGAGAGCACCTCGCCGGTCGGATTGTTGGGGCTGCACAAATAAATCAGATCCGCCTTGCGCGACGGAAGAGAAGGCGCAAAATTATTTTCCGCCGTACAAGGCAGATACACAATCGAGCTGTAATGTCCGTCCGACTGTTTCGTCCCCGCGCGTCCGGCCATGACATTGCTGTCGAGATACACCGGGTAAACCGGATCGGCCACGGCCACCACGCTCTCCGGCGCGAAAATCTCCTGAATGTTGCCCACATCGCACTTGGAACCGTCGCTGATGAAAATTTCATCCAAATCCAAGTCCACCCCGCGACTGCGATATTCCCCTTGCAGAATTGCCTCGGCCAAAAAATCATATCCCCGTTCAGGGCCGTACCCGTGAAAACTTGCGGCGCGGCTGAGCTCGTCGACCGCTTCATGCATCGCGGCAACCACCGCCGGCGCCAGAGGAAGGGTCACGTCGCCGATGCCAAGCCGGATGATCTTCGCGTCGGGATGTGCAGCGCGATACGCGCTGATCTTGCGCGCAATCTCGGCGAAGAGATAATTCCCGGACAGCGCATCGTAATTGAAATTGATCTGAGCCATTACTGAATTTCTCCTTCGTAAACCGCCGCAGCCGCGCCGGTCATATCCACGTGATTGTCCTCTACATGATAATCGATCCAAAGCGTTCCGCCGTCCAGCCGGACGGCGCAATGCGCTCCCGCCCGGCCCGAAAGACAGGCCGCGACGCCCGCCGCACAGCTTCCCGTGCCGCAGGCCATCGTGACCCCGCATCCCCGCTCCCAGACGCGCATGCGCAGTTGATCGGGCGCTTCGACGCTCACAAATTCCACATTGGTCTTTTCCGGAAAAAGCGCATTCGTCTCGATCTGCGGCCCGACCTTTTCCAGATCGACCGCCTCGGCGTCCTCCACAAAAATCACCGCATGGGGATTACCCATCGAAACGCAAAAAATTTCCCACTGGCGCTGGCACGCCGTCACGTAAAATCCGCGCGCAAGCGATGTTCCGTCGCCGCCGAGAACCGGAATTTCACTGCGTAAATAACGCGGATGCCCCATATCCACACGCACCAGACCGTCCGCCAGCAATGTCGGGCGAATGATCCCCGCGAGTGTTTGCAGCGCGAAGGAGCTGCCCTTGAGCCAGCCGAGACGCCGGAGCAAATGCGCCGAACAGCGTGTGGCGTTGCCGCACATCTGCGCCTCGGAACCGTCCGAGTTAAAAATGTGCATGACAAATTCATTCTCTCCGGCCTTTGCCAGCGTCACCACGCCGTCCGCCCCGATGCCGAAACGACGATCGCAATAAAAAGGCACACGTTCCCGGTTCAGCGTTCCGTCGGTCACGAAAATGAAATCGTTGCCCAATCCAGTGTATTTATAAAATTTCATTGCATTTCTCCATGAAGCTGGGCGACCACCTTTCTCGCGTCGGCCATGGCGCGAACCACCAGACTCGCGCCGTTGGCACAATCCCCGACCGCGTAAATCTTCCGGGCCGGATCGGACAAAATCGCAGTCCGCGCGGTTTGTTTCAACCCAAGTTCCGACACAATCCCTTCCGCCGGAACTCCGGTAAATCCCATGGCCAGCAGCACCAGATCGGCCTTGATCGTCTCGCCGGAGTCCGGCGTCGCGACGAATTTGAGCGGTTTTCCCTCCGGAGAAAAACTCCAATCCACCGAATGTACCTCCAGCGCCGTCACATGTCCACTTTCTCCGGTAAAACGATCCGTCGCCAGATTCCAGCGCCGCTTTCCGCCTTCCAGATGGCTGGAACTGGTTCGCAGCAGATACGGCCACTGCGGCCACGGCGTCGAAGCGGAACGTTCCTGCGGCGGCATGGGCATAATTTCAATCTGCATGACCGATTTCGCCCCCTGCCGCAGCGCGGTTCCGGCGCAATCGCTGCCGGTGTCGCCGCCGCCGATGATGACGACATGTTTTCCCTTCGCCGACACGGGAAGCCCGGTCAGTTCCCCCGCGAGAACGCGGTTTTGCCCTTGAAGGAACTCCAGCGCCAGATGAACGCCGTCGAGTTCACGCCCAGGCACCGGCAGATCGCGCGCCGCGGGAGTCCCGATGGCCAGCACAAGCGCGTCGAAGTTGCGCAGCAAATACGCGGCGGAAATATCCTTTCCCACCACCGTTTGTCCGACAAATTCAATGCCTTCCTGCTTCATAATCTGAATGCGCCGGTCAATCACCTGTTTCTGAAGTTTGAAATCGGGAATCCCGCAGCGGAGAAGTCCGCCGGGCTGCCGGTTCGCGTCGAAGCAAGTCACCTGATAGCCGAGCCGGTTCAACGCCTCCGCGGCGTAAAGCCCTGCGGGCCCCGCTCCGGCGACCGCGACGGATTTTCCGTTGCGCGAGGCGGGCAGAACCGGGGCCACCCAGCCCTCGCGGAATGCCGTCTCGATCACGCACTTCTCGATCTTGCGGATTGCCACCGGACGCTCGTTGATTCCGTGCGTGCAGGAGCCTTCGCAGAGCGCGGGGCAGACGCGGGAAGTAAATTCGGGGAAGAAACTGGTACAGGAGAGGATCTCCCAGGCGCGGCGGTAATTCCCCGCGTAAAACGCGGCGTTCATCTCGGGAATCACATTGCCGAGCGGACAGCCGGCGCCGTGACAGAACGGGATCCCGCAGTTCATGCACCGGCAACTTTCGTCGGTAAGCACCTCCGGTCCGAAGAGTTTTTCAACCTCCTGGAAATCGGCGAGTCGTTCGTCCGTCGGACGATAAGGATTGAGCAGTTCATTCATGATGGATGATTCCTTGGCTTAAAAAAATTACTTTGCCTGCATTTTGGCCAGCGCCTGACGATATTCCACCGGGAAAATCCGCACGAACTTCGGCCGGTTGGCGCTCCAGTCGTCGAGAATCCGACGGGCTTTGGGACTCGCGGTATATTCCACATGCCGCCGGAGAATCGCCAGCAGCTCCGCTTCGCCATCGCTGCCGGCGGGGACGCTTTCCAGATCCACGCTGTCCAGATTGCAGCTCAGATCGAAATGCCCCGTCTCATCGTAGACATAGGCGAATCCGCCGGTCATGCCCGCGGCAAAATTCACCCCCGTCCGTCCGAGAATCACCACTCGGCCGCCGGTCATATATTCGCAACCGTGATCCCCCACGCCCTCGGCCACCAGCGTCACGCCGGAATTGCGGATGGCAAACCGTTCGCCGGCCAGACCGTTGAGATAAATCTCCCCGGAAGTGCCGCCGTATCCGATGACGTTTCCGGCGATCACGTTGCTTTCGGGAGCGAATTTCGCCCCGCGCGGCGGACGGATCACAATGCGCCCGCCGGAAAGCCCTTTGCCGACAAAATCGTTGGCCTCGCCTTCCAGTCGCAGCGTCACATGCCGGGCCAAAAACGCTCCGAAACTTTGTCCGGCGATGCCGGTAAAGTCGATCGTGACCGGTGTTTTTTCCGGCAGTCCCGCCAAGCCGAAGCGCTCGGCGATCTCGCCGGAGAGCGCCGTACCCGCCGCACGATCGACATTGCGGATCGTCCGGGCGATCTCAATCGGGCGCTTGCCCAGATCGGGAAGCACCTCGGCAAAAAGTTCCCGCTGATCGTAGAGCTGCGCCCCGGCGTAGGCGTCGCCCGGATCGAACGAAACTTTTCCGCCCTCGGCACGCGCAAACACCTGCGTAAAATCAAGTTTTTGCGCTTTGTAGAAATCAATCGCACGGTTCATCCCGATCAAATCGCTGCGTCCGCACGCCTCGGCCAGACTGTGCAGTCCCAGACGGGCCAGCTCTTCGCGCGCCTCCATTGCAAGGAACCGCAGAAAGTTGACGATATATTCCGGTTTGCCACGGAAATTCTTGCGCAGTTCCGGGTCCTGCGTGGCCACGCCCACCGGACAGCTGTTGCTGTGGCACTGACGCATCATCACGCAGCCGAGACAGACGAGAATCGTCGTGGCAAATCCAAACTCCTCCGCGCCAAGCAGCGCGCCGATCACAATATCCCGTCCGGTCTTGAGCTGTCCGTCCAGCTGGATTTTCACCCGGCTGCGAAGCTGATTGAGCACCAGCGTCTGCTGCGTCTCCGCCAAACCCAATTCCCATGGCAGTCCCGCATGCTTGATACTGGTCAAAGGAGAAGCGCCGGTTCCGCCGTCATGCCCGGAAATCAGCACCACGTCCGCATGCGCCTTGGCCACGCCGGAGGCAATCGTACCGACGCCGACTTCCGACACCAGCTTGACCGAGATCCGCGCCTTCGCATTGGCGTTGCGCAAATCGAAGATCAACTCCGCCAGATCCTCGATCGAATAAATGTCATGGTGCGGCGGCGGCGAGATCAGCGTGACATGCGGCATGGCATGACGGACACGGGCAACAAACTCGTTGACCTTGTGTCCGGGCAGCTGTCCGCCTTCGCCGGGCTTCGCGCCCTGCGCCATTTTGATCTGAATATCCCGGGCGTCGCGCAGGTAGTCGATCGTGACGCCGAAGCGTCCGGAGGCGACCTGCTTGATGGCGCTGCGCCGGTTTTCACCATGCGCTCCGGCCTGACGGCGTTCCTCGTCCTCGCCGCCCTCGCCGCAGTTGCTCATGCAGCCGATCGAATTCATCGCCACGGCGATCGCCTCGTGCGCCTCGGGGCTGAGCGCGCCCAGACTCATCGCGCCGGAGACAAAATGATGCAGAATCGACTCGACCTCCTCGACCTCCTCGATCGGAATCGGTCCGGTGGGCAGTGGCTTTAGTTCCCACAAACCGCGCAGCGTGCAAAGATGGTTCGCTTGATCGTCGATCAGGCGGGAATACTCCTGAAATTTGGCGTAATCGTTGTTCCAGACGGCCTGCCGGAACGCGGCAAGGGACTGGGGCGTCCAGAGATGATTTTCGCCTTCCTTGCGGAATTTATATTCCCCGCTCTCGGGCAGCAGCGTGCTTTGCGCACTGCTCAGCGCCGCCTTGCGCCGCGCGACGGCCTCGGCGGCCACATCGTCCAGCGTAATTCCGCCGATCCGGCTGATGGTGCCGGGCAGAAATTCATCGATCAGCTCGCGGCCGAGTCCGACCGCTTCGAAGTTCTGTCCCGAACGGTAACTGCGAAGCGTGGAAATCCCCATCTTTGACATGATCTTGAGCAACCCTTTGTCCACCGCGGCGATATAATTTCCGGCGGCGGCGACCGCGTCTTGACGAACCTGACCGTCATGCGCCAGAGAAGAAACCGTTTCCAGCGCAAGATAAGGATTGACCGCCGTGGCGCCGTACCCGATGAGCAGCGCAAAATGCATCACCTCACGCGCTTCCGCCGTCTGCACGATCAACCCGGTTTCGGCACGCCGTCCCGCACGGGCAAGCGCACGGTTCACCGCGGAAACCGCCAGCAGCGAAGGCATCGGCGTCAATTCGGGCGCCAGATCCCGGTCGGAGAGCACAATGATCCGGTATCCGGCGCCAACCGCCTTGACCGCGTCGGAAGCGATCTTCTGAAGCGCCTCGCGCAACCCCTCCCCGCCGGCTTCCCCCGGGAAACCGAGCACCAATTTGCGGCAGCGGAAGCAGTTGTCCCCGATGGTCTCCAAGCGCTGCGTCTCGTCGTCGGTCAGCACCGGGCGCGGCAGCTTGATGAGCTTGGCGTATTCGGGGCCCTCGGCCAAAATATTGCCCTGATTGCCGATGTAGGTGGTCAAACTCATGACCAGCTCTTCGCGGATCGGATCGATCGGCGGGTTGGTCACCTGTGCGAAAAGCTGCTGGAAATAATGGAAGAAACTCGGATTTTGCCCGGACAGCACCGGCAGCGCCGCGTCGTTGCCCATGGAGCCGATCGGTTCCTTGCCGGTGGCGGCCATGGGGGTCAGGATCATAGAGAGATCCTCGCGGGAATATCCGAAGAGCTTCTGCCGCGAGGCCAGATTGCCGGCGACCTGCGACGCAGCGATTTCGGAGAAGAGCCCGTTGACCTGAAGTTTGTGTTCGTCCGCCCAGCGGCGGTAAGGCTGACGGCGGGCGACGCGCGATTTGATTTCCGCGTCAAACTCCAGCCGGTGGTTGACCAAATCCAGATAAATCATTTCGCCGGGCTTGAGACGACCTTTGGAAACGACATGTTCCGTCTCCAGATCGACGACGCCGGTTTCGCTGGCCAGCACAAACAACCCGTCGTCGCAGAGCGTATAGCGCGCCGGACGCAAACCGTTGCGATCGAGAATGACCAGCGCGTTGACTCCGTCGCTGGCGGCGACGGCAGCCGGTCCGTCCCACGGCTCCATCAATGCGCTGTGGTATTCGAAGAAGCCGCGCACGTCGCGCCCCATGTAATAGCGTTTGCCCCACGCCTGAGGAATGAGCATCAGCATGGCGTGTTCCAGCGTGCGTCCCGAGGCGACCAGAAGTTCGAACATGTTGTCGAGCGAAGCCGAATCGCTCTGTCCGGGGCGGATCAGCGGCAGGACTTTGGCGAGATCCTTGCCGAGAAGGGCGCTTTCCAGATGCGGCTCGCGCGCCGAGAGGGAATTGAGATTCCCGCGCAGGGTGTTGATCTCGCCGTTGTGCGCCAGATAGCGGAAGGGATGCGCCAGACTCCAAGTCGGGAAGGTGTTGGTGCTGTAGCGCTGATGAACCAGAATCACGCGCGATTTGAAATCCGGGTCGGCCAGATCGCTGTAAAACTTTTCAATCTGGGTGGCAAGCATCAACCCCTTGTAGACGATGCTGCGGCAGGACATGCTGCAAATGTAAAGGGTTTCGGAAAAATTCTTTTCAAGCACGCGGCGCGCGACGAAGAGCTTGCGCTCCAAGGCACTGCCTTCCAAACTCCCGCCAACGACAATCAGCTGGCGGATGCGCGGCATCGTCTCGCGTGCGGTTCTGCCGACGGCACTGGGATCGCAGGGGACGTCGCGCCATGCGAAAATACTCAAGCCCTCCTGCGTCACGTGTTCTTCGATCTCCGATTCCACGCCCTCCCCGCCGAAAATCACCGCCACGCCATACCGTCCGGCAGGAGGCAGTTCCGGATATAATTTATGGAAAAACGCATCGGGGATCGCCGAGAGAATGCCCGCGCCGTCTCCGGTTTCCGGGTCGCTCCCCGCCGCGCCGCGATGCATCAGGCGTTTGAGTACGGTAATTCCCAATTCGACGGTGCGGTGGGACGCCTCCTTTTCCAGATCGGCGACCACGCCGACGCCGCAGGCATCGTGCTCGTTGGCAAAACTGTAAAGCCCCTGATCGGGGACTGGCT
>JAQUYX010000066.1 GCA_028691615.1 Victivallaceae bacterium
TTATGCAACTGGACTTTCAAAATCATTAACTCAAGAGTATATTAACCTTATCAATGAAGAGAGGTCGGGAAAATGAGCAGTTATTTTGCCTGCAAAAATTGCCGACCGGAAATACGCCCTTATTTCCCTTTTTTTGAATTCAAAAGGAGCAAAGAAGTGCACTCCGATCCGGGAAAACGACAAAGTTACTTTTCCATATCGATCGGAAAAATGGAATTTCGATCTGGTTTTTGAGTTCCGTGACGAAGAATTTGACCTGCGCATTTGCAATTTCACCAATACCGGATTGCCCGTGATCAAGATTGCAGCCCCTGCGTATTGGACATTTCCGATGAAGGAGATGAAGCGTTTCGTCTATCCGACGCAGGCGAACTGGTCTATGGGAATTTGCTTTCTTCCGTCGTTTTTTGAAAAACGCACGGGAAAAGATCGGATTCACAGCCCCCGCCGCGCGCCCTTCAACGGGATGCAAAGACTTTTCAAAAGCCACACGGAAGGCATTCCCAACAAGGAGTTCAAGCAAAAATCCCATGTTCGCCCGACGCCGGAAAAGATGGGTTTTTACAATGAAACGGAAAAAAGCGAATTTCTGCGTAACTTATGCCGCATTTCCTGGAAGCAGAGCAATCCCGACGCCTTCGAACACAAATTTCTCTGCACAGTGAACGACGAAAAACCGCTTCTCATCGCGACGCAGTTTCAGGGCACGGGATATCTCTTTCAGCCCCAGACGGTCAATCAGAACGAAACCGAGCGTGTGTCGCTTTTCAAAAACATGCTCTTCCATACCCTTTGTGCCTTGAAACGTCAGAATCCGGAACTTTTCCAGAACAAGAAAATTCTGTTCCTCGAATATTCCAACATGCCCGCGATGGTCACCGGGTTCGATCCGGTTTCGCTGGACATCAAGAACTGGAACGGACTTCTGCCGCAGTTAAGGAAGAAGCTCGACCTCCCGGTGGAAAAAATTTCCGATCTGGAAGCGCTTCGTCAGGCGCTCAGTACCCCCGATGCAATCATCATCAATCCCTACGGTAATATTTTCCCATCCGCCGATGGGACGAATTTTGCCGGCGATCTGGAAAAAATCCGCAGTTTCGTCAAGGACGGCGGCATCTGGTGGGAAAGCGGCGCCCGCAGCTTCGATACGCTCCTTACGGAAAAAGAATATGCGCAATTCGATCGCGAAGCACGTTATCCCTCCGCCGCCGCGGATTACACCTGCGTGGAGTACCAGAATCATTGCATCGCAATCTACGGCATTCAGCCGACGATGCGTTTCCCTTACGACCGTGAACGGGCGGCCATTCCGAAATCCTACGACCTGCGCGGTTCGGCTGACGGCGCCAAATACAAGCACAATTTTGTGACATGGATCGATCAACATTCCAAGCAGGCATGGAATTCGTCCCCGATTCGCGTCGCATTCGGGTTCCAAACTCCGCAGGAAGGAATTGCCGCTTACGAGAAAACTCTGGAACTCAACCGGACTCTTGCGGACAAAGTCAAGCCGGATATCCTTGCGCGCATGCTCAATTCCGTTTTGTTCTGCGTCTGGCATGACGACGCGGCAAGCAATATGCGTTCGTTTCAGGCTCTGCCGCCAAACAACATCGCGCACTTCATCGGCGCGCTGGCAAGCCGGTTCGACGCGAATTACCCGGAGCATCTGCCTCCCTCGGAAAAATGGGGAACGCTCGAAGACCTTCGCGAACTGGTCGCCACGGGGCACAAAAACGGTCATCTGGTCATGCCGTACACCAACACCACCTGGTGGCTGCCCCATGAAAACAGACAGCTTTCCCCGAGCCAGAAAAAATGGAACGACCGCAAAACCGAAATCATGTCGTTGAATCCCGACGGCACTCCCAGCTGGCGGCGCGGGCGTACGGGGGTCGGTTGGGCGCTCAATTTTTACCACCCCTACGTACAGGCAGCGAGTCTGAAAGTAACCAAGGATTTTGCCCAGTTCGGCTGCGATATGGTCTTCATGGACGAAATGGGCGGACATCCGTGGAAATACGACTTCAATAAGCTTGAGCCGTGGCCGGCGACCGCGCTGGACGCGCGTATCTCCATGTGCTGGGATTCGTCCAAAGTCATCCCGACCGCGACCGAAGAGGGTCACGACAGACTGTTGAACTTCAACACGCTCTTCTGCGGCGGAACCTGGAAAACCTTTCCGAACCGGACTTTTGAAACGCAGCGGTATGTTCACCAATACCGTTCGCAGGACTGGCAGTATTGGCCGGCGTTTCTCTGGGTCGGCCACGACAAAGCGCTTTTCACCCTTCACGATCTGAATGTCCAGATGGCCGGGTTTGAGGAACTTTCCCTTGCCCTGTCGCTGGGGTACAAGATGAAGGGCATCGTTACGGCGACTTCTCCGCAGGATCGCGTGGAATGGGCGTATTTTCTTGATGCAATCCAAAAAACCGTCGCCAAAGAATATGAAGGCAAAAAACTTCAAAAATTCCTTTATCCTTTTGAATCCGGCAACGCCCCTTATCGCAATAGGGTCGTTTACGCCGAATACGGCGCACAAGTGCGCATGATCTGCAACCACAGCGCCGAAGAGATCGAGCTGAAAAATCTCGATCTGCCATTCCCCGCGGAGGAGCTGGCATGGCTCCAAAAGCAGGTTCTTCCGCCTTACGGATTCTACGGATCGACCGCCAACGGGAAGTGCGGATATCTTGCTCAGCAAGGCGCACGGTTCGGTTTTGCTCTGGCGCAAGAAGGCAATGCGTATCGCGGAGCGGTTTTCACGCGGTCGGAGCAAAAAACGTTTCTTCTTCCGGCTCAGTCGGAGTGGCCGGTCGGCGCCTTTTCCGGGAGTTCTGGAAAACTCAAAGTCGCCCGCAGCGATTCCGGCAGCATGGAATTTACCCTTCCCTTCCCGGGCAGTGCCGACAAGTTCAGCTGGTGGATTTCCAACTACGATCCCGACAAAAAGTCGGAAACCAAAGTTTCCTGTCTCATCCGGCAAGGGAGCGTCGTCGAGAAGCAAAAAGGCTGCAAAGTGCTCGTTGACAGCATTGGTCACGGGGAAAACGGGGCTTTGAAATTCTCCGCGACCCCAAGAGAAAAACTCAAAATCCGCATTCAGCAGGAAGGCGAGTCCATGACGTTTCTGACAACGTTTACCCTCGAATCTCTGCCGAAAAAAGGAATTGCCTCGCTGGTAACGCGCTCCGGCTGCAACAGCATCTTCGGAATCACGACGGATGGTCAGATGATTTTCACCCTCTGGTACGCCAACCGCAAAACCAACAATCATCTTAACACCCGGCCCCGTCTTCGGCCGGGACAGAAAGTCCATGCGGCCGCCGTCATCGACAGCAGCAACGGCAAAACCACAATCCGCCTGATCCTCAACGGCAAGGAAGAAGCCGTCCGGACGACCAATCAAAAACCGTTTCCATACGGTCCGGTTCTTGCGATCGGCGAGAAATTCAACGGGACCTTCGAAACGCTTGCATGGGCCTCCGGGGCCATGACAAATCAGCAAATTCTGGATTATTTTGAAAAAATGGATGCGGAAAAAGCAAAATGATGCTTGAGAGAAATCGCGCCGCCGGTGCCATACGCGGCGCGAAATGGCAAGGAATCCTCCTGCTGCTATGGGCAAGTACGGCCGTTCTTCTTGGAGAAAATCCGGTGCAAAAGCCGGAGAACGGCCGTCTGTTTCCGCCACAGATCCGGACGGTCGGAATTATTTCCCCCGCCTGTATGATTGCGCCGGAGGCACTGGATCGGTGCGTTGCTTTTTTAGAGGCGCACAAAGTGAAAGTAAAGGTGGGTTCCGCATGTCGTTTCCCGATTCCGGTCAAAGCGTTGACATGCGCGCCGCTCCCTGTCCGGGTCAAGGAATTTGAAACCATGTGGCTCGACCCTGAAATAGACCTGTTGATCGCTGTTCGCGGCGGAATCGGTGCAGAGGCTCTCATCGGCAAAGTGGATTGGAAAAAACTGCGGACGCGAAAGGCCGCGCTGCTCGGATTCAGCAACATCACCGCACTTCAGACGGCCATGACCGCGGAACATGCGGGACTGGTCTTCTCCGGGCCGAGCCTCCAGGCGCTGCTTCAGGCCGGACCGCAAACCAGAGAACATCTCTGCCGGGTTCTTGCCGGAGAAAATCCGCCGCCATTCCAGCTGAACATCATCCGGCCGGGCAAATGTGAAGGCAAAGTTCTGTCGGCAAACATGATCTCGTTGGTATTCAGTTTCCGATGCGGCGTTCGCCCGGACACCCGGGGCAAAATCCTGTTTCTTGAGCACACCGGATTCACGCCGCAGAAAATCGTGCAACTGCTCTCCATCCTCCGAAGCAAAGGGATTTTCGATTCCTGCGCCGGAGTGGTTTTCTGCAGTCTCACCCAAAAGACGCCCGAATGGGCCGAAGAGGCGCAAAAAGTGACCGAAAACTTTGCAAAAAGCCTCCCCTGTCCGGCGTTTATGGGCTATCCTTACGGACACGATAAAGTCAATCTTACCATCGATCAACAATCCACGGCGTTTCTCTCGGAGGACGGAGTATTGACCTTTCAAGTGCAGGGGATTCCAGTAAAAAAGGAGCCCCTTCCCGCGGTGAGCCATTGACATTTCTCCCCGAAGGTAAAAAAAAGCCGGAGCAAAAACCGCCCCGGCTTCTTTTTTTGTAAAATCAGCCAAGACCGGCGAATTTCACCTGTTCGGCACGCTGTTCCATCGTTTCAAGCACCTTCTCCGCCCCGCCGCAGCATACGAGGAGAACGGATTCCGGCGGGAGGCAAAAACCGGAGGGCACGCCCCCTTCCATCGCCGCAAAAACGTGTTCCCGATCCGTCAGGAAAGCCGCCGAGATTGATCCGATCCCGGAAAGAGCAAGTTCCACAGGTTCCTCTTTGCAGTTGACAATCAGCACGGCCCCTTCTCCGGGCGCGCCGCTTTGCGCGGCGGCCAACGCAAAAACCGCATCCTCCCCGGAGACGCAACTGGCGACCTCGCTTCCCAGCGCATACAGGAGCTGAAACGCCTTGAAGGAATAATAGGTGCGCGTGACGCGCAAACTCGGGAAATAATACAATCCGCAATAGGAACGCATCGGCAAGGCGTCATAATACATGGCCTTATCAATCGGCGAATCCTGCATCAGACAGAAGGCCGCCGCAACGAATGCCGCGCCGGGAGCTTCTTTCATGCGTTCGAAGACGTTTTCCCCGGGCTTTCTGGAGATATAATTCCATTCATCGAAAATATTCTCCGTATTCGCAAACCCAAAGGCGTTCAGCCGGGCCGCCACATACCGCGCATGCGTGACGATCTCCTGCGGGTCCTCGGTGTAAAGATGCCAGGATATAAAATCCAGCGGCAAAGATTGTTCCCGGACAAATTTCAGGAAATCGTCGAACCAAACGGGAAAACTCCGAAAGAAATCCGAGACATCCGGCCGGGTTTCCGCATAAAAACCGCAACTGCCGTAGCCGCCGATTTTGATTTGAGGAAATTCCTTTCTCAGGCGTCTCGCCGCGGTTGCGTAGAGGAGGAAAAAATCTTCACGCGAGCCGGACCACATCGGCGGATTTTCCGGTTCATTCCAGATCTCCCAGTATGTGATTCCAAGCTTCATCCCCCCCTCTCCCCATCCCTCATTGTAATGACGGACAATTCCGGCACAGATTTCCGCCCATTTGGAAAAATCGGCGGGGGGCGCGGTATGATAGGCTTTGATCTTGTAATTATTTTCAATCGTGACGCCAAGCCGATAGAACGGGCGCATTCCCGCCGCCACGATCTGTTTCAAATAGGCGTCGGTAAAGGCGAAATCGTAAGAGTTCGGATCGTTCGGATCTGCGTTAAAATCCGGAAAGACGTTCGGCACATCCACATAATGCGTTCCGCCATACTGTCCGGCCGTATCATGGAGCCGGCAGAAGGGAATGCCGGCGGAGGCCAATTCCACGCGCGGCTCGGTCAGCGCGACAGGACTGTTGTTGATGCCGTGCAACGGTTTGATCCGGCCTTTTTCGTTGGCAAAATCGATCTTGATCTCGACCATAAGAAAGAACTCCTTGCGATTGTGAACGACGGTACTGGCAAAAGAAACAGATACTCTCAAGTCCGCGGCAAAGCAAATGACCGATCCTGCTTTCCCGTCTCTTTTCTGTTAAAAAATAACAATCACCGATTCGAGTTTTGCCGGGCGCCGTCGATTTCTTCCCCGGACGGGGCGTTCTCCGTATTCCGTCGGGAAGGCATTTCCACTTGAATGATTTCGATCCCGGAAGCGTGAAGCGTTGCCGCGTGCTCCTCGGATAAATCGGAATCCGTCACCAGCAGATCGACGTCCGAGGGACGGGCAAACCGCACAAAAGATCTTCGGCCGAATTTTCTGCTTTCCGTGGCGATCGCGACTTTTTCCGCGATCTGGATTGATTTTTTTCCAAATGGCATAGCCCGATGTCTGAAGTGTAGAATCCGTCTTCAATCAGGGCGCCGTCGCAGCCGGAAACCAGATAATCCACGCGATATTCTTCGATATTTTTCTCCGCGACCGGGCCGATGAGATCCAGCGAATCGCTGCGCAGTTCGCCGCCGAGCAGAATCACCCGGCTTGCCGAACGGAACAAGGTGGAGGCGGCCGGAAGGGAATTGATGATGATGGACAACTCCGGCAGATGCTTGCCCGCGATGAGTTTGGCGAAAGCGAAGCTGGTGGACCCGGCCCCTAGAAAAATCGACCGGCACGGCATGATCCGGCGGTACAACGCTTCGGCGATCCGCCGTTTGACGTCATTGAGGGGAAAGGGGCCTCTTTCCGGTTCATAGCGCACGGGAGCGGCGATTGCGCCGCCGCGAACCTGCACAAGGAGACGCCGCGCTTCCAGTTCCCGAAAATCCCTTCGCAGCGTCATTTCAGTAACTCCGAACGCCGCGGCAGTGGTCTTGAGATCAATCCGTCCGCGCTGAAGATTCTCCAGAATTCTTTTCTGACGGTCATTCATCGTCTTACACGCTCTTGTTTCTTTTTGATATTCCGAAGCTTAAATTCCAGCGGGGGGAGCTGATGCCCAAACGTAAAATAGCAGAAAAATGTTAAAAAACAACTTTTGTTCTTTTAAAAAGTCCAATATTCGTCGAATTTTTCCAGACAGAACGACCCAAAGACGGTATTGTATGATTTGTTTTTCCGGAAAAAGGCGGTATTGTAGCGATTAAATACAAGCGACAATCTGCAAACAGAAGAGAGATATGAAAATCTACCGCGTCGGAATGTTGGGATTCGGATTCATCGGCAAAGTACACGCCTACGGACACCGGAATCTTCCTCTTTTTTACAATCCGATTGATTTCGGATCGACAATCACCAAAGTCTGCACCTCCTCTTCCGAATCCGCGGCAAAGGCGGCAGCCACGCTCGGAAATTCCACCGTCGCCGTTACCGATTACCGGCAGATCACCGAAGACCCGCAAATCGACATCGTCGACATCTGCACGCCCAATTCGCTTCATTGCGAGGCGCTGCTTTCAGCAATCGCACACGGCAAACATATCTACTGCGACAAACCGCTGACCTCGACCGTCGCGGAGGCGCTGGCCGTCGGCAAAGCGCTGAATCATTACCACGCAATCGCGCAGATGACGCTGCAGAATCGCTTTTTCCCGGCGACACTCCGCGCGAAGGAGCTGATCGCGGAGGGCGCGGTCGGGGAAATTCTGGAATTTCGCGCGGAATATCTTCACAGCGGCAACGCCAATCCCGATACGCCGCTCAAATGGAAGCTGGAAGCCGGCACCATCGCCGATCTCGGCAGCCACGTGCTCGACTTGATGGATCATCTCCTCGGCGGATTCTCTTCGCTGACTGCGGCGACGCATATCGCCTACCGGAGCCGCCGCAGCGCAACGGATCTCTCACGCATGGTTCCCGTGACGGCGGAGGACAATATGTTTGTACTGGCGAAACTCGCCAACGGAGCCACCGGAATCATTCGCGCGTCGAAGATCGCAACCGGAGCGGAAGATCACTTTTCGTTTGAGATCAACGGCAGCAAAGGCGCAATCCGTTGGGACCCGATGAATCTAGATCAACTCTTTTTTTACGACGCGACGGTCGACTCCCGTCCGTTGGGCGGACGATGCGGCTGGACAGCGATCGATTGCGGGCAGCGTTACGCAGCCCCCGCCGGTTTTCCGACGCCGAAGGCGCCGATCGGCTGGCTTCGCGGACACATGCACTGCCTGTACACTTTTCTGCGTTCCGTACATGACAATCACCTTTACGGGCCTTCGCTTGAGCAGGGAATCCGCATTCAAATGCTGATGGAGAAGGTCAAAGAATCGGCCCGGACGGGGCAATGGGTCACGCTGGAATAGCCCAAAGTCCCGGCAGCCCCGCAATTTTTCAGGAGATCACAAAAAATGAAGAAAAAAATCCGACTGACCGTTGTCGACCGGCGCGGCGCATGTCAATGCCACCACGGTCACAAAATTTCAGACTCCTTCGATTTCGACACCGATCGCGGCAAACTTTGTCCGATGGCAATGCATGTGGCATTTCCGTACATCGACATTTTGCGGTACGGCGGGACGCCCCCCTGCTCCAAGCGCGACGGGAGAATGCTCTTTTCCTGCCCGGACACGGATGTCCTCAACATCTTTGAAATCACTGTCGAGGAATCCTGAGGCGGCACACAATGAAGGAACGCGGCGTTCTATATATTTTCAACGGTGACCGCGCCTGCAACGCGTGGAAAAAGCAGCGCAGCCGATCCAAAATTAACGGCACGTCAAACAGTTCCATCCGGGATATCTCTTTTCTTGTCTGGCGGGAAAATTATCTGGAAGGCCCCCTTCCCCCCTTGCATACCTCCAATGCCGCGTTTGAAAAGATCCGTGCGGAATTTCTTCACACCTGCGTGCCGGAATTGAGCGTGGAGCGGCTCCAAAAATTCCTGCTGCATCTGGACGACACCGTCTCCTCGCTTACGGAAAACGATGTCGCTGTACTGTGGTTTGACGTTTGCATGTTCGATCAAGTCATGCTCGCGAGAATCCTCTCTCTTTTGCACGGCACGCGTGCGGAAATCCGACTCTTCTGTGAAGATGCGGTTCTGGGAAAATCGCCGGAGATTTTTTGCCGGGACATCGGCACACTTCGTCGACTCACGGAAGAGACCATTGCCCTCTATACCGAGGCATGGCACGCCATTCTCGGCGGCCCGGCAGGAGTCCATACCTTCCTCGCAAAGGATCGGGCAAAAGCGGCCCCCATCCTCGCCGCGGCCATACGCCGTTACGCGGAAGATCACCCTCTCGACGCGCGGCAACCGAGCCGCAGTGAAAGGAACCTTCTGGCGATCATCGCGTCCGGTGTCGACAACACCTGGCCGGAGATCTTTCATCGGTTCAACGCGATGGAACAACACCCGTTTCTGGGGGACACCACGTGCCGGAGGATGCTCAAGAGCCTTGCCCAAGAGGGCAAAATCATCATTTCCGGAGATCGACTGCACGAACGATACCGGCTTTCCCAAGGAAATTCTGTCATGAAAAAACAACTGTCCGAAATGACACTGGAAGAGCTCTGGCAGCTTTTCCCGATTCTTCTTCGCCCGTACAATGTGGAATATCCGCAATGGTATGCCGAGGAAAAAGTACTTCTGGAAAATATTTTTCAAACCGATCTTCTGCGAATCCGGCACATCGGCAGCACCTCCGTCCCGGGCCTGCTGGCCAAACCGACCATTGATATTCTGCTGGAGCTCACCGACACCGCCGACCGCGAGAGCTTCGAGCAACCGCTGGTGCAGGCAGGGTATCATACGATGGCTTACGGAACCCAAGAGCAATGGCATTGGGATCTATGCAAAGGGTACACGGTCGACGGATTTGCCGAGAGGGTCTTTCATTTGCATCTCCGGCGCAAAGGCGATTGGGGGGAAGGATATTTCTGCGAATACCTGCGCAACCATCCAGAAATTGCGCGGGATTACGAAAAACTCAAGCTGGGTCTGGCGGAGCAATTCCGCCACGACCGGGACGCCTATACCAATGCGAAGGGGGATTTCATCCGAAGATATACCGAATTGGCGCGTGCCGAATCCGGGAAACTCCCGTCCGCCGGTACGAGCACGGGAAAAAAATAGGGCGTTGTCATAACGACAATGCCCTATGTCCCCGCTCCGCCGACAAAGAAGATGCCATCGGGCGGATCGGAAAAAAGCGATCAAATTACTTTTTCTTGGCTTCGAAGACTGCCGGAGAGAAGTCCGTGGTTTCCCGGCATGTCACGACAGAGAATTTTCCGTCCTTGGAAAAAAGGATGACCAGTTGTTTTCCTTTGCCCGGAAGCGGATCTTTCTGGAAGGTCTGATTATTGACGCGGAATTTCTCGCCCTTGGCGTGGGCGGTACGGATTTTTTCGGTCACATCCATCCACTGGTTCTCGCCGCCGTAGCAGGCGTGCTGAATTTTAAATTCCGCAGTGGGCTTCAGTTCGGGAACGATGATGAGGAAATGCTGTTCCCCGACAGAGATCGTCTGGGGCTTCTGATCGCCGATGGAGTAGGTAACGCTCAGAATCTTATATTCCCCGGACGCGGGATCGCTGGCGACGAGCTGATTACCGACCGGAACGGCGAAGAATTTTCCCGGCACGTGAACGGCCTGCAGTTTCAGGTTCGGGGTGACGTCGACGATCTTTTTGCCTGCGCCGTAAACGGCTTTTTCGATCTTGATTTCCGCGGCGGAAGCGATTGTGAGGATTGCGGCGGCGGCGGCAACGAAAAATACGGCATGTGAGCTCTTCATCGGGACAATTCCTTTTTTTATTTTTCAGAAAAAAAGCTCCGCATCTTACATGCGAAGTTCATTCCGATTTATATTTACCATAACACCGCACGGCAAAAAAGTCAAATGCTCCTTTCCGGGATCACTTCAAGCCAGTATCCATCCGGGCAGTACCAGCATAAGAAATAATTCCCCATGCTAAAGAAATATCAAAATCTTTCAGGTTTGTTATTTTCCTTTATTAACAAAATCTGTCATTAATTGCTTAAGACAATTCATTTGATTTTCAATTATATCCGGGGGAGGTTCTACCAATGTAGTGGAACAATATTTTGTAAGTCCTTTTGATGCTAAGTATGTCATAATTAATTGCAATAGCGTTTCGTCAACATAGAAAGATGTTGCAAGCATTGTACCAATTTTTGTCCCAATAAAAGTTGCTGCAACACTATTAGAAAATTCTTTTACAGAACCATCTTCATTGCATAAAAAACGATACAAAAGAGGGGTTATAATTGAAATCAAACGAGTTGCTGTCGTTTGATAGTACATCCGTATCAGTTGTAATGGAGAACGACGGCAATAAACAGGAACAAAAAAGCCAGTTTCTAAGTAAAGAATAAAAAAGATAGCAACGATTATGATGATAAAATAAGGTTGAATGATAGAATAAAAAAGAAATAGCAAAATACAAATAAATATGTTAATCAATAGAGCAAAAGGATTGAATATCCCTATTAGTGTATCAGATATAAAACATGATAAAACAAGTTGACTTCTGTGCTTTATGGTCAATTTATTTTTTTTAAAATATAATTTACCTATTTCTACCAATAATTCGTTTTCCGCTTTTTTATCCATTGGAAGTTCTTTCTGATAAGACAGCTTCTTCACATCGCTTTTTTCGGCATAATTTCGTTCCATTAACCGTTAGGCTGTTCTGGCTCATTCCCCATTTTTTAAAAAAGTTAAAGCCTCTCGGGAACAACCTCGAGCCAATAGTGATCCGGTTTGCAGGTCATAAAGAATTGTTACCGGTTCTCTGGGATCACTTCGAGCCAGTAATTATTGGGGTCCGTCACGAAGTAAATTCCCATGTCAGGATTCTCGTAGCAGATGCAACCCATTTTTTCGTGCAGTTCATGGGAGGCAGCGTAATCATCGACACGGAAAGCAAGATGAAATTCATTGTCTCCAAGATCGTAGGGGCGATCCATTTCACGCAACCAAGTCAATTCCAATTGGTGACTGCTGTTGCCGTCTTCAAGATAGACGATGATGAAGCTGCCGTCTTTGGCATTGATGCGACGAACTTCGTACATACCAAAGGCATCCTGATAAAATTTGATGCTTTTGTCAAGGTCAAAAACGTTCAGATTATTGTGAACCATGCGGAATTTCATTGGACAGCATCCTGTTAAATATCTTAGTTGCAGTCATAATATATAGCGCATACCATCAAAAGACAAACGCAAATGAAGAATTCCTCGTTATAATCGCAGCTATTTCATGCGACTCCTATCCCTGAGAATGACCATGCCGGATGTTTTTTTGCATCCGGCATGGTCATCATTTGATTACAATTTTAAGCCAATGTTATGAGAACAGACCATGAACGAGCACTACCGCCGGAACCGGCTTTTCTGCACAGGCTCCTTCCGGAAGGCCGTAACAGGCAAAAACCTCCGTAGTTTTCCCCTTGTACGGAACGCTCTCATAAAAAACCTGTTTAACTCCTCCGTGAACAAATATTTCAGTTTCTCTGAATTTGGGAGTATTGAACCAATTTTCAATGTTTTAAAATGGAGTTTTCATTTTCTGCAATCCTCTGCTTTTTTATCACTTAATATCACTACCGTCCGGTAAAAATTACCAGATTGAATTGAAATTGCCGGGACTTGCCATATATTAAAGATGTCTAAATCACTAATATCTAACACGAAATTCCCGAACGATGTATTACGGTAGCATCTATTCTCAGCTACAATACCCTCTGTGAGTAAAACCCTGCCAATTCCGAAGAATGAGCAGGGATCGTATGAATATTTTACTGAAATACCTTTACTGGTTATTTTCTTTTTGTCTCAACTGTTTCACTTTTTGGAGCAATTCGTGTTTGACAAATTGTTCAACGGAAAGTTTTTCCCGCTTAGCAGCACGCTCCAGAACCTCGTAATCCTCAATGGAAATCAACCAGGTCGGACGGAAAAAGTTATTGATCAACGGCGTAATGATCTGCCGCTTATTCCAACGGGAAACGGCCTGTTCTATCTCAGCTTCCTTAAACTGCCATGCACGCAAGACAGCACAGGCAAACGCACGATTGCCGTAACCATTCAAATGAATATTATCTGTCGTTACCTTTAAACCATAAACATCTTTGCGGGCCTCAAGCTGTTTCGTCATGTCTGCATAAACTTCTGCAAGCGGCAATTTTCGCTCAACAGCTTTGCTGCGGATAAAGTCGTTGAATTTACGGATACGGTCATTACGTTCTTTGTTCAATTCTTCCCCGTGCGGAGAAAGGGTCAAGAGCAATACCTTGCATTTTGCTTTTGCGGCGGCATCCAGAATAGCGGTGTAATTCCGGGTAAATTCATCATAACTCCGATTCAGACCAACGTCGTTTACTCCGCAGCAAAGGACCAGCCAGGTTGCTTTGCTGTCAGACAGATCTTTTGCTGCACGCTTGGACATTTCACGGGAAGTCTGTGCAGAAATACCGCGGGGGAATATCTCCACTTTGATTTTGTTATGTTCGAGAAATTCCCGTACCAAAGAGATATAGCCTTCAAGATAATTTCCGAATGCCGTGATTGAATCTCCAATAAAAACTATTCTTTCTCCCTTTTGTATCAAAGGAGCTCCAGAAAGAACAGTTGCACTCAGTAGGGTAACTAAGAATACAGCAAGACTTTTTTTCATATTGTTTTCCTTTTTTTATTCGGTTTTATCCTGCTTTCCAGTAATTTGGAAACAAAACAATATATCATTGCGATTGCTCAAAAACAATGCCCGTTTACGACATATATGTATACGTTTATGGTCTGATACCACAAATAGACAAAAATATACCACAAATAAACATTTACATAATTAGCTTTTACATATATACTAACCGTAGAAATTTAAAGGTGATAAATTCACAGAAGGATATAAAAGGATGGTTGCTCCAGCAAAAATATCCGAAGCTCAGAAGTCAATGCTTTGCGGCAGAAAAAATATACTTCTTGATGCTATCAGAAATAATGCTGCTTTGTTCGAGCAATATCCCGGCGTACCCCTGCTCAAAGCCGGTGATATTTATAACGGGATCTGGTTGGAACATAATCAGGATTGTTACTTTA
>JAQUYX010000258.1 GCA_028691615.1 Victivallaceae bacterium
TTCTCGCCAATATGGGCATTAAAGGTTCTTTGGCAGGAACGGCTTTGAGAAAAGCCTACAGCCAGTTTGCAAAAACGGATATTCAGAACAAACTGAAAGCCATCGGAATTGCCACGACCGACGCGAATGGAAACTTGCGTTCCATGCCGGATATCATGGCTGACATCGCAAAGAAAATGAATGCGATGCCGACCGCGAAGCGGCTGGGATTCGCCGAGGAGATTTTCGATCTGCGAGGTTCGCTTGCCGGACTTCAGCTGGGCGGCAACATCCAGCAGCTGGACGATTTCATCAAGAAGCTGAAAAACGTCCAAGGGACGGCGGCGGCAACCGCGACGGAAATGGACAAGGGCATTGGCGGAGCGTTCCGCAGATTTATGTCCGCCGTCGAGGGTGTGCAAATCGCCATCGGCCGTGTCATCGGTGACGCCATCGCTCCTTATGTAGACCGGATTTCCCTCATGCTGAACAAGATGGCGGAGTGGATTGCGGCGCACAAGGAAGTGGTCATCATGGTGATGAAGGTCATCGCCGGAGTGGCCGCTCTCGGTGCGGCGCTGATTGTCGCAGGTGTGGCATTCAAGGCCATGTCGGTTGTGGTCGGCGGATTATGCACCATCTTTTCAATACTGAAAGTCGTGGTTCTCGCACCCATCGCGGCGGTCAAGGGGCTTATGGCGGCATTCGCATTGCTGAAAGCGGTTCTCATCGGCGTAAAGGTGGTGGCGCTGGCAACTTGGGCGGCGATCTCGTCTCCGGCGGTATTGGTCGGTGCGGCACTCGGCATTCTCGTTGCGGTAATCTGGAAACTCACCGGCGCATGGGATATGTGCGCACAAGGGGTTCGCGGACTCGCCGCCGATTTCGGAACGGCATTCAAAGCCATCGGTGAAGTGGTCGGGAAGACGTGGGAAGTCATCAAACTGGCTCTCGTGTCCGGCGACCTCGCCGGAGCGGCAAAGGTCGGTTTGGCTGCATTGAAAGTCGTTTGGCTGACCGGGCTGTATCCCTTGAAAAAAGCGTGGTTCGAGCTGAAAAACTTCCTCGATGATTCGTGGACAATCACGGTTTATTCCATTCTCAAATTGGGGAATAATCTCTGGTACGGCTTGCTGATGGGCTTGAAGCAAATCGGCGACGCAATGCAGGATGCCTGGTCTTTCATCTGGGACGGCATTGTCACCACGTTTGAAAAAACGGTTCTGGAATTGCAGAAGGCGTGGATTCGCACCAAGGGCTTGTTCGATTCCGAGGATGAAGTCAATGCCGAAATCGCCGTGGTCGAGGGTGAATACAACGACCGCAAAGCCGCACGGGAACAGAAATCCGCCGATGCGGTGAACCAGCGCGAAACCGAACGGAAAGCCTTGGGCGACGAATGGGATTCTTCCAACGCCGCCATCGACACCGCCATGAACAATGAAATCATGGAAAACCAGCAGGCATACCGTGACGCTCTCGGAGGAGCGGCGGCTGAAATTGAAGCGGCTAAAAGCCAGTGGCAGTCGGCCATGGACGAAGTGAAGAAACGCGCCGAAGCCAAAGCCGCCGAAGTGGAAGAGGCGAAAGCCAAGACCGAAATTGCCGCCGAGGGAACGAAGGAAGCCGAGACGAAGGCCGGCGGTGTCACCGGCGACAAGGCGATCGGTAGCTGGAGCGCGGAAGAGCTGGGAGATATGCTCGGTGCGAACAACGCTCAGGAACGAACCGCAAAGGCCACCGAGGAATCCACCCGTCTGCAACGGGAAACCAACAAGCATCTGAAGAAAATGGAGTCGGCTACGACTTCCGCTTCAACGACATACGGAGACTGAAATGGCAAGAGTTGAACAAAGTTACAGCGCGCACACGAAAGCGATGAATGCCAGAGGCGTTTTTACTTCTGTGGAAATACCTTATGTGGTTTTTGAAACGACCGATGAGGACGCGGCATTGTCCGCCGTCCTTGCGGAAACGCCATCGACCTACGGCGCACTGCCGCTGGAATCGGTGGAAATCGATTCGCGGGAAAACGCCACCACCTACAAGGTGAACGCGATCTACAAAAAAGAGACAAGCTCAAGCGACGATGACGATGATGACGATCCCGAAACCACGGTCAGTTTTGACTGCGGCGGCGGGTCGAAGCACATGACGCACAGTCTCAAGCAGACCAAGGCGTTCGGCACGAAGGACGCTGGCGGCGCAATCGGCTGGAACGGGAAATCCGGCTCGGAAATGGAAATCACGGGCATCGATATTCCGACCGCCCAGCTCCGCGAGACCTATACGCGGGTGATGAAACTTTCCCGGATTTCCACCAGTTTCAAACGAAACGTGGCGGCGCTGGTCGGGAAAGTGAACAGCGGCGGTTTCAAAGGCTGGGCGGCCGGTGAGGTCATGTTTCTGGGCATGAGCTATTCCTGCCCGGACAAGCGATCTACCAAGGTTTCCGTGGCGTTCAATTTCGCCATTCAGCCGAACGAATCAGGAGCGAGAGTCGGCGGAAAATCGGTCAGCAAAAAGGGCTTTGAATACGTCTGGGCATTGAGCAAAACCAGTGCGGAAAACGGTGCGCCGAAAGCGGAAGTCGAAGCCATCTACGTCGATCAGGTCTGCGAATACGCCTCGTTCGGCGCATTGGGATTGTGAGGGAAATATGGCATTCTTTCCGGATGTTACAAAAGGACAGGCGTTCAAGCCGAGCGCACTGCTTTCCAACAACGTCCGCCACATTGTGAATTCCCTCAATGGGTTTCAGAACGGCGGACACGCATCGGCCAATTCCGGCATCGTCCGGATACAGGTTTACAATGCGGCCTCCGGTGAAATTCCGGCGGGATGCGCGGTGAATTTCAAATCCGATTCGTCTCTCTGCGGAGACGCCGTTCCCGTCGAACCGCTGAAAGACGCGGCGAAACCATGGGGCATTGTGGTTTTGAAACTCGCGGCGAAGCAGATGGGCGACTGCATCATCAGCGGACCGGCGACGGTGAATGTATCCGGGAGTGGCGATTATGCAACGCCATCAACCTCCAGTCCGGCAACATTTACGCGCGGCGCGTCCGG
>JAQUYX010000259.1 GCA_028691615.1 Victivallaceae bacterium
GACAACAAGGGAAAAGTAACTAACCACCGCCGAGACGGCCAGCCCGACTCCCAACTGGAAGAAGGTCACGTCGTTGCCGGTGGGGGGATGCTTGAGCAGTTTGAGGAAATGGACGAATACCGCGCCGCCGATCACCGGAATGGCGAGCAGGAAGGAGAAGGTTCCGGACGCTTCGCGGTTGACGCCGGAGAGGATGCCGACCGTGATTGTCGTACCCGAACGCGACAGACCGGGGATGATCGCGCACATCTGGCCGATGCCGATTGCCAGCGCCTGCCGCCAGGAGACCTTGTCGAGGGGGGTGGGTTCGAAGTTCTCTTCCCCCGCCGGGCGGATGATGAGTTTCGGCTTTTCGGAGAGGCGGAGCAGCGTCGCCGTAATCATGAAAGCCAGTCCGGTCATGATCAGGTTGTCGAACAGTTTCTCCGCCCATCCCGAGGCTTCCAGCGCCATGCCGATGGTTCCGGCGGGGATGGTGGCGAGAATCAGCATTCCGGCGAGCTTCCACTGCTGGGGCTTGAGGAAGCCGACCAGCACTTTCCAGTAGAAGATCACGATGGCGATGAGGGAGCCGGCGTGAAGCATGATGCCGAGGGTCTGGCTTTTATCCGCGTCGAATCCGAAGATTGCCGCAAGCACTGCGAGGTGACCCGATGAACTGATGGGAAGAAACTCCGCGATTCCCTGAACCACGGCCATGACAACGAGATAAATCCAGACTTCCACTTTTTTCCTGCCTTACCGTCCTGCCGAATTATGGCCGGGACCTGAACTTGAAAAGACCGGAAAGCTCTCGGCGTAGCGCCGGAGAGCTCCGGTCATAAATCTCTATTTTCCACTGTCGGGCCGGGAGTTTTCCCCGTCCTTCCGGCCGCCGCAGGGAGCTGTATGGAACCGTTTATTCTTTCTCTTTCATTCCGGGTTTGGTCGGGCGAATGCTCATTTCGAGCACCGGAAGTTTCCAGAGAATGTCGCTTGCATTGGGCTTGCGGGTGCCGGCCAGCCGGAATTCCTTGACTCCGGTGCGCCGCGTTTCCTGAAGCAGGAACTTGCCGTCTCCGCTGCGGCAGAGGTCGAGGTTGCGGAATCCCGCCGGACGTTCCGGCGCGACCATGAGCAAAATGTTCCCCGGAATGCCGATGGCCAGGTCGCGCCCGGAGGCGTTGATCGCCACCACCCCGTCCGGCAGATCGCGGCTGCCGAGTTCGAAGACTTTGGTCGCGCGCCGCTGGGCGAAGTCGGAGAAGGAATCCCCGTTGTACGTTTCGAGGTCGATCAGGTCGAGGAGCGGCGCCTGCCGTTCGGTCTGGTAGACGCCGAGGGGTTCGCCGACTTCGTCTTCGACGCCTTCCTGCCGGAGCTGTTCGATCAGGCCGGAGGAGAGTCCGCCGACGCCCGCGCTCTGGAGCAGCGCCGCGGGGGTGCAGCCGAGAATCGGCGCGAGACGGCTGGCTTCATCCAGCGTCGGCACCGCCTCGAAACAGGTCTCGAATACTTCGATGTGGGAGGCGGGAATTCCCGAAAGGTTGGCCAGCTGCTGGTAGGAAAGCCCGCGCTGGCAGCGCAACGTAAACATATTCTGGTTGAACGGAGAACGCATATTCTCCGCACCGGTCCGGATGCAGGAAAGCATCGACTGAAGTTCGAATGCCCGCGTCCGGTCGAGTTGGAGCAGCTCGCAGATGGCCGAGAGCTGTTGTTGGTTCGGCACGATTTTACCGTGCAGCATCTGGGAAACTGCGGAACCGGAAATCTTCAGCTTTGCGGCCAGATCGTTCTGGCGGATTTCCGCATTGCGTAGATAATCGCGGATCAGCTTTCCGAATTTTGCTTTCAGAGGGGTGATTGCCATTGTCTATCCTCGGGATTTTTCGTTTTAGTATTCTGTTAACAGCCCGGGCATCGCAATACCGGCCCAAGCCTCTCTTTCCGCACCGTTCCGGAATCGCATGCAAACTCCTGACGGGAAACGGTATCCCTGAATCCGTTTCATAGCGGAAAAACAATCGAATCGGTATTGATCTTCAACTGTCAACATACAATATATAATGATGATCGATTATTTCCAAATGGTTTTTTCTTAATCTTATTAATTTCATCCTTTACAGGTGGGGCAGTTTGGTTCACCTGCCTCATCGCTGCTTGAAACCAATCGGTTTCTCTCGAATGTGTACAAAATTAATAATCATTACAATAGCATGATGCGGTTGCTTTTCAAGATGGAATCGTAAAAAAATCAAAACATATCGAGCAGGATTTTGAAATCTTCGGGGAGCGGGGCGACGAATTCCATCTCCTTGCGGGTGAGCGGGTGAGGCAGCTTGAGCTTCCAGGCGTGGAGCATCTGCCGGGCCGCTTCGGGGATGTCGGAACAGCTTCCGCCGTAAGTCGCATCTCCGAGCACCGGAATGCCGGCAGAGGCGAGATGAACGCGAATCTGATGAGTGCGCCCGGTGAGGATCTCCACGTTCATCAGGCTGACCGGAATACCGTGAATAAGTCCACTTTTTTCCAGGCGGTAACGGGTGATGGCGAGCTTGCCGTTGCGTTCGACGACGGCCATTTTCTGGCGGTTGACGGGGTGCCGCCCGATGAGTCCGGTAATTTCGGCCTCCGGCTTGCGCGGCACTCCCCGGACGACGGCGAGATAGGTCTTACCCGTTTCGCGCCCGGCGAAGGAAGAGGAGAGTTTGTACTGCGCCTCCGGCGTTTTGGCGATGACCAGGCAGCCGGAGGTGTCTTTGTCCAGCCGGTGGACGATTCCGGGGCGGCCGGGCAACCCGGGCATGGTCTCCGCCAGTTGCGGATAGCGCCCGAGCAGCGCGTTGACCACCGTTCCGGCGGGGTTCCCGACGGCGGGATGGACCACCACGCCGGCCGGTTTGGCGATCACCAGCATCGCCTCGTCTTCGTAAAGAATCGGAAAGTCGAACGGCTCGGCGACCGGCTCCGGGCACTCCGGCTCGGGCAGTTCGACGCAGATCAGCATCCCGGCGCGGACCGGATAGCGCGGCACGGTGAGCGCCACGCCGTCGGCGCGGACCAGC
>JAQUYX010000260.1 GCA_028691615.1 Victivallaceae bacterium
GTCCCGGTGGCGACGCTGGAGAAAACGCTCACAGACGCCGGATATTCGGGCAGAGCCACCTACAAAAGCAACACCACGTCGCGGCAGAGCAATAAAAAACTGGAAATTCTCCTTCGCAAAGACGCGGGAGCAAACACTGAGCTCTCCGGCAAAATCGCCGCAATTCTGGAAAAGGCGCATCCGTCGCTCGGCTTGAGCAACGGCGAAATCACCGCCGTCGGCGGTCTGGTCGGGCAGGAGATGACCAAAGCGGCGATCTGGTCGCTGGTGCTGGCCTTTCTCGGAATGATTCTGTATGTGGGGGTCCGTTATAAATTCACCTACGCGTTTGCGGGAATCGCGGCGCTGGTGCATGACGTGGTCGTATCGCTGGGGATCTATGTCTTCTGCGGCCGGGAATTGACGCTGTCGGTGGCGGCGGGGCTGTTGACCATTATCGGATATTCGATCAACGACACCATCGTGATCTTCGACCGGATTCGCGAAGAACTGCACAGTTTTCCGCAGCGTGATTTTAAGGAAGTGGTCAACGAAAGTCTGAATCGGACGCTCAGCCGGACATTTCTAACCAGTTTTACGACCTTGATTGTCGTGGTGGTAATGTTCTTTTTCGGCGGAATTGCGATCAATGACTTCATGCTCATCATGCTGCTCGGAATCCTGACCGGAACTTATTCCAGTCTCTATTTGGCGACGCCGATCGTCGTCTGGTTTCATGAAAACTCGAACCGCAGGAAAATCCCCGCGCAAACTGCCGGAATCTCTGCGGATTAGGAAAAGAGGAAGAAAATGACAACGGAAACGTCTGTGGCCGGAGCGTTGGCAGTCCTGGCCATCCAACTGGGTGTGATTCTCATTGCCGCGCGTCTTTGCGGAAAACTCGCGGAAAAATGCCGAATTCCCTCCGTCTTGGGAGAGCTTCTGGCCGGTGTGTTGATCGGTCCGTACTGTCTGGGTTCGCTGGCGCTCGGGCCGGAGTTGTTTCCGCACGGATTGTTTCCGTTGCCGGGACCGGGAGCTTCGCTGTCGGTCTCCCTGCCGCTTTATGCCATCGCCACCTTAGGATCGATCACGCTGCTCTTCATGTCGGGATTGGAAACCGACCTGAAGATGTTCTTCCGGTATTCGCTTGCAGGGACACTGGTGGGAACCGGCGGAGTGATCGTGTCCTTTCTCTTCGGAGCGGGACTCGGTTTGGCGATGTACCACAGTGATTTCACCGATCCTCGCGTGCTTTTTCTGGGGATTCTCTCCACGGCGACAAGCGTCGGAATCACCGCACGCATTCTTTCGGAAAAGAAGAGCATCGATTCGCCGGAGGGAACCACCATCCTTTCGGCGGCGGTCATCGACGATGTGCTGGGCATCATCTGTCTGGCGGTCGTCATCGGACTGGTGGACGGGGGCAAAAACCATTCGGGAGCGGTCAACTGGGGTCAGATCGGGATTATCGCCGTCAAAAGCATCTCCATCTGGCTGGGCGCAACCGCGGTCGGACTGATTTTCGCACATCGGATCGCGCGCTGGCTGAAGTGGTTCGGCTCGAGCAGAGTCTTCGGAATGGCAGGATTCGCGCTCGCGCTGATTGTGGGCGGACTTTTTGAAGAAGTTGGGCTGGCGATGATTGTCGGGGCATACGTCATGGGGCTGTGTTTGTCCAAGACGGATGTCTCCTTCGGAATTCAACGGGTTTTGGCCGGGGTCTATGATTTTCTCGTGCCGGTCTTTTTCGTTGTCATGGGAATGCTTGTGGACGTGCGGGTCATGACCGACCGGGACGTGCTCTTCTACGGTATTCTTTTTTCGATTCTGGCGGTGCTGGCGAAAATCATCGGATGCGCGCTTCCGGCGTGGTGTCTGAACTTCAATCTGCGCGGCGCGGTACGAATCGGCATGGGCATGATCCCGCGCGGAGAGGTGGCCTTGATTATCGCCGGGATCGGCGCGACCACCATGATGACGCTGAACGGGAAACAAGTTCCGATCATTGATTCGAAACTTTTCGGCGTGGCGATCATCATGACGCTGGTGACGACACTGGCGGCTCCGCCGCTTCTGGCGATGATGCTTGCGGCGAAAGGAGCAGGGGTACGCAAACCGCATCCGGAAGAGGGCAGTACCCACACGCTTTACGTCTTTGGTTCGGAAATTCTTTCGGACCTGGTTCTGCGCGCGGCGCTTCAGAATTTCCGGCAGGAGGGGTTCCGGCACTCGGCAATCGACCGGGAGGGGGGACTGACCCGGTTTGTCCGGGAATCAACGGCGTTCGCGCTGCGGATCAACGGCAATAATTTCGACTTTGAATCCGGCCATGACGATGTGCCGCTGATTCGAAGCGTCATGTATGAAACCTTGACGGAGCTGCATTACAGTCTCTCGAAACTTCAGCTTCTGGCGTCGCCGGAAGAGTACGCCTGCTCAAATTCCACCGGAACCGCTCACAAGCCGTCGGCCAAGTCCCGCAAAGAAATTGATCCACATCTCGCCCACGAGCTGGAGAAAGTCTTGCTTCCGGGCATGGTGATCGCCGATCTCCACGCAAAGAACATTCCCGACGCCGCCGCGGAACTGCTGCAGCCGGCTGCCCGGGCTGGAAAACTCAAGCATCCGGAACAGTGTCTGGCGGACATTCTCTCCCGCGAGAAAATCGCTTCGACCTGTGTCGGCTCCGGCATTGCCTTCCCGCATGCCAGAACTACCGGGGTCGGCAAATTAATCTGTCTGGTCGGAATTTCCCGACAGGGAATCCCCGGCGCCGCGCCGGACGATCAGCCGATTCATCTGGTGGTGCTGACGCTCGCCCCCGAGAAATGCGACACGCCCTATCTCGAATTCATGGGCCGGATCGCCTCACGATTGCATGACCGCCAGTTCCGGACGGAGTTGCTCGACGAAACCGACGCAGAGGCAATCCGCGACCGGCTTCTTTACGGTTAGCACGCAAGGATCTTTTTTTTGAAGGGCCGTGCCGGAGGGTGACAGGCAATCACCTCCGGAGCGGCGACCGCCAGAATCACTTCTCGCCCGACGACGCAAGGGATAAC
>JAQUYX010000261.1 GCA_028691615.1 Victivallaceae bacterium
CAACGACAATTACCGTATGTGGGACGATGACATGATCGTGGGCAGCATACATACGCTCGAATATCTGGAATTTTTCTATTGGCTCCGCCGCACAGATTATAGCGGATGGATGACGATCGATCAGTTTCCCTACCGTGAAGACGGCAAGGCGGCGGTGGAGGAAAGCGCCAAGTGGCTGGATTTCCTGGAATCGCTGCTTGATGGGGCGGATATGGACGAGATCGCGTCCGTGATTAAACACAAAGATGCTGTTGCCGCAAGTCGGCTTATGAGAAAACTTCTCGGAGGAAAATAAAATGCATGAACTGCAGCGGAAATACCGTGATGAAATACAGGAACTCGCTGACGTTGCCGCAAAACTGGGGCGTCTCGGTTATGTGGCTTCGCATGGAGGCAATCTTTCGGCAAAACTCGGCGACGGCTCAATTCTGATCACTCCGACAAAGGTTCCCAAGGAAGATATGGTTTTCGATGACATTGTCATTGTCGACGCAAATGGCAATACGCTTTTTGCAGCGGACGGTCGAAAGCCGACCGGCGAAACACCGATGCATACGCATATTTATCACCTGCGTCCCGACCTCAAAAGTCTGATTCATGCCCATCCGCCGATACTCACTGGTTTTTCGCTGACTGACAGCAATATCCTGACACGTCCGATACTGCCTGAACCGGTGCTTGAACTGGGGCCGATTCTCGCAATTCCATACGCGGAAGTGGTATCAATGGACTTGGCGAAAAAATTCGAATCCGTGGTTTCGTTTTCCAATGCATGGCTGATGAAGAACCATGGCATCACCATCGGGTCAGCCGACACGCCGAAGCGCACGCTTGGTCTTCTGCAAATGGCGGAGGACATGGCGGATTCCATTCGCACGGGCATGATGATGCGCGAAAAAATAAATGAGATTCCCCGCGAGGAAGTGGCGAAGCTCGAAAACGTAATGATCAAACGCGGACTTCCGTTTCCCGGAAACCCGAAAATCGTTAAATCCCTGACCTCATTATATTTTGGTGATTAGATGGAATATCCGAAAATTTATCTTTCGATCGACAACTGTTTCGCATCAAAACGCTGGGCGTGTCCGAAAGATTGGATGAAGGTGATCTCCGATGCCGGAATCCATTATGTCGAGGCAAGCGCGGATAACGAATGCGATCCGCTGTATATGGATGAATCATATCTGTCATCATGGGCGGCGGATATCCGGAAACTCGCACCGATCTATGATATAAAAATCGCAAATTTGTATTCGGGACATGGCACTTACTCCACTCTCGGGCTGGCGCATCCCGACCGCCGCAACGCAGATAAAATGCTCTTCGGATGGCTCTGCCGGATGCTCAATACCGCATGGGAACTGGAATGCGGACTCGGTTTTTTCTGCCATGCGTTCGACCAGACGACTTTGCAATCCCCGGAACTTTACCATCAAGCGCTCAATGACCTTACTGAACGACTGTCCATACTCGCAGTCCGTGCTGCGAAACTGGAAATTCCAAAAATCGGTGTTGAGCAGATGTACACGCCGCATCAGATTCCATGGACTATTAATGGCGCACGGGAGCTTCTCCGTGAAATAAAGCACCGTTCCGGCAACAATTTTTACCTTACAATCGACACCGGACACCAAAGCGGACAACACAAATTCCGGCGTCCTGAAAGAGAAATGCTGGAGAAAGCCATTGCGGAATTCAAAAGAACCGGCAGGTTCGACGGAACTTGGCTCGGCCCGCAGAAAATCTATGATCTTATCCGAGCCTCAAAACCGCTTAACGAACTTGAAACGGCTATTGAAACATGTCCCTATCTCTTTGCGGACGAGCACGACAGCGACACATACGAATGGCTGCGGCAACTCGCGCCATATTCACCGGTTATTCACCTTCAGCAGACGGACGGCAAAAAGTCCGCACATTTGCCGTTCAATGACGCTTGCAACGCCACAGGGATCATCTCCGGCGAAAAAGTAATTAATGCAATTGCGGAAGCCTATGAAAAAACTCCCGAGGCAAATATGCCCGACCGTTGCGAAGCAATTTATCTTACGCTGGAAATCTTCGGCGGCACAGCGGACTTGCCGATTGATATTGAATACAAAGTTAAAGATTCCGCCGCCTACTGGCGGAGATTCATCCCGGAAGACGGATTAACTATAGATAAATTGAGAGAAAAACTATGAAAAAACTCTTCCCGAACAATCGCTTCAACCCGGTTTTAAGACTCTATCTGCCTTATTGGAATTTTGAGAAAATCCTTGACGACACGGTACGCTATTGCAAAGAAGCAGACATAAGGGATGTCCTGCTTTTTACGGATGCGCAATATCTTGTATGGAATCAGCTTTCCCGTTCGGAAATCAAGACGGAAGCGGCAAACCTCAAATCTGCCGTGACACGTTTCCGCAGAGAGGGGTTCAATTCGGTCGGGATCAACAGCAGTCTGGCTCAGCCGAAAAGCCATGCCGACCATCGCGGTCATAATGATTACGATTACTGGGCAACAACTGCAGACGGAGCATGTGATCATCGCTTGCCTTGTCTGCTGGATCCGAAGCTCGATTCTTTTATAGATTTCTTTTTCGGAGAGCTTGCCGGAACCGGCGCGGATTATGTATATATTGATGACGATCTGCGATACATGCTGACCGGATATGCAAATACTATCGGCTGTTTTTGTGAACTGCATATTTCGGAATTCAGCAGGTATTCCGGCACAGAATGGTCGCGTGAAACTCTGCTTCAGGCTACGCTTGAACGAGCTGATGTCCGACAAAAATGGATTGCTTTTCTTGGACAACGTCTGGAGGAAATAGCAACGATGATCCATTCCGCCGTGAAGCGGATCAATCCTGAAATGCGGGTCGGGTTAATGGTTCCCTGCGTAAATGCCGCTCCGCTGAGCGGAAATCATCTGACTAACATTGCGTCCGGTCTCTGCGGAAACGACAAATTGCTGATGCGTCCCTGCATAGGCCCCTACAATGATTTTGAACGCAAG
>JAQUYX010000067.1 GCA_028691615.1 Victivallaceae bacterium
GTTCCACCGCCGGCTCTCTGGTGGTCGTCAACGACCCGAAGTCGGCGGCGGAGGAGTTTGAATCCGCCGCATACCGTTTCCGGTTCACGCCGGAGTTTCAGCTGCTGGTCAAGGACGACACGCAAAGCACCACCGTGGAGAGCTTCGACACCTCCGAATACAGTTATTTCCTGAGCGCGCCGATCGTCTGTTTCGGAAAAAATGCCGACAAGGGCGCGTTGACCTTGATGGGACAATGGGTGCTCACGGTCGATTCCCTCTCCGAAGTTGACGGACGCGGATTGACCTCGGTGGACAGCAACACCTTCTCGAGCAACATCACCTTGGAGTGCGGCACGGAAAAACTCGTGGCCGAGTTTTCCAAGAACGTCAAAGTCAATCAGTACAACGGCATGCCCTTCCTCGGGGAGATCCCCGTGCTGAAATACCTCTTCGGCGCGGAAAGCAAGGTGGACAGCAAAATGCGCGTCTTCGTGACCATGGAGGCCACCCCGATCATCGGGAAAAACCTCCCCAAAGGGAAACTGAACGGAAACACGATCTGATTTTAAGGAGAAAATAAGATGTACCGGAAAACATTATTCGCCGCGGCCGCCACGGTCGCCGCCTTCGCCTCTTTCGGGGCGGACCCCGTCGACAAGATCGCACCGGCCTGGAACACTCCCACGCCGATGCCGCTGCCGACCCGGGTTCTGCCGTTGCTCAATGTGCAGATTGACAAGGAGACCGGCACGGTCAATTTCGTCAACACCAACGCCGACCCGTTCGTATATACAAAGGCCTACAAGCTTAAGTATGCCGATCCGTATGAATTGCGGCCTTACCTGATGGCCGCGGTCCGTTCGCGGCGGATCGACACCAACGAGCCGAAGGTCGAAGCCATCCGTTATGCCGACGGCACCGGCATGCTGATTGTCTCGGCGGAAGAGTACCGTTTCAAGCCTTCCGGCAACGGAATGACGATCGATCAGCTGGTGGAGGCGCTCGACCGCAAAGGGCTTTCGTCGGAGGCGGGACGCAAATTCTTCCTCTATTACCCGATGTATTATGACGCCGAATCGCTGCGCAAGCTCATTGTCAATGTGGGCATTCAGCGGGCGCTCGACGGTGCGGAGCTGACCGGCGGGATCGACACGGTCGTCAGCGATGTGTCGTTGAATGCGCTGCTCTTCTACTGCACGCCGTCCTCCGAGAAAACCATTCGCAAACTTCTCGCGGAATACGACGCGCCGACCACCGAGGCGCAGATCACATATACGATCTACGAGATCGACAGCGAAAACGACGGCAATCTCGGCGTGGATTTCCAAGCGTGGAAAAACGGGATGGGAACCGATCTTTTTGCCGCCGGAGCCGCGTATCTCAGCGGAGTACCGTTCCTGCCCGGCACCAACGGAATCAACGGGATTTCGGACAATTTCACCTTCGTCAAGGATGCGCACGCCAGCTATATCAACTTCAACCCCCGCTGGAACACCAAGTTTCTTGATTTTCTGGTGGCGCGAAGCAAAGCAAAGGTCGTGACCTCCGGCACGCTGGCGATCATGAACCGCTGCACCGGCACGATCAAGGCGGTGACCCGCTTCCCGGTGATCGCCGACGCCACGGAAACCACCGATGCGTCGACCAAAATCGTCGGCTCGGTCGCCGATGGCGCAGTCTCGCTGGAAAAGCAGACCACGCCGGAGACGACCGTCAAGAATCCGAAGATCCGCGTGACCGAAAATCTGGAATTCGGCTTCATTCTGGAGCTGACTCCCGAGGTGAACGGCAAGGCGTCGATCGTCAAGGTGGATATGCGCAACGTCAATCTGGTCGGGTTCCGCAGCGACGGCACTCCCCGCAACAGCGTGACCAAACTGGCCACCAAGATCATGCTGGACAATGGCGGCGGCACCTTCTATCTCGGAGGGCTGGACAAGTCCGAAGTGGTTCGCGGCGTGAACAAAGTGCCGTATCTCGGCGACATCCCCGGACTCGGCTGGATCTTCTCGGCCGAATCCGAGACGGTCAAGAAGAGCCGCCTTGCGGCCGTGCTGACCGTACAGGCGCTCGCTCCGGATACCGTGGCCGCCAAGAGCTATCTTGAGGAAGCCAAGTCGATCGACAAAAAGATCCGCGACTTCGGACTCAAGAAGAAGTATCTGGATGAGAACGAATACGGCTTCGATCAATATTTGCTCGACCCGGACAAGGGCAAATAGTCTGGAAGAAAGCGACTCCTTCGAAGGAGTTTGCAGAAAGAACCGGCAGCGTTTCGCGGCAAGCGAATCTTTGCCGGTTTTCTTTTGTCATTGTTCCGGCTGGTAGTCCGGGTGCTTGGGAAAGGCCTTGTGCGCAGCTTCGAGGTGTGCTTTCGCCGCGGCGAAATCTCCGCGTGCTCGCGCGGTCAGATAGCGGCGGTAGTGCAAAGACGAGCGCTCCGGGAGGAGCTGCTGCGCTTTCTCAAAGAACTGTTCGGCCATCGCGTATTGCCGGTGCTGCAGGAAGTAGTCGCCCGCCCGCCACGCGGGGAAGGGGGAAGATTGCCGCATTTGCTGCGCTTTTTGGTAAAGAAGGATCACCTGTCCGTCGTTCGGCTGCGCCGCGCTGGTTGCGGCGATGAGTTGGTCAAACGCTTTTTCCGAGGCGACCAGATTCCAGGCAAAACACACCGTAAGGATGCCTGCCGCGCCGAAGAAGATCCGCATGCCATAGCCGGAAAATTTGCTGCGTTCCGGGGCTTCCTTCCGGGAATCCGGCTTGGCCGCGCCGACCGCCGCCAACGCGCCCCAGAGCGTCATGGAGCAGGGAACCAGCCAGTCCATATCCATTAACGCATGCACAAAAAATGCGCCCGTTCCCCAGAGAAGCGCTGCAAAAAAGATCTTTTCGTCGGTCGTTTCCCCCGATTTAAACCGCCGGAAAAGGACGAAAAAGATCATTCCGGTCAGCGCCAGCACACCCAGAAGCCCGAAGATCCCCGATTGCGACGCGAATGCGGTCAGGAGACTATGCGGGTCGTTGGCCGCCTCTGTGCCGGGGAGTTTTTTGAGTTTCATGTGTTCGTGCATGAAATCGCCCCAGCCGGTTCCCGCCAGCGGTTGTTCGCAAAGGACGATCACCCCGCTGCGGAGGTAGTCGATCCGTTCCGCCATCGAGCCGAAGCCGCGTCCGCGCTGCCCGATGTACCACGCGCCTGCCAGAATTACGCAACCCAGCAGCGAAGCGGCAAGCACTTTCCAGCGCCTTCGGAGCGGCAGCAGAAAAAAAGTTCCTCCCGCCATCAGAATCGCCGTCAGAAATCCGCCCCTGCTCTTGGTTCCCAGAAACACCCCCGCGAGCAGCACAATCGCCGTGCCGCAAAAGAGCAGTTTGCTCCATTTCCTCGGCTCGAAGCGCAAGCTCCAGCGGGAAATGGTGTAGATCGTCACCGGGATGGTCAGCAGCAAAAATCCCGCCAGCGCATTGCACCCGGTGAACGTCGCAAAAATGCGCGTGTCCAGAATCCGCCCGGTCAACGCCTGCGAATAAAGCGTTTCCGCTCCGGTCGCCTTCTGCTGTTCGGCCAGAAATCTGGCCTGTTCCTCGAATCCGGTGAAGTATTGCTGGGCGCCGAGTACGCCAAGAATCAGCACTCCTGCGGCCACCGCCGAGAAAAATCCCTTGCGGAAAATTTCGTCCGCCTCCGCTGCGATGGCGAACGCGGTCACGGCGCAGCCGATCCCCGCAAGATGCGCCAGCGTCAGAATCGGATATTCCGCACAGGACGCGCGGAGGAATCCCGGCAGCGCCGCCAGCGGAAGAAGCACCAGAAATCCCAGAGCGATTCCCAGCGATCCGTTGCGCAGCGAAATCTTCGGCATGGGCCATGCGATGGCGGCGAGCAATAGCGCAACGCCTCCGGCAATTCCAAACGACTGCCCCGGCCAAGTGACGATTGCCCAGCTGAAAAGATCTTCCGGGAAGTAACTTGTCGTTACCGGCGACACGGCGAACGCGCCGAATTTCAGCGGCAGGAGAAATGCGAGGAACCAGAGAAGCAGTCGGCAGCATTGTTTCATAAAGTGAAGATGTCCCGTAAGCGTTTTTTCTTTAATATACCGCCTGACGCGACATTTGCAAATCCGCCGCTCCTTCAGCGTTCCCTTGCGGAAGCTCTCCGGTTCTTTCGACTGCGGTTTTCGAAGCTCCGGTTTTCAGGCCAGAATATCGTTGACTTTTTTCCGCAGTTCGAGCAGCCATGCGGCGTCCTTCGGATATTGCGTCATCGACAGAGGGGAATCGAGATTGCGGTTGATGAGCTCTTCGACATTGGCTCTGCCGATGTGCTTTTCCAGAAGACGCAGCGCGCGCAAGTCCTGCTGTGCTTCGTAAAACACTTCCCCGCGAATGGAGTCCACCGGCTCTCCGTCGGCTCCCGGATAAACCAGAAACGCGTCGCCCGACGGAAAGGCGTTGTAAGCATCCGTGACCAGCCAGGGATCGATCCGGTGCTTGAGCGAAAACTGCGAGTACCAGAAATTAAATCCCCACTGTAAGAATCCTTTGATGTCATAGAGATACATCATCACTCCCATGATCCGGTTGCGCGCCGACGGCATCGCCATGAACCGGTTGGGGACGTCTTTCCACTGGCCGACGCAATAGTAGGTGAAGCGGCGGGGCACTCCGGCGCGGATAAAATCTTCCAAGTGGTCGACCGAGGGAATCGGAATATCCGGCGTCGCGTTTGCGAAGAAATCGACATTGCTCAATGCGTCGATCACCGGAAAATCTCCGATTTGCGACTTGAGAAGCTTATACGCTTTGCGGTAAATTTCCAGATGCTTCTTTTCCGGCTCGTCCGAAACATGGAAAAAAACATTTTTTTCCAGTTTGTTCTCCCGGATCACCCGGCACAGCTCCGGCAGAAACGCGTGCAGAAAATTTGCATACTCCGCCGCGTCCGAAGCAACATGCCAGCCGAAAATCTTCTTTTCGACGCCATCTTCCATTGCGACGATCTGCGGGGTGAACTGCGCGCCCCACTGTGTGAAGGCGTGGGCCATTTCGAACGATTTAATTCCGCATTTTTGCGCGAGGGCAAACCAGTGTTCGAGATGCGTGAAATCAAAGCGGTAATGACCGTTTTCCCGGACAATGCCGATCAGCTGGGTTGTCGGCCGGTCGGTTCCGACCGCAGTGTCCAGCGGCGGTGTCCAGATCGGGGTCAGCAGAAGATTGATGCCCAATCGGTGTGCGGCGCGAAAGTATCGTTCCAGCAGAGTCCATGCCTCCGGGCTCCACGGCTTCACCCGGTAGAAAGAGAAAAGACAGTCGGTATGGAACCACTGGGTGTGCAGGAGTTCCGGTTCCGGCAGCACGGAATTTTTGACTTCAAGCTGGTAACAGACGCGATGTTCCTCCGGCGGCTGTTTTTCTCCGTTGTGCCATTCGCGGCGGCGAAGTGTGATTGCAACGGGATATTCTCCGGGGGCTTGGGTTTCCGGTACTTCGACGGTGACCCAGAAACTTTTCCAGCTCCGTGCGGAGATGCGGAAATTCCGGCTCTCTTCCGGCAGCAGCGGATCGGGAAACAATCCCGGTTGCGTGCGCAGGTAATTGTCGTCGCGCATTCCGGGTTCGGGGACATTTCCGGGAACCAGGCCGACCTCGCGAACCGTCACGGGCAAACCGGCGTCGGCGATGTCCAGCTCGACCCATTCCCCGCAGTCGGAGTTGACCGCAAACTGGAAATTATGGCGTTCTCCGCGAAGCGCCGATCCGCCGGAAACGGATGCTCCGGAAGGCTCTTCGTCACAGAAAATTTTTTCCATCGAACTGAACAAACGGATGCAAAAGGCCATGAAAAAGACTCTTTCCTATTTTTTATCGACGGCACAGGGCATCTTTCGTGCCAAAGCCGGAGAAACAGCGATTTTTATCAGTCAGTACCATACATTCCGAACCGTAAAGAATCAAGCTCTTTCCGGTTCGGAACGGGGCATTTTTCGTGTCAATACTGGCGGACGGGGTCGGGCTTGTAATCATAATCGCGCAGCGTCCCCTCCTGATACGGCGTCTGCCAGCCGCGCTCCCCGCCGCTTCCCGGACGGTTCGAGAGCGTGAAGGGCAGCTTCATAATGCCGCCTTCTCCGTGGTCGTCCAGAACCCGCACGGCAATCACGTTCATGCCCTCTTTGAGCAGCGAACCCGGGAAGGAGTAGAGCCGCGGCGAGACCCACGAGAAATTCGTCTCTTTTCCCGTGGCGCCGACTTTGACGCCGTTGACAAACACTTCGTCGTAGTCGTCGATCGCGCCGATCGACCAATAGACCTTCGCCGCATTGCGCAGCGTTTCCGGGATCTCCAGATTCAGCACATACCATGCGTATCCGTCGTAATCAATGTGCAGGAAGGATTCAAAACTCTGTCCGATTTTGACCTCTCTGCCGTCAGCGATCAAACCGGTCATCCATTTGAGCGAACCGCGTTTGCCCGCGAAAACCTTCTCCTGCATGCCGACATTGCGCGGATCGAGCGCGAAATTCCAATTGTAGGCGGCAAGATCCACCGTGCAATCCACCTCGCCCTGCTTGGGCATATAGGCGGTCGAACGGTTCTGCAAAGTGACTCCGGCATTGGTCAGAATCGCCGAGAGAAGACGCGAAGTTTTCCCCGTGGCGTATTTGTTGCCGAAGGTTTTCGGCTCCATCGAGCAGAGGAGAAACGAACCGGAACCGTAGGGATATTCGACCAGAACCCCCGGCTCGACCGCGTTGGCCTGCGGCGGGTAATCCCGGAAGCACGGCACTTCGAAGAGATCGTGCCAATACAAATCGTTATTGCCCCAGCCGTTGCGCCAGATCATATTCGGCGAATCCGCCCGATGCAGCGCCTGACGGCTCTGCTGTTTGTCGAGACGGACGACGAAGGGAAGCCAGATCGAGGAGAACTCCTTGCCGGTCTGAAGATAGAGAACCCGCCCGCCGTCGTGGACAAATTCGTTGATCGCAAGCGACGCCATCTTGAGCGCGTCGAAATCAGGATCGGAGATCAGCAGCACTTGGCCTTTCGCGAGCGTTTCGGGGGTCAATGCGTCGATCTTCCGGTACGCGACTTTCATGCGGCTGAGCAGCTTTTTTCCGGCTTTGCCGCCGAAAAACAGCGTTTCCTTGCTTTGCACGCCGCGCTGATCCAGATATTCGAGCATCCGCGCGAAGATCGTGGTGGCCACCGGGTCTTTGCCCAGTCGCGGCACAATCTCCAGCTGCGAACCGATCCAGCTGCCCTGACTGTGCCGGTACTCCAGAAGCGGCGTCTGGTACGCATCGAATCCGGAAATCAAGAGACTGCGGTAATTTCCGTGCGACGGACGGCGGAAGACGTAGCTCGCCACCATGTTGCGGCTGCCGCAGGCCGACCAGCCGTGAGTGGCCGGATTGATCTCATACGAATCGGCCAGCGCGTCCGTGCCGCGCCATTTGGCAAAATCCGGATTCCGGAACCCGTTCAGAACCGGATGGGCCGGGGCGTTGATGAAGGCATGGCGACTGCGCACTTTCATCAATTCGGCCGAGGTCGAGAGATTCTGTTCGAGAATCAGCGTATTCAATCCCGATTCGGCCAGCTTGTTGAAATCCGGAACCGTCGGATTCAAGGAGAGCGCGCGGCGCCCGATCAGGAGAACCCCCTTCTTCGGGAGATCGTTGAGAGTGGTGATCTCTTCGAAGGGGCAGTTGATTTTTTTGAGATAGGCGGTCAAAGTCCCTTCCGGATCGCAGACGGTCAGCGTGCCGGAGAGTTCGGGGACGGGAACGGCCGGAAAAATTTCAATGGAGAAATTTTTGGCGGCGACTTGCTTTCCGTTTTCCCGGACGCTGCCGCAGAGCAGCCAATCGCCGCGGCTTGCCGTGCGGGGCAGCGGCAGCGCGAGATCCACCGTGCCGCGCGTTCCGGCGGGAATGTCCAGCGTGTGCGTTTCCGTGCGAACCGTTTCGCCCGCGGCGTTCTTCAACGCGAAAACACAGGTGAAATTGCGGTCATTGGCGCTGTCGTTAAACACGACGAACTTCTTTTGGAGGGTCTCCGCCGAGAAATACGCGTGGTCCAGACCGTAGGGATCGCTTCCGGTTTCAAAGAAATCGCAGAGAATCGCGGAAGTGACCCGCTGGAACGGAACGGCCGCGGTCGTCGGTTTGAGAAAGAGTTCCTTGCCGGTGACGTTGAATCCGACCGGATTGGCTCCGCCGGGGAGATATTCGGCCTTGAACGACGGTGCGGACATGTCGTCGGGGAACTTTGCGTTGCGCGGAACCGAACGGCCCGCCAGCAGCATGTGGCCGCCCCAGGCATAACCGAAAAAGCCAATTCCGTTGGCTCCGGAATAGCGCCATCCGGGAATCATCGTGGCAAGACTTTGTTCGATCAGCGCCAGATAGAGATCACTGTGGAGAAAATACACGCCGTCCTTGTCGCGATCGGTCGTGCTGTCCTGCACGCTTCCCGGACCGTAGTCGTGGAGCGCGCGCCGCCCGTAGATGCCGCGGTAGCGGTAGCCCTCGTTGCCGCTGTAACGGGCGAAGTTTTCCGATGCGAGCGGATCGGCTCCGGCGGCGGAGAAGTTGAAGATGTTGTAAAGGCTTCCGACATACGGAATGTTGTGCTCGCCGACGAAAATCGGCAATTCCGGGCGCAGCGCGTAACGTCCGAAGAATGCGCGCATCTCTTCGAACGGCGCGCCCCAGGTGTGATACCCGTGGGTGGCGTAGACGTCGCCAACTTCCCCGGACCCGCCGGTGAGAACCACTTGCGACGGGAAGGCTTTCTTGAACATTGCGGCGGCGCGGTCTAACCGGTTTTTACGCTGCAGCCGGTCGCCGGCGAGGTTGGGGTCGCCGCCGTTCTTTTCGATGACGGAGCCGTCCGCGGCGAAGGCGGGATGGGATTTGCCGCCGCTCTTGAGCCCGACGTATTCCGGGTTGGTGGTGCCGGGGTGGAAGTTGTACCAGACGTCGATTTGGAACCCCGCGTGCGACGGATGGTTGTCGAAACGGTCGCCGGAGGCGATGTCGGAGATGATTTTGCGGAACCGCGCGATCGCCTCTTCGTCGTTGAGCTTCATGTGTTCGTCGTATTCCAGACGGGTAGCGGAAAAGGTCAGTATTCCCATCTGATCGGCGACGCTGAGCAGTTCCGGGGGATAGCAGGAGCTGAAATAGATTGCGTTGACGTTGAACTTCTTGAGTGTCGCGAGCTGGCGGCGGAAAAAGTCATCGTTGTATTTCCAGTCAATCCCCCACGCGCCGGCGTCCAAAATGGTGTCGGCGATCAGATTGATCGGCTTGCCGTTGAGCATATATTTGCTGCCTTCGACCCGGAAGGCGCGGAAGCCGACGGGCGTTTTCACGCGGTCAAGCTCGTTGCCGGAAGCGTCCCGGAGCGTCGCTTCGAGCTGGTAGAGATGGGGGGAGTCCGGGCTCCATTTTTTCGGCGCGGAGAAGGGCATGGAAACGTGTTCGCCCATTTTGACCGTGTTCGAGAAGAGGGGGTTCAAATCCGCTTTGTCGCGGATTTGAACGGTCAGCGTGCCGGATTTCACCGCCGGATTGCGGAAACGGATTTTTAAATTTCCATCGCTCTCGTCGGGATCGACACAGAGGTCGCCGAAGTTTTTGCGCGGCATTTTTTCGAGGAAAACGTACCCCATGATGCCGCCTTTTTCATAACTGCGGTTGCCGGTGGAGTCGACCCGGATGGCGACGGTGTTGTTTTCTCCGTAACGAAGCGCGTCGGAAATGTCGACTAGAAGACTCTTGTCGGCGGTAAAGTCGGTGTCGACGGCGACAACCTTGCCGTTGACGAGCACTTCTCCATGCTCGGCAATCCGGTTGATGCGCAGCTTCACCACCTGTCCCTTCCAGTTCGCGGGGATGTCGATGCTCCGGCGATACCATGCGTGAAAAACTTGATCGGGTTTTTTCCCGAAAACGGCGGTCACGCGTTTGCCGTTGTCCAGACGGATATGATTGGAAATGTTTCCTCCGCGCCAGTGACCCGGCACGACGAAGGTGGCCCGGGGCGCACTGTCATCGGGCAGCGGCGACTTGGCGCTTTCGACCGGAAAGAAATCCCACACGCCGCAAAGAGAAACTTTTTCGCGGCGGCCGGAAATTTGTTTCCACGCGTCGCGGTATTGCCACTTCTTGAGGCGCTTCATCTCGCCCAAAGCGGTGTCGTTGTCGGTGGAAAAGGGCTTTGCCGCGGCGGTCGCCTTCGATCCATTAAGCACGGCGTCGGCGACGTAGAGCTTCTGTCCGGGTTTCATCGAGCCGAGAAAGAACGACGGCATGCGAATTCCATCCTGCTCGTCCTGTTCGGAAACGAAATCCACGGTCACGGTTTGCCAGACGTTCGGCACGGTGACGACGCGAGCGGTCGCCTGTTTGGCCAGCCGCGCCCAAGGCGCGTGATCCTGCATGACGTGGAGGGTGAAATCAAGCTTGTCGGGACTCATCAAGCGGACTTTGAGTTGGTATTTTTCGCCGCTGAGGATATTGACCTTCCCCGGGAAGACCGGCGTGATTGAAAACGCGCGGCCGTCGGTGGCATTCATGGTAAAACAAATCGAGCCTTTGACCGATCCATCCGGGACGGCGTCGGCGGCGTAATGTTTGGACATGGAATTTTTGCCTGCCCAGATCAGACACTTCTCAATGCTTTTTGGGTTGGGAAAGTCCCAGCGAGCCAGTTCCGCCGCGGAAAGGAGCATCCCGGCGGTGAAGGCGAAAAGGAGGAAGCCGAACGTTTTTCTCATGTTTTTTTTATCCTTTTGTCTGAGATCGTGAAACGCGATATGTGCGAATGCCTGAAAATAAAATCTCTTTTTGACGGAGCAGGTGATCCCCGCGTTATTTCTTGCGGAAGCGGAAATTTCCCGGCACGGTGATCTCCGCGGTCAGTCCTTTTTCCGCGCGTTTGCCGAAGGCCTCCTGCGGAAGAATTTCGATCCGATAACGTTTTCCGGGCGCGAAGTGTTCGGCGGGCAGACGCAATTCGACTGTTTTCGCCATGCGCTGCGGTCCGAGATAGGAGTCGGAGAAGAACAGAAGTTCTTTGGCCGGAGCTTGCGCGGAAGCCGCATCGTTCAGAACGGCGATTTTTGCCGCGTAGGTGTGAACGCTGTCGTCATGGGTCGCGGCGGGAAAGGCCAGACGCACGCCTTTGCGGACAAGTCTGGTTTCGAGCTTTGCTCCGGCGGGAAATTCGGGCGCTTTGCATGTCGCGGCGCGCGCTTTGGTGTAACGGGCCTTGGCCGGGGAGTAAGGCAGATCGATTCTCCAACGGCGATCCGGCTTGATCTCCTCGCCGGTCAGCACCTGATAGCGGAATACGTCGACATGGTCGTCGAACACCTCCAGATAAAGCGCCTGCACGCACTCTTTGGCGCGCGGCGGAGTCGGCCCGTTGATCCGCTTGGTATCCTCCATGTCGCAGTAATTGATCGAACCGCAGCCGATGGCGGTGAAGGCGCCCTGCCAGATCGACCGTTCATCGTCGACGGGGCAGTGGGAATGGCCGGAGAGCGAAATGACGCGCGGATGTTGTTCGAGAAGTTTGAGCACTTCGTAATTGCCCCAGGAGTAACTGCCCAGCACCGTGCAGGAGGGGGCCCGGTGGGTGACAACGAAGATGGGGTGATTGGCCGGCGTCTTTGCCTCCGCGTCGCGCAGGGCTTTCTCGGACTCCGGGTTTTTGATGCCGGAGCCGGAACGCTTTTTCGCCGCGATGCTGATGAAATCGTATTGTTTGACGCTTTTATGAATCAGCCGCGCGTCCTTCTCCTCCATGCCGATGGCGAAATTCTTCAGACACTCTTCCGGCGGGAGTTCCGGGTTGTGCCAGAAATCATGATTGCCCGGGACGGGCACATGTACGGGGAGTTTTCCCTTGCGTCCGAAGACTTCCCGGTAAATTTTCATGTAACGGGTGTAGACATTTTGTTCCGCCCGCTGCGCGATGTCGCCGGGATTGAGCAGCACGTCGATGTTCCGCGCGGCGAGTAGCTCAAATGCTTTGCGGGTATTCTGGAGCCCCCGGTCTTCCGGGAGATCCATCGCCTGCATGTCGCCAACCACGCCGATGCGTAAATTAGGCTCCCGTGATGGCGTCTCGGCCCCCGGAACCGCGGGGGTGGACAAAGCCAGAATAACTCCCAGTAACGGGAGAACGGAACAAAAAGAATTTCTGCGGTGCATGGTTTTACTCCATCACGGATTCTATGGAAAGGGGAAATGAATTTTTTATCGGGAAGCGGAGGAGCTTTTAACGCAGATCCGGGCTTTTGACGGAGAATTTTTCCAGCTTGATTCTGGCGCCCCATGTGCCCATGATGGAGAAACTGCCGCGTTTCACACCGGCGGGAAGTTTTGCTTCGCAGACGAGTTTTCCCTCGTCGTAGGCCATGATTTTATCGTCGGTGATCTCGAAGGAGACTTCCAGCTGGCGGGGCGATTCGGCCAGATTGCATTCGGCGAGAACTTCAAGTTTGCCGTTCATCGTGGAGATAATTTGCATTTTGTGGCTGTTCGCGGAGGGGAAGTTAATCCCGACGCCCTTGCCGGTGGAGGGGCTGTAGAGAGCGTAAATGCGCAATCCCCCCTGCATGAGACCGCCTTCAAATTCGATTTTGCCCTTGCGGATGTCCTTCCAGAGCATGAGACCGCTGTTGACGTTCTGGTTTTTGAGAATCCATACTTCGTCGAAGGGTTCGAGGACTGTGAGCTTTTTCTCCTGACAGGTGCGGTCGAGCCGGAAGATGTCCAGCGGATTCTTCTCCGCGTTGAATTCATATTCGAAATCGGCGGCGCCAATGAGTCCGGCAAAAGCGAGCAGCGTGGCGGCAAGGATCAGTTTCTTCATGATCAATATTCCTTCTTTTTGAAATCAATATTTTTTTGGGGTTTTGAATAAGGAAAGCAAAGATTCAGTTGGGAAGTTGGCGTCCCAGGAAATAACGCTGCTCCCATGGATTATCGAGCTTATGATCGGGCACATCGGCGGGAACGCGGGTTTCCACATGACCGTCGGCGAAGGTGAAGTTCGCATTCTGTCCGCCGTGCCGGAAGCCGACGGTGTTCAGCTCGGTCCGGTCGGTTGGTGCGACAAATCCGGGCGTCGACTTGTAAACCCGCGCGGTTTCCGTAAGAAATCCGGTGGTCTGAACATAATCGACGTCGCCGAGCACCATGCGTTTGCTCGGCATAATCAGCCGGTGGATGGAGTTGGTCGTCCCCTGCCGGTCATTGGTGGGCATGGCCATCCAGTAGTTGATGCCGTAATTGCGGTGATACATTTCCAGCTTGTCGGTGCTCTGCGAGGGGGCCATCGGACAGGCCATGCTGCGATTGAGCACGCTGAATACGCTTCCGTTGTGTTTAAGCCAGCGATGGGTGGCGTTGACGGTGCTTTTCTGCCCGGCAAGATAATCGTAGAGCAAATTCTGCCAGCATTCCGAGGCGTATCCGGTCATGCCGCCGGCGATGGTCGGCAGCGCGCCGGAGTTGTCGTCGCAATACATGATCAGCGCGGTTCCCAGCGATTTCAGATTGTTCGTGCAGTTTACCGAGCGTGCCTTGTCCCGCGCCTGATTCAGCGCGGGCAGAAGCATTCCCGCCAGAATGGCGATGATCGCAATGACCACCAGTAGTTCGATCAGTGTGAACGATTTGTTTTTCAGCCTCTTCACCAGAATTTATGGGCGAACTCCGGTTCCGGCAGTTCGCCAAGCTGGTGATATAAGCATACTTTTGCAACTTTGAGCGTTCGAAATCCGAATGATTTTCTGATAGTCAGATTTATTTT
>JAQUYX010000068.1 GCA_028691615.1 Victivallaceae bacterium
GTCCGCTTGCAGAAGAGGCAGGGATGCACATACCAGGAGGGGGCGATGATTCCCGGCGCGTTGCGGCGAAGGAGTTTGCCGTGGAGGTCGTGGATGGTCAGCGAACAATTGCCTTGCTGCATGAGAATCTGCAGGGCGGGATCAAACTCTTCGGGAGAGGAAATGTGGGTTATTTTAATGATAAAACTCCGAATTTCAGTTGTTTTTTATAAAATAACAGTCTTTTTTTACGTTGTCAAGTCCTCTCGGAAAGTTTATATTGGATTTAGCGACACAGGAAAGGGACAGACGCGATGAAGCAAAGAGTGCTGGAACCGGCGCGGGAGCTTCCGGTTCGGGAAAAATATGATGTGATTGTCGCCGGAGGCGGACCTGCCGGCGTTGCCGCGGCATATACCGCCGCGCGCAATGGCGCATCGGTGCTGCTGCTGGAAAACAACGGCTGTCTGGGCGGCATGTGGACGGCAGGCCTCTTGGGCTGGATCATCGACGGCAATCAGAATCGGGGGGATTTTCTTGCGACGGTGCGCAAGCGTCTTGCGGAGGGGGGCAACGGGTTTGCTTCGACCTTTGATCCGGCGTTCCGGTTTGCGCCGGAAGCGATGAAATTCATTCTTGACGAACTCTGCCGGGAGGCGGCGGTTCACGTGCGTCTTTACACGCGTGTGGTTTCCGCGATTCTCGAGGAATCCGATGGGCGGATTGGATATGTGGTCACCGAATCCAAATCCGGCCGCGAGGCGTGGCCTGCGAAAATTTTTATCGACTGCACCGGAGATGGCGACCTCGGATGCATGGCAAATTGCGCTTATGATGTTGGCGATTCCGACCAGAAACGGACGCAGCCGATGTCTTTGCTGGCCGAACTCGGAGGCGCGGCCGCCGCCGATTTGGAAGAGATGACCGTCGGTCTTCGCCCGCGCAATGATGCCATCGGCGCATTTTCCCGCGCGCTGCAAAACGCCGGAACCAGCGCAAGTTACCGGGAGCCGACCATTTTCCCCGCCTGTCCGGTTGGATCGGATACCGTGCTTTGCATGATGAATCACCTTTGGGGCAACGGGCTTGACGCCGATGTGCTCACTTCGGCGACGATTGAGGCGCGCAGCGAACTTTGGAGGATAATCGGCGCATTGAAGCATTCCGGCGGATGCTGGAGTCAGCTGCAGCTGCGCAACAGCGCTCCCATGATCGGGGTGCGCGAGGGGCGGCGGATTCGCGGATTGTACACGGTCACGCTGCGCGATGTGCTCGATGGCGTGCGGCATTTGGATAAGGTGTGCACGGCTCAGTTCTGCATCGATGTTCATGCGCTCTCGGAGGAGAGCGGCGAGGGCACCGAGGCGATCGCCAAAATTCCCGTGCGGCCATACGATATCCCGTTGCGTTCGCTGATCAGTGCCGATTGCGCCAATTTGTTGCTGGCGGGGCGCTGCATCAGCGGGGATTTCCATGCCCATGCAAGCTACCGGGTCACCGGCAACGCGGTCGCGCTGGGCGAGGGGGCGGGGGCGCTGGCCGCCGAATCGGTTCGGCAAAGTAAACTTCCCCGTGAGATCAAATTTTCCGAGATTGCATTTTTTTCCGAATCCTGTGCAGAAACAACCCAAAAGGAAAAGGAGTAGTACTCATGAGTAAAATGAAAGATGAAATGCGCAGTCGAAACGCGGAAACGACAACTTTATTCACGTTGATCGAGCTTCTTGTCGTGATTGCCATTATCGCCATTCTCGCGGGGATGCTGCTGCCGGCGCTGGGAAAGGCGCGGATTCGTGCGGCGCACGCGTCCTGCACGTCGAATTTGCGGCAGATCGGTCTGGCCATCTCGGCTTACGGCGATTCCAATGATTCCTTTTATCCGCCGATCTCCGCAACCGATGCTTCCTCGAATCAGCTCTATTGGTACGGCTTGCTGGGGGAATATATCGCGGGCGTGAAGATGCCTTACCGTCAGCATGGGGCAATGGAGCGTCAGGCATGGATGAAGATTTATTCCTGCTATCCTTACGACCCGGAGGTGATGGTCGGAAATACGGCTAATTATTATCCTTACAACGGTTGTTTTTCGTATGGATATGTCGCTGCGCAATCCACCTTGACGGCGGCGCAGAAACTGCGTTATCCCGGCAACGGGACGTTGCGGGCCGGGCTGATCCATCGTCCTTCCCGGAAGATGCTGGCCACCGAGGCCCCCGGCTACGGAAGCGAGGCCAACGGCGCGGCAATCTGGGCGTCCGTGGGGGGATGGAGCCGGATTTATCTCAAGCACGGTTCGTCGCTGACCAAAGAGCAGGCGCGTACCAAATGGGTCACGTCGGTCTGGACGAAACCGGCGTTCACCGAGGGAATCGGCAATCTGCTGTTTCTGGATTTGCACGTCGCCTCCTGGGGGTATTCTGATTACGTCGAGAATCAGGCCGAGGCGTTGAACTACAACCAGCAATAAAAATGGGAATGGGAAAAATGCGTTTCTTTCCATGTTTCGCACTTTTTCTCCTGCTTTGCGGCGGAGAAAAATGCGTCGCGTCGGCACTTGAACTGGCGAATGTTTTTTCGGACGGCTGTGTGCTTCAGCGTGAGATGCCCGTGCCGATTCACGGATACGCCGCGCGCGGAGAAAAAATCGAGTTGACCTTCGCAGACACCCGGCACACTGCAGTCGCCGGGAACGACGGACGCTGGAGGATTGAGCTGCCTGCAATGCCATCGGGCGGACCGTTCCAGCTTTCGGTCAAGGGCGCATCGGGGAAAGAATTGGTTCGTAAGAACATCTACGTCGGGGAAGTTTGGCTCAGTTCCGGCCAGTCGAACATGGCATGGCTGCTGCGGAAATCCGCCGGCGGTCCGGCGGAGGCGGCCAAAGCGAACGATCCGCTTCTGCGCTACTACAAACCGAAGATCGCTTATAGCTACACCCCGGTTCATGACAATCCCGGACGGTGGCTGCGTGCGGTGCCGGGGGAGGCGGAGGATTTTTCCGGTGTGGCGTATTATTTTGGAAAGCTCTTGCGCAAACACCTGAATGTTCCGGTCGGGATTCTGGGCTGTTCCTACGGCGGACTTGGGATCGCGCCTTTCATCCCGCTGGAGGGGTGGAAACGGCGTCCGAAGGAAAACCGCATGCTCATTGAGCGATTGGAAACCCGCATTCCGGGCACCCCGGCCAATCTGAGAAACATTCAGAAAGCCGAGGAGGTTGCGCGCAAGTATATCGCCGCTCTGGAAGAATCCAAGCTGCGGCACACCGAGCCGCCGTTCCCCCCCGAATGGCCGGCGGAAATCCGGCGTCCCATGTATGCCGGATTTCATCCGCTGCAGGACGGCGCGACGTTTCACCATGCGGTGACTTCCGCGCTGCTGCCTTATGCGGTGCGGGGCACGATCTGGTATCAGGGCGAGGCGAATATCCGCAATGGATTAAGCTATATCGACGCCATGCTTGATCTGACGTTCGGGTTGCGCATTCTTTGCGGCAAGGAGATGCCGTTCTATTATGTGCAGATCGCCCCGTTCCGGCATTCGCGGCCGGAAACGGTTCCGGTGGTCATGGAGGCGCAGCGGCGTTATCAGCAGCACGACAAACTTGCGCGCATGGCGGTCATCAATGACGTCGGCGATTTACGCAATATTCATCCGGGTGACAAGCAAAGCGTCGGTGTGCGGCTGGCGAATCTCGCACTTCGTCACACCTATGGAAAGACGGAAATTCCGGCTGATTTCCCGGTCTGCTGCCGTTGGGAAGTGCAAGGAAACCGCATGCGTCTTTTCTTTGACAACGCGCAGACGTTATCGACCCGGAGCGGGAAGAGCCCGACTTTGTTTGAGATTTCCGGGGATGACCGCCGATTCTATCCGGCGCAAGCGCGGATTGTCGGCGGAAACCAGATTGAGCTGTCGCATCCGTCGGTTCCGAATCCGAAATCCGCTCGATTCGCATGGTCTTGCACGGTCGTGCCCGATCTATGCAATGAACACAAGCTTCCGGTGGGGATTTTCCATACCGGGAATCCGGAGGCGAAATAGCGATGATTCAAGCGGTCGCATTCGATCGAATGTTTTTTCGGAACGGAGCGGAAATCTGCGGATTTGTTTCCGGGGAGTTTCATTACTTCCGAGTCCCGAAGGCGCAGTGGCGCACTCGGATGCGGCTCTTGAAAGAAACCGGAGCCACTGCGTTGGCAACCTATGTGCCATGGCGGCTGCATGAACCGGAGGAGGGCGTCGGGTGTGTCGATACCGGAGACGGTTTTCATGATCTGAGCGATTTTCTCACGATGGCGCGGGAGGAGTCGCTGGCTGTCGTTGTTCGTCCGGGGCCTTATGTTTATTCGGAGATTGTCGCGGACGGATTGCCGGACTGGCTGCTGAAGAAATATCCGCAGGTTCTTGCCCGGCGGAAGGATGGTTCGATCATTCATGAGGCGACCGTGTCCTATTTGCACCCCTTGTTTCTGGAAAAGACGCGCGCGTGGTACAAGCGGATTCTTCCATGGATCGCGCCCCATCTCATATCTCAGGGCGGTGCGGTAATTTTGTTCCAGCTGGACAATGAAAGCGCAGGCGTGCAAGTTTGGCGCGGTTCGCTGGACTATCACCCCGAAATGCTTGAATTGGGCGAGGCAAACGGACGGTATGCTCGGTTTCTCAAGCGGAAGTTTTGCTGTATTGAGATGGTCAATCAGCGATACGGCACGGCATGGAGCGATTTGACCGAGGTGGATCCTCGAATTTCCCTTCGGGGCAGGGCGCATGCGTATCTTATGGAGCAGGATTACGGGGATTTTTATTGCGAAACGCTCCAGGAATTCATGCATACGCTGGCCGATTATGCGGCGGAAAACGGCATTGACGTGCCGTTTTGCCACAATGCGGGGAACGTGGGGTTGACGGCGTATTTTCGGGAAACGCTTTCCGGTGCGTTCCCGCAGCCGTTTCTGCTGGGGTGCGATCATTACTGGCAGCTGGATCAGACATGGCCTCAAAATCAGCCGACGCCGCAGAAGCTGGTGGAAAATTTTCTCTCCTGCGAGATGCTGCGGCTGCTGGGCGAGCCGCCGTGGATTGCGGAATTTCAGAATGGAAGCATCGGCCAGTGGCCGCCGGTGACTGCGGAGGATCTGAATTGCTCGCTGCGAGCGCATCTTGCGTTCGGGATGCGCGGATTCAACAGTTATATTTTTACCGGCGGACCGAATCCCCCGGATTTTTGCTGGAGCTGCCGTGATTATGATTATGGCGCTCCGGTGGGGGCGGACGGTTCGCTGCGCCCGACGTTTCAGGTGTTGAAAGATTTTGGGGCATTGCTGAAGCAACACCCCGGACTCTTGGCCAGTACGCTGGTCGGGGATTTTGCAATTTTAATGCCGTGGGAACTCTTCCGCCCCGGCGCGGAGGAGGGGCCGTTCGAAACGGATTTTATGGCGAAAACGCAGTGGAAATCGCTCTTTCTCCGAGGGGTCCTGAGTACGACGTTTGCCGCAGGACTTATCCCGGAACTTTGGACGGAGGAGGAGCCGTTGGAAAAAATCCCCAACCGGCTTCTTTGTGTGATGTCCGATCAAGTCATGCCGCAATCCCGGCAACGCCGTCTGGTCGAGCACCTCGTGCGCGGCGGGCGTTTGCTGCTGCTGGGGCGGATGCCGGAGTATGACGAGAATCTGAACGCCTGCCGGATTCTTTCGGAGGCGTGCGGCATGTTGAGATCCACTGGGAAGATTCCGGGAGAACAGCGGTTTCTGGACTTCGGCGGAGCGGAAATAGTGTTTTTTTCGGGGCCTTGTTTCGGCATGGATGCGATTCCGGAGTACGCGGAGGAGCTGGCGCGCGAACCCGGATCCGGGACGGTTTGCGCCGTGGGGATGCCGGTCGGGGAGCATGGCGGACGCTTGACACTTTCGGGCGGTGTTTTTTCGATGATACGCAACAGTCATGCGCAGTATTTCCGGTATCTTTTTGAAAAAAGCGGCGGGATCTCCGCGGCGAAAAAAGACAATCCGTGGGTGTTAATGACGCGGCGGAATCTCCCCGACGGGAAGTGCGTATGTTTCCTGATGAATGCGAGCGCGTCGCGCCAAAGTGTCCGCGTGGAGATCTCCGGGCGGAATTTTGTCCGGGAACTGGCTCCGATGTCGGTTCAAATTTTCGACGAGGCCGACGGGACGGAATTGTCCTGACCAAAAAAATTACGCGGCAAATGCCGAAAAGTTTCCTCCCGTGCGACGCCGGGATTTGCATTTCCTACCAGTTGGGGCTATATTATCAGAATAAACCTGAAGAATCGATAAATGGTGAACCCCGTGAGATCCGGGGGCTGTCCCGCAACTGTAATTGCCGTTTTTTGGGCATAAGCCAGACCCCATTGCTTCAGGAGGAACCTTCCGCTTGTGCGAAAGACACAAAGAGGTGTGGCATGTTTTTTTCTTGCCTTTTGCTCTTGCTTGGCGTGCGGCCTTGTGCGAAACCGTATGCTCCGTGTTTTCCTCCCTTCCGGATGGGATCCAGGCAACCCGAACCGAAGATCATCCCCGAGGAGTGGAAGGAAAATGGCAAACACAGTGTACGGCAAAGTTGAATTCGTTCCGGCAAAAAATCCCGGAATCCGCAGCAAAGGGCAGAACTACTTTACCTTGATTGAACTATTGGTCGTCATCGCGATCATTGCAATTCTTGCAGGCATGCTGCTGCCCGCGCTGAATGTGGCGCGCGGCAAAGCACGCGCGATTCAATGTGTCGGAAATCTTCGACAGGTGGCATTTTTGCACCTGATGTATGCGGATGTCTCCGACGGAGTGCTCTGCCTCGCGCATGACGACTCCTACAATCAGTGGGACTCCTCCGCCGACCATCAGAGCGCGGGGATTCTTTCGGCGGTGTTGAACGAAGGCGACGCCACGCGCGGCAAAGTGTTTGACTGCCCCGATGCGCATGGCAAACTTCTGTTCATCGATGGATGGACCGCACGCTTCTCCGGGTTCGGGTACAACTATTTGCTCTCGTTTGCTTCGACGGCATATCCGCCGGTGCGCCGTCCGGTGAAAGTCGGTCGCGTGCGCACTGCGTCCAGTTGTGCAATGGTGGCGGATACGGCCTGTTTCGTGCCGCAACCGGCGCCGTCGGCGTTTTTGTACAATACAACGTCGAGGCAGGGGGGGTATGCGGATTTCCGGCACGACCAGCGCTGCAATGTCGGATATGTCGACGGGCACGCGGAAGCGGTGTCGAAATTATACGAACGCCCATCCGATTCGTCCGGCTATCGCGACCGCTTGGGGTATCTGTCCGAGGATGATTCCGCCTATTTGCCGTTCTGACGGGATGGCACGCGACAAAAGTATTGTTTTTTCTTGCGATCTCATTTGCAAAACGCGCATTCCGGAAATATCTTTCTGCCGACAGCATTCATGGAGCAATCGGTATGAGAAAGATATTGGACCAATCCTATCATTTGGCCGGGGACGAGATGTTTCCCGAGGAGACCGACAAAGCGTCGTCGCATTGGCAGGTCGGACGGAAAAAGCATTTTCCGCTCTGGACGCAAAATGTGTCGCGGGGGCGTTGTCTGGATCAATTCGCGTCGACACATCGTGTGGACGGTCCGTGGTGCTTTGAAATCCCGGTGTCTGGCGTTTTTGATCTGACCGACGGCGAGCGGACAATGGAACTATGTCCCGGCGAAATCTATTTGTTCGACGGCACCGCGAACGGGCGGATCGCCGCGCAGCGCGGGCAGGGCGAATGCGCAAGATGGTCGGTTGAGATGTGCGGGACGCTTCTGCCGTCGCTGGCGGGTTCTTTATTCCGGCATTATCGGCATTTTCATGTCGGTGACGCGGCGCATTTTCTGGAGACGGCGGGCGAATTGCGCGGCGCACTGCTGCGCCGCCGCCATGAAGAGATTCCCCGGATCGCGGGATTGTCGATGCGTTTTCTGATGGAGTTGGCGGAATTTGTGCCGTTGGAGATTCCGCCGCTGCTGGCGGATGCGGTGCATCTCTTTGAAAGCAATCTGGGAAGACCCATTCGCGTGGGCGAGGTGGTGGATGCGCTGGGGCTTTCGGAGTACCGGCTCAATGAGCTCTTCCGGGAATATTTCGGGGTGACGATGAAGCGCTATTTTACTGAGCTGCGTCTGCGTCGCGCCGAGGAGTTGCTTCGCGAGGGAACCTTGTCGGTCAAAGAGATCGCGCAACAGCTTGGTTATGGCGCGCCGCAGTTTTTCACGCGTGAATTTCATCGGGCGCGCGGATATTCTCCGCGCGAATTCCGCCGGTTGGAATCTTCCCGAAATTAAGGGCACCTCTATTAATTGGGAAACTTGGCGAAAAAGCTGTGTCTCATGCTCAAACACGACACCTTGCAAGTCCTTGGTTAACACTGTTAGCCAAGGACTTATAAAATCTCATCTTTGAGACATGATTCCTGGCTTTGTTCGCTCAAGCCAATTAATAGAGGTACCCTTAAAGCGCAATCCGTTTGTTTGCGCGGTCGTAATATTCCGAAACCGCAATGCCGTATGGGAACGGTTTCAAATTGGAATCCGTCCGGAAGAGAATATAATTTTCCTTGAGTTCCGGGATGCCCACGCTGTCTACATTGCCGTCAATCCGCAGCAGATTGATCCGGTCGCCGTGACGGGTTTTGAGCGCGGCGCCCCAGGTCTGATTGACCGGACGCAACCCGTTCCCGTTATAGGCGGTTCCGGTTACGACCGCGTAGCTGTCGCCGGCGAGAATCAGAGAATTGCGCGGCAGCGGGTTCTTCGCCGAAGTGCCGTCGGTGATCGTGCCGTCGAGTTTCATGACGCTTCCTGTATAGTAGCTGTACCCGAAAGCGTAAGTGTAATTGGACTTGTAACAGGCCGGATCGGGCGTCACCGAGGGACAGAACATGGTTTTCGGAATCAGTGAATCTTTCTGATAATCGGCATTGCTCATGACCAGCGACTGATCGGGGCCGCCCAGATACCCGGAAAGAATCAAGGGGGCGTTCGCATAATTGCGCTTTTCAAATCCGCCCCAGGCATTGGCGAAATATCCATTGTAATCATTGCGGTACATATTGGTGGCCATGCCGACCTGCCGCTGATTCGAGGTGCAAAGAATGCCGCGCGCTTTCTCTCTTGCCTGATTCAATGCCGGAAGCAGCATTCCGGCCAGAATCGCGATGATCGCGATGACAACCAAGAGCTCAATCAGTGTGAATTTTTGCTGTTTCATCATTTTGTATCCTCCTTGGAATGGTTTGGTGTAATTGTAATGGCCAGTGTGCCTTGTTGTGCGGGGGCGGAGAGGCGAATGCCGAGCCGGTTGGGCTGCGTCTTGTGAATCAGGACTTTCGCCTTCAACTTGGAGCAATCGAATTTCAGAAGATTTTTGTCCGGACCTGTGATGGTCGCGGTCGCAATGCCCCCGATGTCAAATCCGCCGTCCGGACGTTTTTGAAACTCCTGGTAGCTGATCAGGGCATTTTCAAAGGCGCGGGGACGATCGAATGCAAACGCGTCCCGAATGGTCAACCGTCCGCTGGCATGGTCGAGCTCGAATGTGCGCTTGAGCTCGGTCAACCCCGCGGACTTCGGATACGCAGATTTCAGATCCAGCACAATCCGGGAACGCTCCCGGGTAAATTCATGCGTAAGCACCGTCCCGTAATAACGGATTTTGCGCTGGGTGAATTCGTCGCAAGCCTCCTGCAATTGACCGTCCGCCACCGGCACCATGTGCCCGTAGGAATTGACCACGTCGCTCTGATAGCGCCGCGCGGTGAAGGAGTCAAGCGTATATTACGGATACCCCGGATCGGTGAGCAACGGTTCTTTCTTCGCATACCAGACGAACGATCCCACGTCGTTGTGATTGTGGAATTCTCCGTTGTGCCCGGCTTTGACCGCCAGCGCCGCGGGAGTGCCCCGACCCGCGATGACCACTCCGCCATTGGGAAATACATGGTTCTGCGGCAATGCGGCAGCCGTTTTCGGCAGCGCCGGCGCATGGGCGAGAAGGTCGAAGATCATACAGGATTCCATGGCGTTCCAGTGCGGGATCGTTCCCCACGGGAAACGGCTGCGCGCCGCGTAATCCGGGAGTTTCGCCCGCACCGCAAGCAGCGTGGTCAGCGGATATTTGAGTTTGACCGACGTGGGGCAGTCGGCAAACGCCGGATAGACCCCCGGCGCCAGCTCCACATCCAGACCGAAGCGGAAAACCCGTTGCAGTTTGTCGTCGCCTTGATACAGATTGATTTTGCCATCGGTGACTTGATACAGCAATTCGCATAAAATCAGATAGTGATTCAAGCCGTAATTCCAGTAACTCATTCCTTCGGAACAATATCCGTCATCAGAAAAACCGGCGAGGTATTTTTTTGTGGAAAGAATCGCATGACGGAAAAATTCCGCCCGTTCGTTCCGGTCGGTGACAAGCGCCGCGGCGACAATGGCGGTATTGGCGTTGCAGACTGCGTTCCAGTTGTTGCCCGAAGTGAGCCACCACATGCCGGAAACGGGAGCGCCTGCGCGCATTGACTTGCGATACGGCGAAAGAATCCACTCCTCCAGCATGGAGCGAATGGCTGTGCGTGTCGTTTCCGGAAGCTTGTCGCCGAGGAGGTAAAAACTTGTGGCGAGCGTCGCCCCCAGCTCGGTGGCCAAGAGATCGCTGAACCGCGCCCCTTTGAGCGTTCTCCCCGACCGGTCGTGGTGAAAACTGACCCAGCTCGGCGCGGTTTGAATCTGTGCGACAAGCGCCGAAATCGCCGGGAGAAACCGCCCTTTGTATTCCAGACATTCGACCGCAGTCAGCCGGGTGAGCATATCGATCGTGCGCTGCAGTTCGGCGGGATAGCGGGCAAAATCCTTGGGGTTGGAATAACAGGACGCGGAGAGATCGACTTTGAATTCCGAGCTGAGTTTCTCCGTGCGTTCGACCAGTCTGTTCAGGTTGCCGCAGCGCGTTGACATCGCGTTCCAACAGTTGCGATCCGAAGCGGGACGGCCGAAAAGAACCGGTTGTCCGGGCAGCATTTCGGGAGTCGGCATGGCACTTTCTCCGGCGGAAAGATTCAGCAGCGCAATGCCTGCGGACAGGAGAATGAAAAGAATGTGTTTCATGCCTGACTCCTTTGAACGGGCATTCGTTGTTGCATGAGCCAATTGCGCCGCGCGAGGTGATTTCCCGGCGAGGTACATTCAAAATGCAATGCGTTTTTCTGTGCGATCGGCAGATACACCGACTCCGGATACTTCCGGCCGGAGAGCCTGAGTTCCAGCAACAGATATTCGACGGGGGCGGTAAACTCTCCCGGTGTAAGCGTCAAATTAATACCGCCGCCGTTGCGCCGGAGCGCAAAATTGGCAGGGGACGCGTGCCAGTTTTCGGGAAGACGCAGGTGACATTCAATGGCTTCGTTGGTATTGATCTGCATTGCCGAGGCGTCCAGATGAAGCAACATGGGTTTGCCCGATTCCGCTTCCATGGTTTCCGGCCATGCCAGATAGATGCTGCCGGTTCCGAATGGAAGTTCCAGCTCCGCCTTGGGGAGATAATTGTTTTTCTTCGCTTTGCGAAGCATTTCCGCATAATTTTCCGGGATCGGTTTGCCGGGACGGATTCGGGTTTGGCTCTCCTCTGCAATCCGTTCGGCGGCGGCCATCACCCGATCGGAAAGCTCCTGCAACGTCCGGGGCAGGGTGATATTGTTGTGCATCGGGTTGAGCGTTCCAACGCGAATGCTTTCCCCAATCGGCTGAGACCATTTTTCGGGAATCCGGGAGCGTCCGAGCTTCAGCCCCAGAATTGCCCCGGCGGTCGCGCCGGTGCAGTCGGTGTCGTCGCCGCACTCGACCGCGAGGCAAACCGTGCGCCCGAAATCGCCTTCTCCATAGAGGAGCGCCAGAATGACAAATCCCAGATTGGCGGGCGCTTGAAAGAAACCGAGATCGGAATCGTGCTCAAGGATTTTGTTTCGCGCATCCGGGAAGTTCACTTTTTTCGCGTAAAGATCGCAAGCGAGCCGCACGGTTTGGGCGATCCGGCTTTCCGAAGGGATGCGCGCAAGTGCGATTGCAATGAGTTCGTCGATCCGCTCTTCGACAAAGGCGGCCGCTTCCAGCGCGGCAAAAAAAACTTCGGCATGGATTCCTTCTTCGCAGTGATCGATGCAAGCATCCATTGCCGCATAGGTTGCCGCCAGATCCGGTTCGCCGGGGAAAAGACATCCCCAGAGTTCGGAGCGAATCCATGCGCCGTTGCTGAATTTCCAGCGGTCGTTGCCGAGGATGCCGGAGACCGGCGGAAAGAACCCATACTGCATGTTGCAGGCGGCAATTCCGTATTCGTTCCAGCCGGCGACGACGTAATTGAGGAAAAATTCGCCCAGTTTTCGCGGGGTCAATCTGGTGGGGCCGTACTCTTCGACCGCTTCCAGAAACATCAGCTGCAAGTCGAGGTCGTCATTGGGAATCGGTTCCCCGCCCAGATCCTGCGTGTAGAAATCAATCTTGCGCATCTGCGGATTGCCTTCAAAAGGCGCACCCAAGGTGCCGCCGATATTTTTGCCGGTCCAGCATCCCAGTACCCGGTCGGCGTAACGCGAGCGTTCGAACAGCCCAGCGGAGGTCGTCATAGCAGTTCCTTTCAATTTTTCTGCGGTCTTTCTTATTATTATACGCAAAAAAATTTTTTTAGCTATGACATTATTTTGATTTTCTAGCACTATTTACAGATGTGCGGGAAAGAAATGCATGTTTTTTACGTGTTTCCGACGGAGAATGTGCGGTGTATCTGCGGTAACAGCGCGCAAAATAGCTCGGATCGGCAAAGCCGCAGCGCTCCGCCACCTGAGTCACGTTCCATTGCGGATGACTGGCGAAGAGGCGTTCCGCCTCCTCCATTCGCAGCACGCTCAAATAACGGAAGAGGGTGATTCCCGTGTGCAGTTTGAAGAAGTTGCCCAGATAATTCGGCGACAGATGAACGATTTCGGCAACCGATTCCAAAGAGAGATCCTCGGTAAAGTGCAAATTGACATAGGCCAGAATTTTGCTCAATTGCCGATACGCCTGATCGGGAATGTGTTCCGGCGGCCTCTTTCCGTCGCGCACGAGCATTCCTAAAAGCAGCAACAGCAATCCCTGTACGGTCAGTCGGCTTGCAGCATTGACCTCCGGACTCTTGAGTTCTGCGTCCAATTTTTCCAAGACGGCCCGAAATTCCGCGGCTGAAGCGGGGGACAAGGAGAGCTTCTCCGGGGCATTTTCTCTTTTTTCGCCTTCGAAAAGATTCCGATAGACTTCCGATTCCCGCAGAACGCGCAAGGTTTGCTCGTCAAAATACTTCTCCGGACGAAACATGAGGTTGTAGATTTTCAATTCACTTGCCGTGTGAAAACTATGCGTCGCGCCTTCCCGGATCACCGCCACATCGCCTGCCCGGATCGGGTAGCTGCGGGAATTGACCTGGTTGACCCCATAGCCGTCCGCCACAAACACCAGTTCCGTGAAATCATGGATATGCAGCATCGCTTCCCGATCCGGGCTCCAGCGTTGAAGCGTCAACGCGACCTCGCGCTGTGGTTCCGTCAATTCGCCCAGACAATAGATCGGCAGTTTTTTCTTTGTGCCATTCATCGAAGCATGCCATCCTTCAATCGCTGGAGATTCCGATTAGAAAAGTTACTCCCGGCGTTCCAGCAATGCCGCATACGCTCCATCGTTATCCGACGAAGGCAGCTGCAGTTGATCCGCAATCAGTCGAACCGGATATTCCGACAAAAACGTGTCCACTGCGCCGCGATCCTCTTCCGGTTCAATGGAACAGGTGCTGTACAGGAGATGTTT
>JAQUYX010000069.1 GCA_028691615.1 Victivallaceae bacterium
CGATGAATCGGAAAATCAGCGGAATCAGGATCGGAAATCAGAACAAAAAACACCGGGAAATCCGGCAAAAATCAACATGTGAATCCGAATGAAAAATACATCAACAAAAATTCACGGATTCAGGAAAAAAATAGCAGAAAGGAACCGAACGATGAAACGTCTGGCATGGAATTCAAATCGGAAGCATTTCACATTGATCGAACTCTTAGTGGTCATCGCGATCATCGCGATCCTGGCCGGAATGCTCCTGCCCGCGCTGAATAAAGCACGCGGAAAGGCTCGTACTATCAAATGCGTCAACCAAATGAAACAACTGATGCTTGCCTCCTACAGCTACGCCGATGACAATAACGGCTTCCTCATGGCCTCCAGCGGCGGCTCGACTTATGACACGTGGGTGTCGGTCCTCTGCGGGCTGCCATCCGTGGTCAATAACACAGTGACGTTCAGCAAATATCTTCCACTGGAGTCAGCCCGGTGCCCCGAATTCGGCTTCAGACGTCCTTACGACAGCGAGGCCAGAAAACGCGCATGGAATGTCTACGGAATCTGGGTTCCGTCGTGGGAAAACGGGGAAGATTATTACGGCTACACCAGAGGGACTTTCAAGCAGACTGTCGGCAATGCATATTATGTCAACAATGGAGAATACTGGATTTTGCGTCGCCTGAAACAGCCGGGAAAGACCTCTTTGTTCATGGATTCCGCCAACTATCTTGCCAGCGGAGGGCTCTACGGCTGGTGGGCCGCGGCCAAGAAAAATACCGGCGTGGAAGGATCGCCCTGCTTTATTCATGACGACCGCATCAATCTGGCCTATGGGGACGGACATGTGGAAACCAAGGACCGCAACGGCACGAAGGCAGACGATGTCCCGGGGATTATTTCTTATATTGACAAGAACGGCACCCGCACCAGTTACTGACGGAAATGCAGAAAGTCCGGTTGGGGAATCCCGAGGCGCAGGAATACACGGCACGACTTTTGCCGAGTGCTGTCTTACCGACTGTATTGCGCGTTTTCCATCTGAAAAAATCATTCATGGAGTTTGATATGCTACATCGCTGCATTGTGGGACTGTTTGCCTTTTTTCTGGCCTTTGGCGCCGTCCCGTCCCGGGGCGAGAACACAGACCTCGCCTTGTTCCATTGGAACATCGCCGGAAAGGAACGCCTCACGGTCATCCGGGCGGAATCGGCGGAAAAATTGGAAGCGCTGCAAAAAAATATCGCCGCGATCAAGTCGGAGAAGAATGCCGCAAAACTTCCCCCCCTCGTATCGGAACGCATTGAAAAACGCCTCCAAATTTCAGACCGGCTCGAACAGATCATTCGCGACAATCTGTCCAAAACCGATGCCGATTCCTCCTTCTATGTCAAAAGAGCATTGCTCGATTTGGAGATTTTTGTCCGGTATTTCAAAGACGAACTTGCATACGGCAAAATGCGCATGCACTTGGGGGAACCGCAAAAATATTCCGTGCGCGACTTCGGCGCCAAAGGCGACGGAGTCACCGATGACACTCCTGCCTTTGAGCGCGCCCTCACGGCAATCCGCAAGGCAGGAGGAAAAAATGCCGTTTTGCTGATTCCAAAAGGAAAATATCTCTTCCAAAGTTTGATGCATGCTCAGGGCACGCGCAACCTTTTCGGCGAAAGAGCATTCCCCTGCGCCAAAGTCAATCGCTTGCATTCCAACAACCGGTATTTTACAAAATATATTCATCTCCTGGTGGCCGATCTCGATCATCTGACCATCCAAGGCGAAACACCGGATACCGAACTAATCTTTTCCCAGCCGGAAATCGGCGTGTTGATTGCCGGATGCGAGGATCTGAAGATCAAAAACCTGACCTTGCGATGCGCGTTGAAAACCCATACACAGGGGATTTTGGAGAAGCACAATCCGAAGGAAAAGTCTCTGATCATTAAAATCGAAGACGGATACCCGACGCCCGACGACCCGAACTGGAAACTGGTGCGCGACACCACCGCGCAATCTTATGATGCAAATGGGTTGCTAAAAAGAGAAGGCACGGACATTCTGGTTTTCAATCCCTGGCGTTTTGAGGCTCTCGGCAATCGCCGGTACAAGATGTTCTTCTCGTCGTCACGATACCGCGCCATCCCGGAAGGCATTCGCATTGCCTTTCCCGTGCGGCAGGATCGCCAGAGCATGGTCGCCACCAAGCGTTCCAGGTTTGTGACGCTCGATACGGTGAGAGTGCTCAACGCCGGAGCGTCGGCACTGCCCTCATCCGAATCCTACGTGGTAAGTTATGTGAATTGTCAGATTATTCCGGCAGACGGCGCACTGATGTCTTCGGCCGCGGACGGAAGCATCAATGCAGATAACTTCTTCGGGATTTATTTCAAAAACTGCAAATTCCGCAACTTCGGCGACGACGCGGTCAATGTGTTCGGATACGGGGGCCATGTTTTGGAACACAAAGGCAACCGGCTGCTTGTCGATCTCGGCCGTCTGTATGACGGCGAAGAGGTGCGTCCCGGGGAAACGCTTGTTTTGAAACGGCCGCTTTGGGTTTATATTGTGGACAACGACAACGGAAAAATCAAAGGAATGGCCCGGGTCGTCTCCGTAAAGGCGATTCCCGGAACAAATTTGCCGATCCATGAATACGTGCTCGACGGAGACATCGCCGCAGACGCAATCCGCACGGCAAAAACCCTTGCGCCCGAATTGGACTGGCTCGCGTACCGCAAAAAGGCGAACGACGCGGAGCAAGCCCGCCGCAAAAAAATGGGGGCGGGCGCGCATGTGCTCAAGCCCGATCAGGTGTTTTTCTTTCAGGAAAGCGGAATCGGAACGGTCGTTTCCGGCTGTCATTTCCGAAACAATCGCCACAACAATATCACCATGCAGGCCGCAAACGCCCTCCTCGAAAACAATTCGCTCGGCGATTGCTCCGATTTCGGCATTCTGATCGCCAGTTATTTTCGCGGCCTCGGCGGCTGGCGCGAAGGAGCCTTGCCCTACAATGTGGTGATTCGCAACAATGAGATCACCAATACCTTCATTCCAATCTCCCTCTGGTATTCGATCGCCAAAGGGAAATTCGCTCCCAACGCGGGATTCCGCGATATTCTCCTGGAAAACAACCAAATTGCCGGCGGTGTGAGGGGACTGGATCTATACAACGTCAATGGTCTCACGCTGCGCAACAATACCTGCAAAGATCTGGCCTTCATCCGATTTGCCTCCGCGCAAAACTGCATCTCGGAGAACAATCTCTGGAACAAAGAAGCACTGTCGGCATTTGTTTTCAAAGAACCTTCCGCAGTAAACGGGAAATTCAAATTCGTCGTCAATGACCCCAATTTCACAGGGCGCAAACCGACCTCGGCAAGTATTCCCATGCAGAGCTATTTCTGGAGCAAAACTCCGGGGTGCATGTCGCAAAAACGCGAGGCGGACCGGATCGTCGTCACAATTTTGAAGTCGCCCGACCTATCAGGAAAGATGGAGCCCGCCTATCTCCAAAGCGGATTTCTTTGTCCGGTGCTGCCCGAAGGCATGTACCGTGTGACTAGCTCCATCACCGCCTCCGCCGACACGGAAATCCTGGTGCTTGCGGAAATTCCCGGTCAGAAAGCATTTGCCCTGCAAAAGATGAAATTATCCGCGGGGGTGAAAACCCCGATTTTATTTCAAGTTGTCATTTCTAAAGAGATCAAGGGCAAAGAGATGCGTTGCCTTGCCGTTTTTCTGGGAAAAGCGGCGCCGGGAACCGTGCTGGAATACGCGAAACCATCCATCACGTTCGCACAACCATAACACCGTCGCATTTGCACGAAGGATTTCATTGTATGTTTGATCTTGAAAAATTGCGGTCATCGCTGCTGATCGAAGGCGATGAGTTTACCGCATATCGCGATCCGGCCGCTTACTGGCGCGACGGGAAATTGTACCTCTTCTTTTCGATCGTGGAGAACCATCCGGGAAGCCTTCCGCTCTCCTATGTCGGAATGTGCGTGACCGAAGACCTTGTGCACTTCTCCAAGGTGCGGAAATTGACCCCCGGAGATCCGCGTTTCAATTATTCCAGCCCCGGAAATGTCATTCTGCACAATGGAACATTTTATCTCTGCTGCCAGACCTACTGCCGGGAAAACGCGGAGAAATTCGGCAATGAACGCTGCCGGATTTTCCTGCTCTCCTCCCCGGATCTCGAGCACTGGAGCGAACCGAAGCTGATTATGGTCAAAGGGGATGACGTGCCTGAAAAAGCAATGGGCCGGATGATCGATCCTTTTCTCTTTCGGGATTCCAAAACGAAGTTGTTCTGGTGTTTTTATAAACAGGACGGATGCAAATTCTCCACCTCTTCGGACTTGTGCCACTGGATGCCGCGCGGACAAATTGCGTGCGGGGAAAATGTTTCGGTTTTTGCCGATGAGAACCGATATTACCTCTGGCATTCTCCGCAAAACGGAATCGGCGAAATGGTCAGCGACGACCTGTGTCAATGGCACGACACCGGGCGATTGTTCACCTTCGGGCAGAAACAATGGCCGTGGGCCAGCGGACGAATCACCGCCGGAACCATGCTGGATCTGCGCAAAGAACCGCAGGTCGGGCAGGCGCTGTGCTTCTTTCACGGAAGCGGCGGACGCGGCGAAGAGGAGTGTTTCGACAATTATGCGAGCATCGGCGTGGCATGGAGTTATGATTGCAAAACTTGGGAATATCGATGAATGAGCGGCGCAATCGGTCCCTCCCGCAAGCTTGAAAAGAATTCACCCGGAATTTTCTGGTATTGGAATGCCAATCCCACCCCCGCGGGGATCGTCCGCGAGCTTGCCTCGATCAAGAAAGCCAAATTCCGGTGCGTTTATCTGCATCCAATGTCCGATTCCTTTCAAAAGCACTTCTTCTTTCGGGGAATGGACGTCTCCTATCTCGGCAGGAAATATTTTGAATTAGTCAAAATTGCCGTGGCGGAGTGCAAGCGACAGAACCTCACGATGATGCTGTATGACGAATCCGGCTGGCCCAGCGGAGGCGTCCTAAATCGTCTTCTGGCGCTTCACCCGGAGGCAAGACGCCGCTATGTCGATCGCGCCGGAAAGATCGGCGTTCAGATGGTTCCCGACCTGATCGGCGGCATCGGGACGGATTATTTCATTGAAATGGTTTACGAGCGTTACGCGCGCGAATTGGGGGATGAATTCGGCAGGACGATTCGCGGAATTTTTACGGACGAACCTTTTTGGAAGGTGACCTTTTCCAACGAGCTGATGTCCATCCCGCGGGAGTGCATCCCGCTGCCGGAGGGGATTGAAAGGGAGTTGAAGGAGCGTTTTGGAGTTGAGCTTGCCGAATGTCTGCCAAAGGTCTTTGACGGGAAGCATTTCTCTCTGGAAAATCACTCGGAAGCTGGAGAAATGTATCTGGAATGCTGTACGGAGATGTTTGCCCGCAATTACTCGGAAAAACTTGCGTCGTGGTGCGAAAAACACAATTTGCAGTTCGAAGGGCATTTTGATGAGGATGACGGATTTTTTACGGGAAGGGGAACTCTTTCTCCGCTTCGGGTTCTCGCCCCGATGCATGTGCCCGGCGTCGATGCGATCTGGCGGATGATCTATCCCGGCGGCGGCCGCGACGGGCATTATGCCCGTTTTGCGCAGGCGGCGGCGATCCGGGGCCGAAGAAAGGAGGCCTTGTGCGAATGCTTCAATGTCTACGGGTACTATCTGACGACGGAAGTGATGAGCTGGATCGGGAATATGCTGTTGACCAAAGGAATCAACAAATTGCTGATGATGCCTTATTTATACAGCGACCGGGGAATGCGGAAAATCTGCTGCGGAACGGATATTTCTCCACGAATCCCGCTTTGGAACGTGCTTCCCGCGCTGAATGATTTTTGGAATTGGGCCGGAAGATTTGATACTGGAGCGATCCAGCCTCCGGTTTGGGTGCTGATCAAGCGGAGGATGGAAGATCCGCAATTCGAGGCGCGCATCGAACGGATGTTTCATCTTCTCGATGAAGGCCTTGTCGAGTGGCGTCTCGCGGATGCCCGGGACTTCGATCTTCCCGGCGCCCGGCCGGAAGCGGTGGTTGTGCCCGGGGAATTGACGGACTTGGAACTGAAGCGTTTGAATCTTTCCAAGTTGCGTGTCGTGAATGGCTTTCAGGATAATTTTCTGGAAGAACTTCCGCATTTCCCTGCGGAGAGAGGAAGAGGATTTCGGATTTTACGCTGTCGGCGAAAAGAAGGGGAATCGCTGATGGTGTTCAACACCGCCGGGGAGGAGCGCTGTTTTCGCATAGAACGGAAAGCGGGCTTTGCATTTGAACTGCTGCCGCCGGACCCGATGGCCAGTGAAATTGCTCCGATAGTTGCAAACGGTGATTTCCTTGAGATCGCCCTGCCTCCTTTCGGCATCCGAATTTTATCGCGTAAATTCCAGAATCGAAGGATCGATCCTCCGGCAAGTTCCCGGAGAATTGAACTGGACTGGGAAATGAAATCGTTTCGGCGGCTCCGACTTTCGAAAACGGGGCCGACGCATTATCAGCTGCTTTCCGCCGCAGGAATTGAAGCTGCCGGGGGGAGTACAAAGGTATTTTCCACATTCTCGGGGATTGCCGGGATGCACAGCATTTTTGATTCCGACGAATGTACAACCGCGTGGATCGTCTTTGAGCGCATCCAATCCGGCGCGGAATTTTTCTGCAATGGGATTTCGTGCGGGGTGCGCGCTTTCGCTCCGTGGGGTTTCAAAGTGAATTTGAAGCGGGGAAAAAATCAGTTCCGAATGAACATCTTCACTTCAGCGGGCAATGAATATCTGCGTTGCGCCCGGGAGGAACTTGAGCCGGCCGGGTGGTTCAACGATTTCGCCGCCATTCGTAAAAAATTTGTGCGGGACGATCTGACCGGCGGCGTTTCCCCGCAAGCGACGCTGTTCCAAATATCCTGACTTTGACGGGGAGTTTTTCGTATTTGACGGATAAGTGACGGAACAAAAACCGTCACTTTGACCTTCCACCAAGGCGGCCGGATGGAACAAAACGTACTTCCGTACAAGCATTTGCACCAAAATCAAGATTAATCTTGTCCCGGATCAAATCCGTCATATCACGGCATTCCAGCAAAAGTGCCGGATGACGGACTTCCACCGTCAAAACCTTCTCCTCCAACGATACCACCTTGCCGAATTTCCCCAGCAACGCACCCGACAGCTCCGGCCACCGGCGCTCAATCTCCATACGCAAATACAACTCACCTGTCAACGTCTTCTTCAAAAGCTCCGACATCACTTCCGACAGCTCCGATGCCGATTGCGTATGCGCCGCCATCTCCGTCGCCGCAAACGCTTCGCCATACCACGCGCAGAGCAAATCATATCGGACTTTTCTGGCATACCTGCGCCCATTGGCGACGGCAAGTGGTTTCTTCCCGGATTCTTTCATCTTCTTCGGTCATTCCCGATCTTCCCGGATACGCCCCCGGGACGGCAGAGGCAAGTTAAGAGGTCGCAATCCCACAGAAACGAACCGGCAAAAGCAGCGCGTCCAGCATCAACTTGAATGGCGCAATCACCCCCTTGCCGATGTTGCCCATCCCGGACGAAAAACCCCCGAACGGCAGCAGCAGCGTCGACTGCAGCACCCCGAGCGGAAGATAGAGAATCTCAAGCGTGTCCTTGCCCATCAGCACCAACCCTTTGGCCCCGCTGGCAAGACCGCGCGCCACATAAGGCGCCGCCGTCTCCGCCGCCTTGATCGCAATCGGCGTCAAAATCGCCAGCGTCACCGGGTCGACAAACGCATCCCCCTGCGTCGGCGCCAAAAGCAAAAACGCCAAGAGCGGCAGCAAGAGCCACCGCGGACACCAACGCCGAATTGTTTGCTTTGCGTTTTTCATATCTTGAACGATGCGATTAAGTCCCCGAAGGTTTGCCGGAGTCCCGAATAAAAACCATCCACCGAGGTGAATACCTTGTCCACCAGATTGCCGCTTCCTTTGGGCAGGTAGCCCCGGTTGCACTGCGCAGCCAGTTTGAGCAATCCCCACACCGTGCTGTAACGCGGATTGGCCAGATTGGTCACCGCTCCCCCCGGCAGATACGGCTGCCCCACCCGGCCGGAGAGCGAAAATTCATTTTGCGCAATCTCCAGCACGCGGGGCAGCAAAGCCCCGCCACCGGTCACGACCAGACCGGATTCCAGCGTGAGCGGCCCGATTTCCGTGGCAATGCGTTTGCTGATGATGCTGAAGGTTTCCTGCAGACGCGCGTCGATCACCGTTTCAAAGGTGGACAGCGGCACCTGTCGCGGCTTCCCGGACACGGTTCCGTTTCCCGGCAGCTCCACCACCGCGCGCTGCTCGGCGAAAATCTGCGCAAGCAGTCCCGACTTCGCCATCTTCCGGCATTCGTCAATGTGAATATTGAGCGCCAGCGAAAGGTCGTTGAGCACATGCTCGAACCCGACCTGAAGCATTCCGGCAATGATGACCCCGTTGTCGTAATCCACAGAGTATTCGGTGGAGCCGGCCCCAAAATCAATCAATAGAACGCCCTGATGCCGTTCCGTTTCCGATAAAATTCCAAGATCGGAGGCAAAGGCGTTGAAGATCAGTTCGACATTCTCCTCATAACCGCAGTTGCGCACCGCGGTACGGAAATTCTCCAACCGGTTCGCCAATCCGTGGATCACCCGGACATGGGCGTCGAGTTTTCGCGCATTCTGGTTGTTGGGATTGCGCACCTTCAGACGGTTGTCGATGACAAAATAAGACTCCGCGCTGTTGAGCACCGTGCGTCCGACCGGAAGCGTGGCAATTCTGGCGTTTTGAAGCGCTTCGTCCCGATCGGCATAGGAGACTTTGTGCTCCTCGTTTTTGATAAAGACCGAGCCGACACCGGCGAAAGAGTCGATCCCGCATCCGGTGACGCCCACGGCAATCGCGCTGGAGGAATTCATCGCGCCGCCGCTGCTGGAGTCGGCATCGTCGATTGCCTGCGTGAGCAATTCAAAGGCGCCGTCCATGTCGACGATTTCGCCCTTGACAACGGTTCCGGCGGATGCGACTTCGCCGCGGCCGATGACCTGAAGATTGTTTTCATCTTCGCCCTCGCCGACCAGAACGCAAATTTTTGAACTGCCGATCTCGATCGCGCTGACGATGTTGCGAACTCTGCCCACTGTGACGCTCTCCCCTCCCCGAGAAAAATCGTACGATTATCTGAGAATATAGTCCGTACCGGAACGCTTTGCAAGTCGACTTCGTTTTTTTTCCGTGGGAACGGTGCGCTCCAAAATCGCGCGACGGCCCGGCTGCGCGTTGCGTACCGGGGAGGAAAGGAGGAAGAAAACCCCCGTCTGTAAACTTTAAAGTTCACCACAAAAGAATGATTTTTTTGTCCTTAAACTATTGACATTTCGGAAAGAATGTAATATAATATTAAAAAACAAAAAAACATTAGATTGGTAAAGTTTATGAAAAAATACTCCATTCGGGATGTCGCCCGGCTCTCCAATGTGTCCCCCGGAACCGTTAGCCGCGTGCTGAACCATGCCGCCAACGTCGATCCCGTCCTCCAAGAGCGAATTATGAGCGTCGTCCGTCAGGTCGGCTACCAGTCCGGCCCCCGCGGACGCAGGGCGGAAACCGCGTCCGCCGTCCGCCATCCAATGAAAAATATCGCAGTGCTCACCCCCGGCATGGGTTCCGCATGGAAAAACAACGCCCTCCTCGGCGAATACATGGCCGGAATCGAACGGGCGGCCAAGGAGCGCCTTTTCCAGCTTTCCATTTATATGGCGGACCAGAATCTTCCGGCCATGCTGGAGAGCATCAAAACCAGCGCCGACGGAATCCTCATCAAGATGACCGATCCGCTTCCCGACTACCTGCAAGGACTGCTCGCCGAATTTCCCTGCGTCGGCTTCGGCGCGGAACAAACCGCCGATCCGCTTTTGCAAATCGTCATTGACAATATCGCAGGCGGCATGGCGGCAACCAGAAAACTGCTCGAACTCGGCCATGAACGCATCGCGTTTCTCAACCACCAGTCCGGCAACCGGATGTTCATCGCCCGTTCGCAGGGGTATCAGGAGGCCATGAAAAGCCGCCGAATCTTCCGCCCCGAATATCTTCTGGAAATTCCCGAGGACACCGCCGGGAACGGGGCCGTGGTCCCGCTCCCTGAACACAACCCGCCGGAACTCACCAAAACGCTTAAGAAGTTGCTGGAGTTGCCGGAACGGCCCACCGCCGTCATCGTCGCAAACGACTGGGGCGCGATGGGATTGCTTCATGCGTGTCAGGAACAGGGCGTGGAGGTTCCGCAGACCTTCAGCGTCGTCGGAATGGACGACGTCGGCAATCTTTGTTCACTGGTCCGGCCGGAACTCAGTTCCGTGGCAATGCCCTTTGAAGAGACCGGTTTTTTCGCCGCCTGCACCTTGTGCGACCTGATCGATGGAATCGGCCTTCACCGCCGCAATGTGGCGTGCGTCGTGCGGCTGGCCGGAGAATTTCGTCAACGCAAATCCGTGAACACGGGATCATCATTAGACAAAGGAACCGTAAAATGAACAAGCCATCCATTCGTAATTTCACGTTGATTGAGTTGTTGGTGGTAATCGCCATTATCGCCATCCTTGCGGGAATGCTCCTGCCCGCCCTCAATAAAGCCAGAGGAAAGGCGCGGGACATCCGCTGTCTTGCCAACGTCAGAGGCATCGGCTCTTCCGTGGCGATGTACGCCAATGACGAGGACGATTTCATGCCGCCGTTCCGCGACGTCTACAAAGACAAGGGAAATTGTTTTTTCCCAATCTTCCTCTCCGAATACCTCGGCAAACGCACAAAAAACAACGGCCGCGCTTCCGTGCTCTTCCTGTGTCCGCGGGATCTCGCGCCCTATGGAATCGCCGGCGGCGTTCCCAAGGGCTCGGACAACTTCGACTTCGGTTATACCAACAGCGGCAGTTATGGCGGCGGCGTCGATTATTTCCCCTACAACGGCGGCGCCGGCAAGAAGTACGTCAAATATTCCCGCAAAGTCAAGGGGCATTCAATCCTGCTCTGCGACAGCACCTCGCTTCCGCTGGTCTGCAAGAGCAGTTCCGACAAATTTCCGAGCAGAGTCTGGCACGAACAGAACAGCGTCACAACTCTGATGGGCGATCTTTCCGCCCGGCGGATGACGCTGACGGATCTTGGCGCGGCGTCGGACAACCAATAAAAAAAGGCATCGATTCATGAAAAAAATATTCTTCTTCTTGTTTTTCGCCGCGTTGTTCCCTTCTCTGCTTCGCGGATACGACGACCAGTTCCGGCAACTGGTGCAGAAAGCCGTCGCTCAAACCCAGCGCTACTGGCAGGGGGACTATTTCGGCGAAAAACCGTTTGCGGCCAACGCAACCGTGTATGACGGGCGCAATGTGCATGATTTTACCATGATCTATTGGTCGCTGCTCAACGCCAAGCTCAACAACGATTCCGCAGCCCGGGAGCGCGCGCTCAAACATTATCAATACACCGCAAAACATTTCTGGGACACAGAGAAAAAACGGTTCCGCACCGGATACGATTTTCTCTCCAACACCTCCATTTCGCTGGCGATTCTCCTGTCGCTGCGGGACGCCCGGGAGCTGATCCCCCCGGAAACGGCCGCGGATATGCGCGAAAAAGTCCGTTCCATCGCCGCCTATCTGCCCACTTACACCACCGCGTTGACCAACAACAACGATCTGCGCGCGAACAATCAGGATTCTTTCGCCGCATTCGCTCTGGCTTTGGCCTCCGAAGAGCTTCAAGATGCCAAAATCCGTCAGGCGGCGCTGGAAAAATTCCGCGCCATTCTGGCCGTTACGCAGCAATCCTTCTGGATGGAGGGCGGCGTGGACTGCGGCTATCAATCCGTCGGCGAAGCGGCATTTGCGAATGCGGCGGATCTTCTCTGGGAAGATCTCTCGGTTGCGGAGCGCGGCAAAGTCGCCTCGCTTGCACTCAATGCGCCGACCGCCAACGGATTCGGAATTGAGAACGCGCGTTCCACCAGTTGGATTGCCCGCTCTCCGGCGCGGGCGGTTGCGCCGGGGCTTCTCGGACGGGTGCCGAATCCGTTTCTCGCGCATGATGCGGAGATGCTGTTTCAGGAAATGGTGCGGACGGGGTTCCCGAGTAAATGGTGGCTGCACGATCCGGCCTCGCTTTCGTTCTTCTCCGGTTTTTACCGGCATCGCGCGGCGATCAAGGCGATCGGCAAGCGTTCCGAACGCTTCGCATCGGGCAGTCTGGCCTGCCAGATTATGGAACGCGACGAGCAGAGGGGGTATCATTCCGGGATGGAAAAAACGTACCTGACCGGAACGGGCGGCACGACTGCGATCTTCGGCGATTACCGTCGGCTGCACATGGATCAGCAGTTCAAGAAATTCGGGGCAAAAACTCCGCCGCTGACCCAAAATCCCGGCGGGCTGCGGTATCTGGCGAAAGATTTTCAGCTTTATGTGGCGCCGGAAGACACGCTGGGGGCGCCGCGGATTTTCTCCCGGGATTTGCGAATGGCGCCGCAGATGTACCAGCGCGGCTGCCGTCCCGGGGCGGGGGTAAGCGAATATTTTCTCACGCAGGTGATGCCGGGCTTGAACGAGCGCGAGCCACGGATGATTCATCAGAGTTTTGCCGTGGTCGGCGATGTGCTTCTGGCGTTGTTTTATACGCCGGAGGCGACGCTGGCGGATTTTTCTTATCAAGTGCCCGTGCCGATGGCGCGGCTCACGAACCGCGGTACCGTAAGTACGGTCGAGCAGAAGCCGTTGACGGGCAACCGGAATGCGTTTCTTGACATACACGCATTCGGCACGGCCAGCGCGATGCCCGGAAGAGAACTTTGGAAACCCTACTTCAAGAATCCGCTCAAAGTGGACGGGAAAGACCGGAAAATTCCGGATTTGCGTTTGCTTTCCTTCGCGTTCGACCCGAAGATGGCTTCGGCGGCGCTGCTCTTCTCCCCGGAACGGAATGCCAAAGCAGTTCGTTTCGCGCGCACCGACACGGCTTTGGAGGTGCGCTTCACCGAAGGGGAGAGGCAGTATCTGGCCGTTGCCGCGCTGAAACCGATTGCGCAGCTTGATTTGGAGTCGATCCATGTGAAGAATCCCGAGGTCGGCTTCTGGCAGGTCGCGGCATTTGAGCGCAAGGAAGTAATTTTGTTCGCCTTCCGGGGAACGCAGGCGCAGCTGGCAGATGTCCCGCTCTTTCGCGCGGAGAAGCCGGAGACTTTTTCCGGGGTTCGCATGAAAGACGGCGCATGGCTGGCCACTTCGTCCGGGACGGCCTGGTGGAGCGATTTCCCGGGAACTGCGGGGCGTTGTCTGATTGAGGGCAAAGCGCTGCGGTTTCCCGCAGTGCTCTCCGGCGCCAACCGTGTTTTGATCGAACGCGGAAAATAGAGATCGCGAAGCGTCCGGCGTCGCCGGAATTTTTCGAAAATCGAAATTAAAAAACGCGGCGGGGAAATCTTTTCCCGCCGCGTTTTTTCTCTCCGGCAAAAACGGCACTCCACGCAAAAAAACTCGTTGCTGTTTCTCGCAGACGCCTGGAACGTCTCTTTTTTATTGGAACGTTCCAGTAAAAAATCATGAAAAATCCCGATCTCCTCTTGTCCATTTCCGGGAAATATAGTATAATCAAAGAGAAACAAGATTCAATATGCGCAAGGAACGTTCCAGTCCTATGGTTACCATCAACGACGTCGCTCAAGCATCACGCGTGTCAAAATCCACCGTGTCGCTGGTCATCAATGACAGCC
>JAQUYX010000070.1 GCA_028691615.1 Victivallaceae bacterium
GAGACTGTTGTCTGTTTCATTTGTCCGCACGGGAAAGACGCAATGCCCATCTCAACTTATCGGAGGGGTGAAAAATGGAAAAGCGAGAAAAGAAATTTTATCAGGCGATTAAGGCGGTCATCAGCAAGTACGGGATCAAAAATATTGCCATTGCCGAAATGCTCGGCGTGACTTCGCAATATGTCTCCAAGATCCTCACCGGCAAATGTCTTCCCAGCCGGGAACAACTGGACAAAATCCTTGAGCTGCTGACGGAGAGCGGGATTCCGATTACCGATCAGCGCAATCTGATCAGTTGTTTTGTGGAGGACAAAACTGGATTTTTCTATGAAATTGCCGATTTGGAATTCACGGCAAAGAATCAGTTGGAGAAAAAACTCATCAGTGATTTCCGTATGCTCAATGTCGATGCGCAGAAGAAGACTTTGTCCTTCATCAATCAGTTGTTGATCGAAGCGCTTTGAGCGGAAACAGCTGTCTTGGGAATCCACCGCCGGGAAAAACGGAGGTGGATTTTTTTTTGCGACCATCGACGGGATGTTTGCCTGTACTGTCCACGGTGCAAATGAGTAAAAAACATTATTTTAATGAAAAAAAGGATCGTAATTATCGATTTTGATTTGTAATTCATTTGAAGATACGATAAAATATCTTATTCTGGAAAAATAACAGCTTTGTCCCGTGCTTTTATTATTGTAATGATTAGGAGCAAGATTTCATGGCAGATTTTACAATCACTCCCGGAAACAATGCAAATTTAATTTCAGATCTTTCCGTTCAGGCGCAGATGCCGGAGATGCAGATCTCTCCCCCCGCGTCCGCTTCGGCGCCTGAGGTGCAAAATAAGTCCAATGTCCAGAAATCCATTTATGGGGAAATCCCGCAGATCCCGACGCAGGCGGCGGTCGAGGGAATCCGCTTCGACTTCAATCACGGCATTCGTATTTTGTTTCCGCACAACAGTAAGACGTACCATGTCACTTTCACAGACATCGATACCGGGATTATTTTGTATTCCGCCGACACCGTTCCGGGAGCGTATGTCACGAGCGTCAAGAAGTTCTATATCAAATTCCGTCTGATTATTCACGAAAAAGGCAAGGACGAGCCGATTTTCACCCACGATTATGATTGTAAAGACAAAGAGGTGATGATTCAGCTTCCGGTCGGAACCATCGGCGACAGCATCGGCTGGTTCAGCTATGTCGAACGGTTCCAGAAAAAACACGACTGCAAACTGGTTTGCGTAATGACTCCGTGGATCGCCTCCGTGGTCAAAGACCAGTACCCGGATATTACGTTTATCGGGCCGGAGGAAACGAAAAACTACAAGCCATACGCATGCTATTATATGGGACTCTTTTTCCGGGGCGACGTGGACAATCAGCCGATCGACTTCCGGTATATCGGGCTGCATCGGACGGCGGGCTACATTCTTGGCGTCGATCCGGCGGACGAGCCGCCGCGCTTCAATCTCAGCGCCAAGCGCAAAATCAAGGAAAAGTACGTCTGCATCGCCTGCCAGAGTTCCAGTCAGGCGAAGTACTGGAACAATCCTTACGGCTGGGACGGCGTGATCAAGTTTCTGCGCGACAACAATTACCGGGTGATTTGCATCGACAAGGAACGCGTTCACGGCACGGGGCTGATCTGGAATCACATGCCGTGGGGCGTGGAGGATGAAACCGGGGACAAATCGTTGCAGGAACGGATCGACCTCATTAAGGACGCGGATTTCTTTATCGGGCTTAGTTCCGGGTTGAGCTGGCTCGCGTGGGGATGCAAAGTTCCGGTGGTGATGATTTCCGGTTTCACGCATCCAACCAACGAATTTGCGACGCCTTACCGGGTGATCAACTATCACACCTGTCACAGCTGCTGGAACGACATGCGGGAAAACTTCGATCACTATGATTTTCTCTGGTGTCCGCGGCACAAGGGAACCGACCGTCACTTTGAATGCACGCGTTTGATTTCCGCCGAACAGGTGATCACCACGATCAAGAAAATCCCGACCTTCCGGCCGGAATCGGCGAAATGAGTGCGATCTACATTCCGAACGCAGAGACTGCCATCGGCGAGATCATAAGCTCCGGCGGCAGCATGCTGGTTGCCAGCGGCGGCACGGCGAACTCCACGACCGTCAGCTCCGGCGGAAGTATCCTGATTGCCTGCGGCGGGATTGTGAATCAAACCAGAATTGATTCCGGCGGTATCATCAACGGATTTACGCTTCATAACCAAAACTATTATGTCGAAGGAATTCGTATTTCAAATGCGATTGTAAAAAACAAAGATTCCGCTGCGATATACAATGGGCAATTCACCAGTGATACCTTCATCGATTCCGGCGGCTGTCTGTATGTTTCCAGCGGCGGCACGACGAAGCGCACCAGAGTAAGCGCCGGAGGGAATCTGTATGTTTCAAGCAGTGGGGAAGCAACTGTCACCACTGTCGACTACAGTGGCAATTTGACAATTTTTCTTGGGGGGACGGCAAGCAGCACGACGGTATGCTATTACGGCAGCATGACCGTCTCAAGCGGCGGAACTGCGAACAACACGGCCATCGAAGGATTTGTCTATGTCCTTCAAAATGGCGTCGCGAATGTTAATACCGTCAGCTCATGTGGTTCTCTCTTCGTCAGCGGCACGGCGAAATCCACGACCGTCAACTCCGGCGGGGGGATGTTCGTTGCCAGCGGCGGCACGGCAAACGACATCATCATCAGCTCCCACGGGAATGTGTCTGTTTTCTGTGGCGGCACGGCAAACTCCACCACCGCCAGCTCCGGCGGATATATGACTCTTGCCAGCGGCGGCACGGCAGACAATACTACCATCCATTCCGGCGGCTGGATGTCTGTTTCCAACGGCGGTATGGCGAAAAACACCACGGTCAACTCCGGGGGGAGCATCAACGGATTTTTAATTCAGGAATCCAACTATTACGCCGAAGGCATCCATATTTCCAAAGCCACGGCATCGAACGGTGTCATCTGTGACGGTCAGACGGGAACCGATATTTTGGTGAGTTCCGGTGGAAAAATGTTTGTTTACGAGGGCGGAAGCGTGCATAACACTACCGTCGAATCGGGCGGGATCATCAACGGTTTTACCGCCGAGGAGAAAAACTGTTACTCCGATGGGATTCATATTTCGAACGCGGTGGTAAAAAACGACCGGAGCGGCAGCTGCGTCCTCTATCACGGTCAGACGGCAACCATGATTGCGGTAAGTTCCCTGCTCGCAGTGTACAGCGGAGGCGCAGTCGATCATGCCATGATCAATGACAGTGGATGTCTGCTCGTTTGCAACGGCGGCTCTGCGAGCGATATTTGCTTCAACTTTGGCGGCGGGATGTTGATTAGAAGCGGTGGAACGGTGTACACGACTACCGTAACTGCCGGCGGAGGTATGTTTGTTGACGGTACTGCGAATTCCACGACCGTCAGCTCCGGCGGAAGTATGTTTGTTTCCCTCGGCGGCGCGGCGAACTCCACGACCGTCCATTCCGGCGGCCGGATGATCGTCTCCGGCTCTGCCGGCATGGTCAGGGATACCAAGGTCGACTCCGGGGGGATCATGAACGGCTTTACAATTCAGCAAGCCAACGATTACGCGGAAGGCGTTCATATTTCCAATGCGATCGCATCAAGCGGCATCGTCTATGACGGGCAAACGGCCACTGGCGTTACCGTCGAATCCGGCGCCTATATGTATGTCGCCAGCGGCGGGTCGGCAACCGGCACAAGCATTGCGTCCGGCGGATTGATGCATATCACCCTCGCTGCCAACACGCTCTGGACCGGAACTTCCGCGGGAAAAGTTTTTGCTTATTCCTCTTCGGCGACCGGGCTGTGCCTCAGCCGGGAAAAGTCCTTGACGGTGAGCGAGGGGGGCGTGGCATACAATATGACGGTCTCCTCCGGCGGGGTCTTGACGGTCTCCGCCGACGGAAAAGCATACAATATTGTCGCATCCGAAAATACGACGATCAACGGATTCTTTTTCATGTCCGAGCAGTTCTTTTCTTTTCTTGACGCGGAAGGCGTACACGATGTCGTTCATGGTGCCGTTGTGGGCAAAGCTGAAACCGCTCGGATTGGATGCAACGGGGTGGCCAATCAAACTTCCCTTTACAGTTACGGCGCATGTTTGCATATCTCCAGCGGGGGGACGGCAAATGAGACCTCGGTCCGCAATGGAGAAATCATTGTTTTTGAAAATGGAACCGCCTGCGATACGTGGATCGGCTACAGCGGGAATGTGTATGTCAGCAGCGCGGGGGTTGTGAATAACACCACCGTTGACTCTGTCGGCCGCATGTGTGTTTCCGGCGGCGGTACGGCGAACAGTACCACCATCAATCTCTACGGGAGCATATCGATTTCCGGCGGCACGGCGAATGCGTCCATCGTAAATTCGGGGGGGAGAATGGAGATTCTCGCCGGTGGCGTGGCGCATGACACTACGGTTTATTCCGGGGGACACATGCGTGTCGCTTGCGACAGCAAGGTTTCCGGAACCTGGCAAATTACCTCCGGCGCCGTCATTTTGGTATCCAGCGGTACGCGGATTGATTTCAGTGTGGCGCAACGCGCAACGGCGGACGGCGCTTTGATTGCCAACTGGAATCTGATATCCGGCGGAAACAATGCGGACTATACGCTTACCGTCAAGGCCGATCAGAGATCGGGGACTTATCAACTGGCCACCGGAGCTGCGGATTTTTCCAATTCCATTTCCGTCCGGACCGTCGACGATATTGCGCTCGGGACGCTCTCGGTCGGAGGAATGCTTGCGTTGGATCACGGGATCTATTTCTTGACGCGCCAGAAGGATCAGTTGCTTTTGAAGATCAAGAAAACGCTTTTGGAGCCGGACAATCTTGTCGGGATTCCGGCCGGATTGACTTGGAATGACGGTTCCGGTGCGACCGGATACGTCGTGGAATACTCGACCGATGCCTTTGCACATGCGATAAGATTGAATGTTGCAACGAATCGCGTCGACTCCTTCCGATTGCCGAACGGTTTTTATTCTTGGCGCGTCCGGGCAGCCAACGGCGACGAATGGGTGATGGGAGAAAATATTTTGTCGGACAACGCTGCCGATTCTCCAAAGTTGCTTGCGGCCGTAGAGGATGGCAACGCCGATCTCTTCTTTGCCAATGCGTCCGGCATTTGGACAGGTGCTTTCCTGGCACGGCACGCCGGAAATGTCAACCACTGGCGTGGAATGGATGAAACAGTCGCAATTTATGGAAAAAATCGATTTGCTGACCTTTTTGCCGGTTCCGAGGACGCAAACATCCTGTATCTGACTGACGATGCCAACGGCGACGCGCTATTTGTCGACGACATCTATACTAATTTCCCCGGAAGTGTTGCCGAGCAACAGGCGCGGCTTGCGCGAATCAATGAGATTCGCGCCGGAGCCGGGGATGATCTTGTCGACATGACCAGCCAGCGCTTCAAGTACACCGGCGACGGCCTTATCATTCGCGGCGGCGACGGAGACGATACCATCTGGGCGAACACGGGCGACAATCTGCTTTTCGGCGACGCCGGAAACGACCGACTCGTCGGCGCTTCTGGAAACGACGTGCTGATCGGCGGTTCCGGTAACGACTCCATGCATGGCGGCGGCGGAAATGATTTGTTTGTTTTCGGCGAAAATTGGGGCTTTGATACCGTCGAGCAGTTCGCCACCGGCAGTGTGACGCTGTGGTTCGAGTCCGGGGATCTTGACCACTGGAACGCCCGGACACGCACTTATACCGACGCAAAGAACTCCGTCACCGTCCATGGTGTTGCGAACATCGCTTTGAAATTTGGCGACGACGGCAGCAGCAGGTTTGATTCGCTGGTCGCGCTCGGTGCGTTTGCGGAGCGCTCGTCGCAAAAGATTTTCGAGGATCAGGAGCAAGGGGTGCTGGCCGACTTGTCGTGATCGGACGATACGCGTCCCCCAAAAAGCGCGTCACGCTTCTCTTACAGGAGCCGGGCGACCTGATAGACCACCAGTGTGATTGCATAGGCAAGGCAGGTCAGCCCCAAGAGTTGCGCCCCCGCGAAGAGCCATGATCCGGACTCCTTGCGAACCACCGCGACCGTCCCGATGCACGGCATGGAAATCAGGCAGAAGAGCATAATGCAGAATCCTTGCAGAGGCGTATAATCCCGACGGATTTTTTGAGCCAGCGTCTCCTCGCTGTCGCCGTCTCCCGCATACAAAATCCCCAACTGGGAGACGAAAAGCTCTTTGCCCGCAAAAGCACCGACCAGCGCGGAACTGGTTCGCCAGTCAAAGCCGAGCGGCTGCAGCACCGTGCCGATTTTGCGCCCGATGCGTCCGGCAATGGAGTATTCCAGAAGCTCAAACTTCTTTTCGGAATTGAGCTGCTCAATCTGTCTGGCTTTGTCCTGCTTGGTCAGTTTTGAACTATGAATATTTTCGATCAGTGCATCGTAGGGGCGGCTCAATTTCTCTTTGACCGGATAGGTGTTGAGGACAAAAAGGATCACCGATGCGGCAAAAATCACGGTTCCTGCTTTTTTGAGATACATCGTCATGCGTTCGAGCATGTGCAGCAGCAGACTCTTGAAGGTCGGCATCCGATACGGCGGCAATTCCATGACGAAAAATTCATCTCCGCCGGCAAAAATCGTTCGCTTGAGCAGCCCCGCGCAGAAGAGCGCCAGCACCACTCCGATCAGATAAATCAGCAGCATGACCACCCCTTGCAGTTTCCCTGGGAAAAAAATCGGAATGAACAAGCTGTAAATCGGCAACCGCGCCCCGCAACTCATCAGCGGCAGCACCGCAATCGTGGTCAGCCGGTCGCGTTCGGATTCAATTGTTCGCGTGGCCATGATCGCCGGAACGGTGCACCCGAAGCCCAGAAGCATCGGGATGAAACTCTTGCCGTGAAGTCCGAATTTGTGCATGAATCCATCCATCACAAACGCGGCGCGCGCCATATATCCGGTCCCTTCCAGAAACGCAATCGCCAGAAAAAGCGTCATGATGTTCGGCAGAAACACCAACACTCCGCCCACTCCGCCAATCACGCCGTCGAGCACCAGATCCCGCAGGTAGGGCAATCTCGCCTCCGGCCATCCCCAGGCGACCGTCTGACCCAATCCATCCATCAGAAATTCCATCACGCGCACCAGCGGCTCTGCGCAGGTGAAGGTGAAGACAAACACCAGATACATCATCAAGAGAAAGATCGGCACTCCGAAAAAGCGGTTTGCCACCACTTTGTCGATTGTGTCTGAGAGCTGCCTCTGGTGATCCGCGTGCAGCGTAATTGCTTCCCGGCACGCCCCTGCGATCATTCCGTAACGACGGTCCGCCATGAATACCTGATGGTTGACCCCCAGCCGGCGGGTCAGTTTTTCGCTCCATTCGTCGGCGAAGGCCAGGAGATCGGCAAATTTCCGGTTTTTGACGGTTGCTTCGTCTTTTTCCAGGAGCTTGATCGCAAAATAGCGAGGCGGCACCGGACTTGCGTCGGTAATGCCCACCTCGCGGACTTTTTCGGTCAACTCGGAAATCGCCTGATCGGTCAACTCGCCGTAACTCGGCGTCGCAGGTAGAATCCGTCTGCCGCTGTCGAGGATTCTTGCGACTTCATTTTTGAGCTCGGGCAAACCGGCGCCGGTGGCGCCGACGCATTCGACAATCGGTGCACCGAACCATTTTTCCAGCTTCACGTGGTCGAATTCCAAGCCCCGCTCGTGCGCTTCGTCGGCCATGTTGAACACCATGACCATCGGGATGTTCAATTCGGCCAACTGGCTGGTCAGGTAGAGATTGCGCTGCGGGTTGCCGGAATCGATGATATTGAGGATCAGATCCACATTGCCGGAAAGCAATTCGTGAAATGCCACCAGCTCCTCCGCGGACGAGCTGGATAAACTGTAAATTCCCGGAAGATCGACCAACTCCACTTGCCGGTCGCCGATCCTGCAGATGCCGGATTTCTTTTCCACCGTGACGCCGGAGTAATTGCCGACATGCTGCCGTGTGCCGGTCAGCGCGTTGAAGATGGTGCTTTTGCCGCAATTCGGGTTGCCCGCGAGAACGATCTTTATTTTTTCCGCCATAATTCCTGCCGTTCCTTTTTTCGCTCCTCCGGAATCCATCGTCGGGGTTTTGCCGTGCGGAACACAACTTATAATATATGCTTGGAACTGTGTTTTTTCAAGTGTCCAAAAGTAGAAACTGTGACTGCCGGAGCGCTTTCCTCCCCCGGAAAAGATCGGGAACAGGTGCAGAAACAATCCTTTTCACGTCGCGCCGCTTGCAATATTTTATGGGAACAGGTATATTACCTTCGAAGAAACAGGAGGTGTTTTCCATGTGGAATTATAATGAAAAAGTGATGGATTTCTTCCTTCATCCCCGCAATGTGGGTGAAGTTGAAAATCCCGACGGCGAAGCCGAGGTCGGCAATATCAGTTGCGGCGACGCATTAAAACTGACCTTTAAACTCGATCAGAACCAGCGGATCTCTGAGGCCAAATTCAAAACCTTTGGCTGCGCCAGCGCGATTGCGTCCAGCTCCGCCCTGACCGAATTGATTAAGGGCATGACCCTTGAGGAAGCCTCCAAGGTGACCAATCAGCAGATCGTCGAACTCCTCGGGGAACTTCCCGAAGAGAAGATGCACTGCTCGGTCATGGGCATGGAAGCGCTGCAGGCGGCCATTGCCAATTATCGCAAGGAAACTCCGGCGGCGGCCGACCCCGAGGATCACGGCGGCGCACTGGTCTGCAAGTGCTTCGGCGTCACCGATACCAAAATCCGCCTCGTCGCCAAGGTGAACAATTTGCATTCCGCCGAAGAGATCACCCATTACTGCAAGGCCGGCGGCGCCTGCGGAAGCTGCCTCGGGACAATTCAGGAGATTCTTGACGAACTGTGGCATGCGGAGAAAAACAAGACTTCCGCCCCCGCCAAGGAGGATTTCCTCGCCCTGCCGATCGTTCGCCGGATCGCCAAGGTTCAGGAGGTGATCGACAAGGAGATCAAACCGCTTCTGGAACACGACGGCGGGTCCATTGAACTGATCGATCTGGAAGGCGCGCATGTCAAAGTGCGTCTGGCCGGACGTTGCGCAAGCTGCCCGGCCAGCAATGTGACGCTCAAGCATACGGTGGAAGACAAGCTGCGGGAATTTGTTTCGTCCGAGATTGTCGTGGAGAATATTCAATGACACACGATGTGATTTATCTGGACAACAACGCGACCACGCGGGTCGATCCGGCGGCGTTTGAGGCGGCGGCTCCCTATTTCTGCGATCTTTACGGGAATCCTTCCAGCATTCATACCTTTGGCGGCAATGTCGCCAAGGCCGTTCTCAAAGCGCGTCTTCAGGTCGCCGAACTTCTGAATGCCCCCTATCGCAATGCCGACGGCGTTCCCACGGAAATTATTTTCACCAGCTGCGGCACCGAGGCGGACAACGCGGCGATTCTCTCCGGACTGGCGGCGCGTCCTTCGCGCAAAAAAATCGTGACCACCCGGGTGGAACATGCCGCGCTGCTCAATCAGTGCCGCAACCTCGAGCACGAAGGATATGAAGTTGTCCGGCTCGGCGTGGACGGTCACGGACGACTGGACATGGACGAAGTACGTCGCGCAATCGATGCGGACACCGCGATTGTTTCGGTGATGTGGGCGAACAACGAGACCGGCACGGTTTTCCCGATTTCCGAGATTGCCAAAATTGCCCATGATCACGGCGCTCTTTTCCACACCGACGCGGTGCAGGCGGCGGGAAAAATTCCGATTGATCTGGAAAAAAATTCCGAGATCGACATGCTTTCGATCGCCGGACACAAGCTGCATGCCCCCAAAGGAATCGGCGTGCTTTTCGTGCGTCGCGGGGTGCGTTTTAAGCCGTTTGTCGTCGGCGGACATCAGGAATTCGGGCGGCGCGGCGGCACGGAGAACGTTCCATCGATCGTGGCGTTGGGCAAGGCTGCGGAACTCGCCCGTGAGGGATTGGAGGAAGAGGTGTTGCGGCTGGGCCGGCTCCGCGACCGTCTGGAAAAAGGCGTGCTCGGCTCCATCGACCATATCCGGATCAACGGGGATTTGAATTCCCGGCTGCCGAACACCAGTTCCATCTCGTTTGAGTACATCGAAGGGGAAGCAATTCTGTTGATGCTCGATCAGTTCGGCATCTGCGCCTCGTCGGGCAGCGCGTGCACCACCGGAAGTCTGGAGCCCTCCCATGTCCTGCGGGCGATGGGGTTGCCGTACACCGCGGCGCACGGGACCATTCGCTTCAGCTTTTCGAAATTCAACACCGGGGAAGAGGTTGATCGCGTGCTCGAAGTGCTGCCCGGGGTGATCTCGACGCTGCGTCAACTTTCCCCGTACTGGCCGCCGAAGGAATCGTAATTTCAGCATGGCAAACACCGGAACGAAATGGGTCTATCTGGTGACGGGGAACGACGATTTCGCCGTCAAAGAGCGGGCTGCGCAATTGGCCGACGAGCTTTGTTCCGGAAGTGCGGAGAACTCGGACGGCTATGTGGTCGTGGACGCAAGCGGGACGGACAATGCCGATGTTTGCCAAAAAGTTTTGTCGGATTTTGCCGGAGAGCTTCAAACACCGCCCTTTTTGACGGAACGAAAAGTCGTGCATCTCAAGCATTTGACCGATTTTTCGGCGCTGCTCTCCGCGGATTTGGAGGATGCCACCGCTGCGGGAACGGTCTTAAAACTGCTGTTGACCGATTCCATGCCGGGGGTGGTCGCGCTGATTGACGGAAGCGGGTTTGACAACAAACGCACTTTCGCCAAAAAACTCAAGACCGCCGGCCATGTGAAATTTGAGGAATATCAGACGGTCAAAAGCACCGACCGGGATTTCAGTGTCGGCCGTTTTCAGCAGATCCGGGATTTTTTCCGGCGGGAGAAAAAAGACATTGAACCGGCTGCGGTGGAATTTTTGGCCGGCGCAATCGCCAACGATCAGGGGACGCTGCGGAACGAGTTGGAAAAATTATTGATGAGCGTCGGAGACGCAACGATGATCCGCCGCAATGATTGCCTGTCGATCATTTCCCGCTCCTCCGAATCTATGGGCTGGATGCTTGCGGGCGCTGCGGTGCGCGGCGATTTGCCCGGCGCGCTTGGCGAATTGCACAAGCTCAAGGCGCAGGATGAAGCACCGTTGCGGATTTTTGCGTCGCTGTCCAACGAATTTCAGAATCTCGGAAAGATGCGGGCGGCCATGGCCGAGCTGGGGATCTCCCGTGTTTACAGCGGCGTTTTTGACGGGATTTCCCCGGAGATTCGCGCGGCGCACCCGGAGAATCCGCTTCTTAAACTCCATCCCTACCGGGCATACAAGCTTTGTGAATCGGCGATCCGTTGGGACGGACCGCAGCTGGCGCGCGCCTATTCGCTTCTGTTGGAGGCGAATGTGCAGCTGGTCAGCGGGGCTGAAGGGTATGCGCTGCTGACCGATTTGATGATCCGTTTGTGCCGTCGAGGCGGCGGCGAAAGCAGGAGTGCGCGAGGATGAATTCTACTCAAGCGCCGGAAATGGTCAAATTCCAATTGTTTTCCGCTACACATCAGGGATTGGTGCGCAAGCACAATGAGGACGCCTTCGCGTGGCGCATCGACCGGGATGGACGTTACGCTTATGCGATTGTCGCCGATGGAATCGGCGGACATGAGGGCGGGGAAGTCGCCTCGGAGATGACATGCCGGAGATTGGCGGATGCTTTTGACGCGCATGCCGACCGGATCGTCGCCGGGGAAAGTGCGGCGGTGCTCCGGGAGAGCATTGCCGCGTTGAACAGCGACCTCTTTGGAATCAATGCGGTTCGCAAGAGTGATATGGGCTGTGCGCTGGTGGCGGGGATTTTTGCCGGAGGGGAAGTGTTTTCCGCCAACGTCGGAGACAGCCGTTTTTACGAATGGTCCCCGGAGGGAGAGCTTCTGCGGCGTTCGACCGACCATACTTTGTTGGAACGCATGAGAAAAGTATCCCGACAGGTTTCCGACCGGCACGGATACGACAGTATTTTGACCAGCACGATTGGCTTAATGCCGGATCTGCAGATTCAGCTGACGCGCTTTGTCCTGAAACGGGGAAGCAAATTTCTGCTGAATTCGGATGGCCTTACGCACATGCTGTCGCAGGAGGCGATTGCGACGATCCTGCGGGAGAAGTGTGGACATGAGGCGGCACATGAATTGGTTCGCCGTGCATTGCTGGCCGGCGGCGGAGACAATGTGACCGTCATTCTAATTCAAACGGAATAAAAGCAATGGCAATTCCCTCTTACAAGGGAGGGAACCAAACCGCGACAGGGAAAGAAGAAAAAATGCTGGAATTGGAAAGACCGATTGTATTTTTTGACATTGAAAGCACCGGCACGAATCCAAAACTCGACCGGATCGTTGAACTTTCGGCGGTGAAACTGCTTCCGTCCGGGGAGCGTGAAATCCGCAGCTGCCGCTTCAATCCGGAGATGCCCATTCCGCCATCGGCCAGTGCCATCCATAAGATTTTCGATGCGGATGTGGCGGACGCGCCGAAATTTTCGGAGCTGGCGCAAAGTCTTTCCGAATATATTTCCGGATGCGATCTGGCTGGATACAATGTCATCAAATTCGACGTGGTGATGCTGGCTGCGGAGTTTGCGCGCTGCAATGTGCCGTTCAACGAGTCGGACTATCACATTGTCGATGTGTTCAATATCTTCTGCAAACTGTTTCCCCGGAATCTCACAGCGGCATACAAGTTCTTTTGCGGGAAGGATTTGGAAGGGGCGCACGGCGCGGAGGCCGACACGCTTGCGACGCTGGAGGTGCTCTACGGGGAATTGGAGAAATTCCCGGAGTTGCCACGGGATGTTCCCGGGTTGGCCAAGTATTCCGATCAAAGCGATCCGGATGCGATCGACCGTTATCGCAGGTTCAAGTTTCTGGATGGCGAGGCGGTGGTGAACTTCGGCAAAAATTCCGGGCGGAAACTCCGGGAAATCGCCATTCATGATCCGGGCTTTCTGCAGTGGATCATCCGGGCCGATTTTGAGGATGACGTCAAAAACATTGCGCGCAATGCGCTCATGGGAATTTTCCCCGAACGCCCCGCCCTTCCGACGGAATGAATGGGCAGTCGTTAGCCCATGGAATTTGCGGTGGTCTCTTCCCGATAGTACTTTATGGCGTCAATGGGGCGGATGTTCGTCAGGTTTCCAGAATAATGGCGCAGGGGCGTCGGGAGATACGGGTGCTTGCCCAACTCTTTCTCGCTCAATTCGATCCCCAAACCCGGCCGATCGGGAATGAGCATTTCGCCATTGCGAACCGTCATCTTTTCATCACAGGTCTCGGCGCGGTAGGGAACGTCGGTCATCATCATTTCCAAAATAATGAAGTTCGGGATGGTTGCCGCCAGCTGCAAGGACGCCGCGTTGGCCACCGGACCGGACGGGTTGTGTGGACAGAAGCCGATGTGACGCGCTTCCGCCTCGGCTGCGAGCATGCGCAACTCCAGGATGCCACCGGCATGAGAAACATCCGGCTGGATATAATCCGCACAGCCCAGATCAAACAGCGGTTTGTATTCATAACGATTGTAAAGTCGCTCTCCGGTCGAAAGCGAAATTCGCACCCGGTCGTGTACCTGCTTCATTCCGGTCAGATCATCCGGCGGAATCGGCTCCTCAAACCAGAAGATGTCAAACTGCTCAAGCGCCTGTCCGATCTTAATCGCGGTGGGAACGTCAAAGCGGCCATGCCCCTCGATGAAGAGAG
>JAQUYX010000262.1 GCA_028691615.1 Victivallaceae bacterium
GAAAGTTCGGAGGAAGTATTGTGAAACGCCGCCAAACGTGAGCTTTTTGTGTCCTGACATTGAATTGCTTTACTATCATGCGGTGGCCCGGCTTGCGGATCAGGGATGCCGGAAGATCGCTTGTTTTGCGCCTCTGCATTATAGCCGGGACGCGCAGATTCGCCATGGCTACGAGAAAGGGTTGAAGGCGTTTACGGGGGGAGAGTCGCTTCTGCTGGATTGCGGTAAGATCCTTAAGCGGCTGACACGCTTTGAGGAATTGGGGAAGTTCCTGCATAACTGGCAAAAAAAAACGGGATTTGACGGGTTGTTATATAGTGCTGATATGTGTCGTTTGTGTGATGAATACCGGGTTTTCAACCATGATACCATGCGCTTGCCGGGTGAGGTGAGAGTTGTGATGAGCCACCTGGTGCCTTATCAGGCGTTTCGGAATCCGTTTTTTCCTGTGATACAATTTGAACACCGGATCCCAGGGGTGGCGGTTCGCTTGCTACAGCATCCTGCGGATGTGCCGAAGATGCGAATTTTGACAGCGGAGTGGGGCGTCCCGGAAAGAAATAGGGAAAGAATATCTTAGGGCTGCCCCCTGAATATCAATTGAATCTATTGAAAATAATGCTATCTTTTTCAATAAAATAAAAAAGATTATTCCTCGACCGCGATCATGATATGACCTGCGAAGCTCGGAATTTCAAAAATGACATAACCGCCTTTGATTTTGAATTCAATATTCTTCTTATGTTTTAACCAATAGGCAAGCGTTTTCCCGTCCCACATGGCATTCTCCAGCCCGATATACCGGGGGTGGAAGTTGCGAAATATTCCGCACACAGAAGGCAGAACTTTCCTGGATAATCGACAGCAAAAGAACGTACACCGCAGTCAAGCACCGCAAAAAGGTCCTCACGTTCGAATTGCCATGGCAAGGTCTGAAGAAGCACTCCGCATTCCGAAGTTGCCGAAAGGGCTTCGCGCACATTGTCGGCGGTCAACTGCCAGCGCCATTTTCCGCTGCCTGTTCCGGCCTCGTTGAGATGAAGCTGAATCTGTTCAAAACCGCAGAATTTGCGCGCCACCAGACTTCTGAAGCGCTCCATGATGGTCCCTGCCGAACCGCCCAGCCAGAGTTTGATCCGCACCTCCGGTTGAAGTCGTTTGAAAGCCGCGGCAACCGCTTCGTCCGTTGTTGCAAAAGTGACTTGTCGTGCCACCCCGGCCTTTCTGATCAATTCCGAAAGCTGTTCCAACGGGGCGTTCTTGTAATCAATCACAATTTCTTTACGCCGGTCCGCTGAAAGTTTTTCCAGCAGTTCGTTGATCGAAGGGACGAACAGGTGAGGATAACGGTCGTTTCCGATGTCGTATTTGCGGACTTCGGCAAATTTCAGTTGGGATATAGGCGTTTTCGCAATTTCCGGCGGAACGAAACGGCCTGTCCTCTCCAGTTTTCCGTCGTGCAGACTCATCAGGACCCCGTCGCTGGTGGTATTCACATCGGCTTCCGGGATGCCTCCGAGCATCCATGCGTATTCGAATCCAAGCGGCGTCGACTCCGGCAGTTCGTAACCGCCGCCTCCGCGATGCGCTTCCCACAGGATAATTCTGTCTTCAGGCATGATGGATGTCTCCCTTCTATTGTTCAAACTTTTCCGGCGGAACCGAAGAGTTCAATTTTTTTGCGTATTACCGCACGCATTGCGGCATCAGGCGTCTTGCGCAGAACCGAGGGCCATACCGACATGTGCTGCTGTTTCCGCAGCTCCGTCAGCATGGCACTGTTCCATGCATTGAGCAGTTCCGAATAAATGTTGATTTTGCTGATTCCATTTTCAATCGCGTCTTTCAGCTGATCCTCAGGCGTTCCGGAACCGCCGTGGAGCACCAGCGGCGCCTTTGAGACCTTTGCAATTTTTTTCAGTCGATCTATGTCGAGATGCGGCGCTTTGATATAAACTCCGTGTGCGGTGCCGATTGACACAGCCAGCGCATCAACCCCGGTACGTTCGACAAACTCCACGACTTTGTCCGGTTCTGTCAGCATATCCGGACACGTTTCACTGCCTTCGCCGGAACCGACCCAGCCGTTTCCGACATGTCCCAACTCGGCTTCCACGCTGATTCCCTGCTTGCTTACCGCCTTGACGACTTCCAGGGAACGGCGTATATTTTCTTCAAAAGGCGAAGCCGAAGCATCCAGCATCACGGACGAAAATCCCGCATTGGCCGCACGCATGACCTGCTCAAGAGTATTTGCATGATCAAGATGAACGCAGACGGGAATTTTTGTTTTTTCGGCCGCCCGTTTCGCCATGGCGATCCAGTATTCAAAACGGGAATTTTCCAAGTCCGGCCCCAGTGCGCCCAGAATGACCGGCGAATGCAGATTTTCGGCTTCTTCCGTTACCGCACGAATCATTTCCAGATCAGAAACGTCAAACATTCCGACCGCATATTTACCGCGAGAGGCATCGAAGAGTATTTCATTCAGATTGACCAGAGACATGATCGTTTTCCTTTTTTTCAGATGTTGAAATGTTGTAGTAAAACCTGTTCGGCTTCCGCGTTCCAGAGTCCGCTTTGTTTTGCGCAAAGTTCGGCGAGTTCGGCAAACAGAGAATTGTTTTTGCCGAGTTCCGCGAAGTCGGCAATCGCCGTCAGTGGCATACGAATTCCCGTGTAAATGATTTTCTTTCCGCCGGGAATCTTTGGAAGGTTCATTGTCGTGGGAATCACAGCGTCCAGCCCGCCGATATGAGTCACCATGACCTCCGGGTGAATCCGGCCTTCGGCCATAAGTCTCAGCGCACTCCGCATATCATTGGTTGTTCCGCCGGATGTCCCGACGACATGAGTCCCGGAATAGTGAACATTGTAAAAATTGAATTCGGCTGAAAATTTTGAGTCCATAGGGCCTGCGAAAAAATTCAGACAGCCGTCGCGTCCGAGGATCCGGTCGGCAAGCTCAACCACACCGCGGACCGGCGCCAT
>JAQUYX010000071.1 GCA_028691615.1 Victivallaceae bacterium
AGCGCGAACATATTGAAGTCGCGCAAACTTTGAATATCCATCGGGTTGAGGAAACTTTCGCCCGGCGCGCGGTCGAGCATCACCGGCATGACGTCGTTGAACCAGGAGATGTTCAGCAGAATGAAGACCGTGATGATTACGAAGATCGGATAACTGATGATCGATTGCAGACAGTCGGTGATCAACAGCGAAATGCGCCCCGCAGGCCATACCAAAGCCAATGCCAGCGCCAGCAGAATCGCCACCAGAATCCCGTAGGTCGGCACCTGAAAGCCGAACATCGGAATCCGATGCGGAATCCCCAGGAAATAGATGAAGAACCGCACGGCCACCGCCGGTCCGATCGCGTTGGTCACCATCTCCGCCAGTGTGCGGATCGACGCGCCCACAATACGGAAACTGCGGCTGTAACGCAGCTCCAGAAACTGTCCGCCGGAGAGACACCGCGACTGTCGGAAGCGGTAGACGCAGTAACCGGTCAGCGACATGAAGATTCCCACCGGCACGGTGATCTGATTCCAGAAGTTCATCGCCATGCCGCATTGATAGTTCTGTTCGCAGAGCGCCACCAGCGAGATCACCGAAAGTCCCGAGGCCAGATCGCCCACGCAGATCACATAGCGTCCGGCCACGCGGCCGACCGCCAGATAATCCGCCACGTCCCTCACATACCGCCGTGCATAAAATGCAATCCAGAGGATCATAGCAACGGGAATAATGACGATCAGCCAGCTGGTCAGACTCATAGCGCGAAAACCTTCAGTTATGGTTGAAATGCAACTTTAATGATTAAAATATCATCTATTATAGTCCTCTTCTTCTCTTTTTTCAAGTCCTTTGTTGTATTTTTTCTGAAAAGAGTCGTCCATTTCCGCGATCCATCGACGGGACATAAACTTGCGCGGTCAACGGGACGCGGCGAATTTCCGGGCGAAGGGCAGATCCGCCGGCAGCAGTCCGGCCTTCGGAAGCTCCTCGATGCGGACGAATTTCATCTGCTGTCCTTCCCGGGGCGACGGCTCCGCGGCGCCCGGCGCCGGAACACATTCGATGAAATATAAATGGACTCGCTTATCCGGGTAGTCGTGCGTCATCTCCCCCAGCCGCCGTCCGGGCACGACCGCGACGCCCAGCTCTTCGGCCAGCTCCCGCACCAGCGCCTCTTCCGGCGTTTCGCCCGGTTCGATTTTGCCGCCCGGAAACTCCCAGTTGTCCGGCCCGGCCATCTTCGGCCGGTCGCAGAGCAAAACGCCCCGACCGGTGCAGAGCACCCCGGCCGCCACTTCCACTGCGCGAACACGGGGCAACGGGACGGCGCTTTTGTCAGCACCGTCCAACGGTTTTGTATCCTTCGCTTTCACTTTTTTCTCCTTTGCCGATTGAAAAAAAGTCATCGAGAGGGTAACTTACCATCTGAATTGAAAAAATACACCACCAAGAGGGGGGAAAATGCCTATTTTCCGGTTTCGCTGCCAAAAATGTCAGAATGTCTTCGAAGATCTTCTCGCCCATCCCGGCGACCGGACAAGCTGCGGCAAGTGCGGATCGTCCGAGCTGGAAAAACTTCCCTCCTCTTTCAGTGCCTCCGTCCGTTCGTCCAGCGCTCCCTCCTGCTGCGGACACGCCGCCGAATGTCCCTCCTCCCATGTCTGCGGCGGCAATTGCGGCTGCCACCATCATTAGGCACAAAACGCTATGAACAAGAAAGAACTGGAACGCGCGCTCGAACGCATTGGAATGCACCCGGGGAAACTGCTCGGGCAGAATTTCATGCTCGACGCGAATCTGCCCGAATATATCGTGCGCGCCGCGGGCGTCGGCACCGGCGATTTCGTCTTGGAAGTCGGCCCCGGATTCGGCGCGTTGACCCGGCCGCTGCTGGCGGCCGGATGCCGCGTCACAGCGGTCGAATTCGACCACCGGATCGCCGCGTATCTGCGCGAAGAACTCGGCGGCACCCCCGACTTCCAACTGACCGAGGACGACGCCTGCCGGGTGGATTTTAAGGCGATTTTACCTATGCAGGGGGACTTTTTCGCGGTGGCGAATCTGCCGTACTCGATCAGCAGCATCTTTATCGCGCGGATGACCGAATTGGACAACAAGCCCCGTTCGATGACCTTCATGCTTCAGAAGGAGATGGGCGAGCGTCTGGCGGCCGTGCCGGGAACCAAAAATTACGGTTCGCTCTCCGTGCGCATTCAACTCTATTATGAGGTGAAAATTCTGCGGCAGGTGCCGCCGGATGTCTTTTATCCGCAGCCGGAGGTGGACTCTGCGATTGTCCAATTCGTGCTCCGGGCGGATGCGCCGTCGGAGACCGCCGCACGGTATCTGCCGGGGATTGTCCGCACTGTTTTCGCCCAGCGGCGCAAACAGCTGGGCAAGACCCTCGGTTCGGTTTACGGCAAAGCGGTCGCGCTGGCCGCGCTGGAACGCTGCCGGATTCCCGCAAACGAGCGCCCGGAACGGTTAAGCGTGTCCGATTTTTCGCGTCTGGCCCACGCGCTCTTTCCCGGGACGGACGGGGGCGAGTCGGACGCGAACCTCTGATTTAAAACAGGAAAACACGGTCAAAAAATGAAAACGGAATCTCTTTCCCGCTTCGGCGTCACTTCGGAGCATGAGTTCTCCGGCAAATGGATCACGGCGGGAGAATTTCTCCAGCTGCCGCATTGGAATGTCTTTCACCGCCAGCTTGATGCAGAGGCTCGAAGACGAATTGAAAACCGTGTGCGCAACCGGCATATCCTCTTTCGGCGCAAGTTTTCTCTTGCGGAGATTCCCGAAGACGCCGTAATTTACTTCTCCGCCGACGATTACTGCAAAATCTATCTCAACGGAGCGTTCGTCGCGCAGGGCCCCACTCCCGGATATGTTTCGCATTATCACTATCAGTCGGTCGATGTGCGTAAATTCCTCCGACAAGGGGAAAATACCCTCGCCGTGCATACCTATTATCAGGGGCTGATCAACCGCGTCTGGGTCAGCGGCGACAACCGCCACGGCCTGCTGCTGGATCTGGAGTCCGGCAGAAAAAACCTCCTCGCCTCCGGGGAGGATTTCCGCTGCCATGTTCACAGCGCCTATTCGGACGTCGGAATCAGTGGATACGATACGCAGTTTATGGAGCGGTACGATGCGGGAGCCGCCGAAGTCGGATTCGAGACGCCGCTTTTCGACGATTCGAACTGGGCGATGGCGCGCATGGTGCCCCATGCGGAATATCAACTTTATCCGGCGAGACTACCCGCGCTGGTTTTCGAACGGATCGCGCCGAAGCTGGTGCAGTGGCGCGCCCCCAACCGGCTCTTCGTCGATTTCGGCGCAATGTATGTGGGCGTACCGGAGCTGTGCGCTTCGGGGCGGCGTGGCGACGCCGTTGAAATGCGCTTCGGACAGGAACTCGAGCCGGATGGTTCGGTGCGGTATCATTTGCGCGCCAACTGCGTTTATCAGGAATATTTTTTGCTTTCGGGCAAAAAATCGGATCGGCTCGAGCATTTCGACTATCTCTCCTTCCGATATGCGGAATTTATTTTGCCGGAGGATGGCAGCGTGTCGTTGGATTGCCACTCGATCGCGCTGACGGCGCGGCACATGCCCTTTGAACTGGCGGCGAAGTGCCGGTTCGAGGACGAGGCGTCGCGGCGGATCTGGGAGCTGTGCGTGCGCACGATCCACTACGGTGTTCAGGAGCAGATTCAGGACTGCATGGAGCGGGAGAAGGGATATTACCTCGGGGACGGCTGTTACACGATGATGACTTGGTGTCTGCTGATTGGAGACGTCAGCCCGATCGAAAAATTCATCGACGATTTTCTGCGCACCGACTCGATCAACGGCGGTCTGATGACCTGCGGAAATTGTTCGTTCATGCAGGAAATCGCGGAATACCCGTTGATGATGTTTCTGCTGCTGCGCTTCTATCTCGTACAGGGCGGAAGTTGTGACTTTGTGCGCGAACGGCTCGGAAAATTCCGTTCCGTGCTTGATTTTTACCGGGAAAATTACGCGCAGGGCAGCGGGATGCTCGCCAATCTCGACAAATGGTGCGTGGTCGAGTGGCCGCAGAATATGCGAGACGGTTATGACGCCGAAATTACCGAAGGGCGCGTCTGCACGGAGACGCACAACGCGATCAACGCCTGGTACGTCGGCGCGATCCGCTGCTTCAACCGGACCGCCCGGATGCTTGGAGAAGAGGAATATCCCGGAGAAGCCGCGCTGATTCAAGCGTTTCAGGAGACCTTTTACGACCCGGAGAAAAAACTTTTCCGGGACAGCGCGACCTCTTCGCATTGCAGTTTGGCGGCCAATGTGTTCGCGTGGTTCTTCGAGCTTCCCGGCGAGGAGCAATGCCGGAAAAACATTCTCGCGATGGTACGGGAAAAACGGCTGACGCAGAGTCTGCTTTTTGTCACGTTCCCGATGTTCGCCGCGTTGTGCCGCGACGGGGAGGAGGCGCTGATGCACGACCTCTTGACCGATGACGGCGCATGGCTGCGCATGTTGCGCGAAGGGGCCACTTCGACGTTTGAAGGCTGGGGAAAAGAGACCAAGTGGAATACGTCGCTCTTTCACCTCACGCTCTCCTACGCGGCGGTTTTCATGACGCCGTGGCCGCTGCGCGAAACGTTTTCCTTCCGCTGATCCGGGGCAAAATCACTCGATCCGCAGCGCCCCGCGAAGCGTGACTTCCGGTCCGAGCGACACGGCGATTCTGCCGAGTTCCGCGTCGGAATACGTCGGCGCCGCGTTGAGCGCTTCGTCGAGGAGTTCGGCGCGGTGGAATTGCTGAAGCACCCAGCGCTTCACGCCCAGCGATTGCAGCTGACGGTGCATTTTGCGGAGATCGTCCACGGAGAGCAGCGCCCGGTGAACGGTGGTTCGAACTTCCAGATCGATCTTTTCGTGAAGGGCAAATTGGATGGAGCTGCGGATCTTTTCCGGGAGGTTGACGTCGCCGGAGTTGGTGAGCGCCACATAACGCTCGAACGGGGTTTTGAAATCAATCCCGAGCGAATCAATCCGCACGCGCCGGTGAAGGTGCGTGAGAATGTCCGGGGAACTCGCGTTGGTGTCGATGCGCACGGACAATTCCGCGTCGCGGGCCGCCTGGCAGCAGCGCTCCAGCTCCGGCGCGAGCGTCGGTTCCCCGCCGGAGAAAACCACACCGTCAAGCCGTCCTCGGCGGGCGTTGAAGAAATTCCGGAGCGTTTCGAGTGGAATTTCCGGCTGGCTTCCCGGATCGACGACCAGAACGGCGTTGTGGCAGAAAGGACACCGGAAATTGCATCCGCCGAAGAACACGACGCAGGCAAGTTTGCCGGGGTAATCGATCAGGGAAAATTTCCGGAGCCCGTGAATCGCCATTTTGAATTATTTCTCCTTCGGATCGGTTGTCACGCGGTACTCCCGGCGGTCTTTAAATTCCTCGCGTTTGCCTTTGTTCCAATTTGATACGGGCCGGAAATAGCCGCAGACGCGGGAATACACTTCGGTTTTCTGATTGCACTTGGACATGATACTGAACTCCTTTTTTATTTTTTACGAGGGATCAATGCGAACGGGAAATCCGGCAAAAAAAGTCAATCTTCCAGCGGACACGTTTCGTGTTCGCCCGGAAGGTATCCATGCACCGGGCAGATGCTGAACGTCGGGGTCAAGGTGAAATAGGGAATGTGGTAGTTGGTGGCGATTTTCCGCACCAGCTGCGCCACGGTGAGCGGCGATTCGACGCGTTCGCCGAGAAAGGCGTGAAACACGGTTCCTCCGGTGTATCTGCGTTGAAGCGGTTCCTGCAAATCCAGCGCCTCGAAGAGATCGTCGGTGTAGCCGACTGGAAGCTGGGTCGAATTGGTGTAATACGGCGTCGTGTCGCCCGCGCAGATAATCTGCGGATACCTCGCTTTGTCGATTTTGGCCAGCCGGAAACTCGTGCCTTCCGCGGGCGTGGCCTCAAGATTGTAGATATGCCCGGTCTGCTCCTGAATGTCCTGAAGCACATCGCGCAGATGGTCGAGCACCCGCACGGAGAAATCCATCCCGTCCCGGTCGGCGATCGAACAGCCGAGATAATTCAAACAGGCTTCGTTCATCCCCACCAGTCCGATCGTGCTGAAGTGGTGGTCGAGTGTCGGCAGATACGTGCGGGTGTAGGGCAAAAGCCCGGCGTCGAGGTTCTTCTGCACCACTTTGCGCTTGATTTCCAGCGAATCTTTGGCCAGAATGACCAGACGGTCGAGCCGGGCGAAAAATTCGGCATCGTTTTGGGAGAGATAGCCGATGCGCGGCATGTTGATTGTCACCACGCCGATGGAACCGGTTTCGTCGCCGGCGCCGAAAAGGCCGCCGGTTTTTTTCCGCAGTTCGCGCATGTCCATCTGGAGGCGGCAGCACATCGAACGCACGTCGCCGGGTTCAAGATCGCTGTTGATGAAGTTCTGGAAGTAAGGCAGTCCGTATTTGCCGGTGACTTCGAAAAGCAGCCGGGAATTTTCGCTGTCCCAGTCGAATTGCCGGGTCACGTTGTAAGTCGGAATCGGGAACGTGAAGATCCGCCCGTCGCGGTCGCCCTCGCTCATCACTTCGAGAAACGCCTTGTTGATCCAATCCATCTCCGCATGGTAGTCTTTGTAGCGTGTGCCTTCAATGAGTTTTCCCCCGAGGATCACCGGGTGATCCGCGAGGTCGGCGGGAACCACCCAGTCGAAGGAGAGATTTGTGAAGGGCGTCTGCCCCCAGCGGCTGGCGATATTCAAGCCGAAAATGAATTGCTGAATGGATTGCTTGACCGCGCGATATTCCAGCTTGTCCGCGCGGATGAACGGAGCCAGCAATGTGTCGAACGAGTTGAACGCCTGCGCCCCGGCCCATTCGGTCTGAAGCGTGCAAAGGAAGTTGACGATCTGTCCGAGCGCGGTGTCGAAGTGTTTTGCGGGGGCGGCGCTGGCCCGTCCGCCGTTGCCCCGGAATCCCTGCATCAGCAGATCGCGCAGACTCCACCCGGCGCAGTAGCCGACGATCCCGCAGGAGAGATCGTGCAGATGAAACTCTCCCGACCGGTGCGCTTCGGCGATCTCCGACGGATAGATATTGGCCAAAGTGTAGTTGGCGACCACCGCGCCGGAGACGTGATTGAGCAGACTCGCGTAGGAGTACCCGGCGTTGGAATTTTCGTTGACGCGCCAGTCCTCGCGGCCGAGGTAGCCGCTCATGAGCTCCTGGACGTCCAGCATCAACTGTTTGTGTTCGCGCAGTTTCTTGTGCTGTTCGCGATAAAGAATGTAGGCTTTTGCCGCGCCGGCGAGACCGCGTTTGACGAAGGCCTGTTCGACCAGATCCTGAATCTCTTCGACGCCGGGAATCGCTCCTTCGGGAAGTTTTTCCAACACGTCCGCGGCGATTCGGGCGGCGAGTTTCGGGTTGTCCGTACCGGCTGCGCGAAGCGCCTTGGCCGCGGCCAGTTCGATGCGAACCGGGTCGAATTCTACAATGTGTCCATCGCGTTTCTTCAGTTGAGAGATGCTGCTGTCTTCCATGGGGATACGCACTTTCTGAAATGGAAACGTGCGCATCCCGCAATTGGGGCGGGGTCGGAAGGGGGAAGAGCAATCGAAAGTTTTTTCATTGCAAAAAATCGCACCTCACGAATGTGTTTCGCGCACATTTCATTGTGACGGGTCGATCCACTGCTGCGGGCTCCGGCTCTAACGGTTGCGCGACAGCCACGGACTTTCACCGTGATTCACCGCTACCAACAGTTGATCTTTCTATGGATCAATATATAGTGTTTAAATCAAAAGTCAAGGGTGTTTCCCACAATATATTGAAATAATATTTGATTGACTCAGGGGATCACATCCGGTCGAAGATCCAATCCGGCTGGAATTCCGACGCCTCCGCCGCGGCGCGATCGGTCAACCCGGTGAGCAGCAGGATTGATTTCATCCCGGCTCCCGCCGCACCCTGAATGTCGCTGAAGAGAAGATCTCCGACGCAGCAGACGCGTTCGCGGCGGCAATGGGAAGGAAGCACCGTCATGGCGTAATCGTAAATGGCGGCAAAGGGTTTGCTCGTCGCGATCGGATGCACCTCGATCCCGATGGAGCGCAGCACGGTTTCGACCATCTGAAACTGCCCCATCGGGCAGAGATGCAGTCCGCGTTCGGTGCGGTTGAGCCAATCCGGATTGGGGATCACCAGCGTCAAGTCGGGGCGTTTTGCGAGCATATTGAGCAGGAGGGTGAAACTTTCCTGCCAGTTGTGTTTGCCGCCGAGAAAGAGAATGCCGCCGCATTCGTCCTGCCGGTCAGAGTCTTTGGTCCAGCGAATCCCTTCGCGGCGGCAGAACTCCTCGTTGCCGATGAGGAAGAAAAGCGTCTCCAGCTGGTGGTGTTCTTCCAGCACCCGGGCAAGCGGTGCAACCGAGCCGATGATCTCTTCTGGCCGGGCGTCGATGCCCGCGCGGGTCAGCCTCGCGGCGATCTCCTCGGGCAAATCGCTGCCGTTGTTGGAGAGAAAGCAAAAGGGCATTTGATCATGCCGGAGCTCCGCAATCCATTCCGGCGCTCCGGGCAGCGCGCGGCTGCCGCAAAGCAGCGTGCCGTCGATGTCCACGAGAAACGCGTCGAATTGTTCCTTTTGGCAATGGTAAAAGTCCCTCAGATGGGTTGTCAACGGTCCTTGCATCGAAAAAATTCATCCTTTCATCGCTTTCCGGCTGTGCCGCCAGATCGGACTACTATACCAGAAAGTGCGGGATTTTCAAGCGTGGAGGAGGTTGATTTTTCCATTCCGAACCGTTATATTGGAACTGTTTAAACGCGCAACCGTGTTTGTCGATTCCCATAGCATTCAAAAAAGAGAGACCTCCATGACGAACTGGAAAGAACGTATGATGTCCGGCAAAGTCTATTTTTGCGACGATCCGGAGATGGCCGCGGCACAGTTGAAGTGCCTTGACAAGCTCTACGATTTCAATGCGACGCGCCCGTCGGAGCTGGACAGGCGTTCGGCCTTGCTCCATGAAATGCTGGCGGAGGTGGGGGAAAACTGCTACGTCGAACCGCCGCTGCATGCCAACTGGGGCTGTCATACGCACTTTGGCAGCAATGTCTATGCGAATTTCAATCTGACACTGGTCGACGACGCCGATATTTTTGTCGGCGACAGCGTGATGTTCGGCCCGAATGTCACCGTGGCCACCGCCGGACACCCGATCGATCCAGAGCTGCGGCGCAGAGTCGGCCAGTACAATCTTCCCGTGCGGATTGGCAACAATGTCTGGATCGGCGCGGGCGCGGTGATTCTGCCGGGCATTCAGATCGGCGACGACAGCGTCATCGGCGCCGGTTCCATCGTGACCCGGGATATTCCATCGGGCGTGGTCGCCGCCGGAAATCCGTGCCGTGTCATGCGCGAAATCGGCCCCAGAGACCGTCAGTATTATTGGCGCGACCGCAAGATTTAAGGGACGGCACTGACAAAATTCGCGCCGCGTCTTCCGATGGCTCGAAAAAGGCCTGAAACGGTGGCTTTTCGGTCGTTACTCTCCGAGTAGCGACACACAAATCCTCCATTTTATTCCATTCCCGATCCATTCGGAATCCATCGACGGGACTTTTGCCAGTACCGTTTAAGGGACGGCACTGACAAAATTCGCGCCGCGTCTTCCGGTGGCTCGGAAAAGGCCTGAAACGGTGGCTTTTCGGGAGTGGCTCTCCGAGTAGCGACACTCAAATCCTCCATTTCATTCCATTCCCGATCCATTCGGAATCCATCGACGGGACTTTTGCCAGTACCGTTTAAGGGACGGCACTGACAAAATTCGCGCCGCGTCTTCCGGTGGCTCGAAAAAGGCCTGAAACGGTGGCTTTTCGGTCGTTACTCCCCCAGTAGCGACACTTAAATCCTCCATTTTATTCCATTCCCGATCCATTCGGAATCCATCGACGGGACTTTTTTCAGTACCGTCCGGGACGGCACTGACAACCCTCGCGCCGTGCCTTCCGGGACGCTACTTTGAACTGATCAGAGTTTCCAACCGCTGGGCGGCGACGACCGAGAAGATCGGGTCGAGCAGCAGATCCAGATCGCCTTCCATGATCTTCGGCAGATCGAAGGCGTTGACGCCGAAGCGGTGGTCGGTGACGCGATTCTGCGGAAAGTTGTACGTGCGGATGCGTTCGCTGCGGTCGCCGGTGCCGACCTGGGCGCGTTTTTCTCCGGCCAACTTCGCGTTTTCCTCATTCTGCTTGATCTCCAGCAGCCGGGCATACAGAATCCGCAACGCAATCGCTTTGTTCTGGTGCTGGGATTTTTCCTGCTGGCTGGCCACGGCGATGCCGGTGGGAATGTGCGTTACGCGCACGGCGGAGTCGGTGGTGTTGACGCACTGTCCTCCGGGGCCGCTGGAACGGAAAACGTCAAACCGCAGATCCTCCTGCTTGACGTCGATTTCCACCTCTTCCGCCTCGGGCATGACCGATACGGTGATCGTCGAAGTATGCACCCTTCCGCCGGATTCGGTCTCCGGAACGCGCTGGACGCGGTGAACGCCGCTCTCGTATTTGAGCCGGGAATAGACTCCGTCGCCCGCGAGCGAAAACGTGATATGTTTGAGGCCTCCCAGATCGCTCATGCCCTGATCGAGAATCTCCAGTTTCCAGTGACGGCCTTCGGCATACTTCATATATGCGCGGGCAAGTTCTCCGGTGAAGAGCGCGGACTCTTCGCCGCCGGCCGCCGGTTTGAGTTCGACGATGATATTTTTGCCGTCGTTGGGATCGGGGGGCAGCAAATTGAGCTTGAGTTCCTCTTCGAGCGCGGCGGATTTTGCTTCGAGGTCGGCGACCTCGGCTGCAGCCAGATCGCGCAGTTCCGGGTCTTCCTCGCCCGCCGACATGATCTGCCGGTTTTCCGCCAGTTCCTCCAGCATTTTCCGCCAGCGGTCGAAATTGCCGCAAAGCTCTTCGACGGCGCGGTGTTCCTGAGAAACACTGCGCATACGCTGCTGATTCTGATAGATGGACGGGTCGGAAAGCTCTTTTTCCAGCTCCGCCATGCGGAGTTGTTTGGTTTCGACGTAAGAGAGGATGTCTTCTGGTGTCATAGCTCGAAAATTCTTTCAAAAAAAAGTCCGACCACGGGAACTCCCATGAGCGGACACTTTTTTCTGCTCTGCGCGAAAATTATTGCGCGGCCTTCTTGTAACGGCGATTGAACTTGTCAATGCGGCCTGCCGTGTCCACAAATTTCTGTTTTCCGGTGAAGAAGGGGTGGCACTTGGCGCAGATGCCGACATGCACCTCGGGACGGGTGGACTTGATGTCCCAGACGGTCCCGCAGGCGCAAATGACCTTTGCGTCGCCGTACTTCGGATGAATCGTGTCTTTCATTTCTCTTTTCTACCTTTCACTTGCGCCTCTGTAATGCGACGACACTGCCAAACCCAGCGTCGCGTCGTCTAATGCGGCAATTCGAGTCATGGAAATAAAATTTAGCACACCATCGGTGTTTTTTCAAGTCCGACGATGAAGAAAATCTCGAAAAATGACGGCATTCGGGACAACTCGACGGCACAGCCAAAATTCGCGCGGTGTAGCGTACACTCAGATGAGTCCTTCCATTTCCACATGGTCAAGGAGTACGCCGAAGGGATCGGCGCTCTCGGCAATCGACTGCAAATGTAGATAACTGATCAACCCCGGCACCGGTCGCGCCATCGGAAAGGCGGCCTCCGCATCGGCACAGGCGACTGCAATGGTTCCGGCATCCTGATCGTAGGTTAGAATCATCTCCGCAGTTTCGCCCGGACGGAGCATCGGCATCCCGTTGATCCGCCCCGCGGCGTCCAGCGTCAGCACAAATGGCGCAAGCGCCCACACCAGCGGGTCCGTCGGATTGAACCAGCGGTCGCACGAGGCAATCTGCATCCCCGGGGAACCTTTCTGCAATGTCAGTTTCAGGCAAATTCGCCCCTTGCGGAAGGCCGGAAAGTTCCAGACCGCCCCCTCTTTTTCATACAGCAGACGGCTGTCCGGGTGCCGGGCGATCTGAAGCGCTTCGCGAAACGATCCGTCGCAGGCCGGAACCAGCGCCGCTCCGGGACGGCGGTTCCAGGAACAATGTCCGCCCCCCTGAAATCCGCCGCTGTGACTTTTGACAAACTGATGAATGGACCACTCGGCCAGTCCTTCGTTGAAGTTGTCCGCGCGCGAGCGTTCCGCCAGCCAGCCGAGATCGAAAACCAGAAAACCCCAGCATTCGCTGTGCTGTCCGTAGCCGACAAGCACTTTGTTGTCCGGTAATTCGATCGCCTGATTCTGGTGGACGCTGCGGTCGAACATGACGTAATGTCCGCCGCGCGTCCGATAATCCGAGGCGTTGCGGATCCCATTGAGCACTAGCTCGCGAAATCCGTACCAGCTCCTGCCGGAATCCTCCGAAATCGCCGCATGAAGCGCGTCCCGGTTCGTAAAAACATCTTCCCAGACGCCGTTGCGCCCGTCTTCGTCCAGATCCGGCTGCAACGCGTGATCCAGCTCGGGCAGCGGCGTCGTATTGTTCCAGATCGCCAACAGCCGCCCGTCCGAGAGCGTCAGCAGATTCGGCATCGTCGCCACGCTGTAAAATGGCGACGGTTCCGGCTCACTCCATGTGTCCCCATGGTCGTCGGAAAAGCACTGATAGTGAAAATCCACCGAAGTACGCAAGAGCATTTGCAACGTGCCGTCGGCATGTTCCGCCACCACCGGCTCCACGCCGGGCTGCCGCCAGCGGTACCCTTTGTGCGGCCAGGCGATTTCATGCAGCGGAGGATAGCTTAGAACCTGTTTTTTCCAGTTTTCGCCGTCGTCGTCGGAGATCAGCAGCACCGGATGGGTGAAGCCGTCGATTTTCTCTTCCCCGGGGACGATCCACCGTTTCCGGTGCTTGAGCGCCAGCGGCAGCCGTTGGAGGTGAATGGCGTCGTCCATGATTTTCCGGCTCGTGAAATTCCCGTCCGGCCCCTCCTTCGAACGGAAAAGCCAGATTCCGTCCGACGGCAGATTTGCAACCACCGACTGGTACTGGTTTTCCAGCATTTGCGGCGGCGGTGCGTCGTATTTCCAAGAGTTGCGCCGCAACAGCACCAGACAGTCGCCCGACCACGGACTTTGCACGCAAGCACCCGGCGTCCGGTTGCGCACGACCTCCGTGCGCCAGCTCATGCCGCAATCGTCGCTCTTTTGAACCACAAACGTGAAATCTTCATATCCGTGGATTGCAGCCCCGTAGGATCGCAACTGGCCGTCCGGCATTTTCATCATGCACATGTGCGGCGAATCAAAAGGAGTGCCGGTGCGAACCGGCGCCCAGACTTTTTTCAGCAGAGTGTCATCCACCATTTTATTAATAACCTCGAACGACATTGGGGTTGTAGGGATAATCGCGTTCTTCCTTGTCCAGATAAGGCGCCTTCCATGCGCGCCCGCCGGCGCCGGGACGGTTGGAGAGCGTGCATG
>JAQUYX010000072.1 GCA_028691615.1 Victivallaceae bacterium
AAACCCACGATTCCACTTGTCAAATCCTTCATCTGGCGATCCATCGGCCTTTCGCGCAGTGGAGCGTGGTCGGGGTCATCAATCTGGAGGACGAGGCGATCTCCAGAGTGATCCAGCTCGGAGGAGATCTGCAACTGCCGACCGGGGAGGATTGTTTTTACGCAGTGTTCGACTATTGGAATTTATCCTATTTAGGCATCTGCAGCGAGAAGTTGGTGCTGGATCTGGCGCCGTGCGACACGCGCGTGCTGCGCCTGACCGCGTTGCCGAAGCGGCAAAGGGGCGAAGCCGAAGGAGCGCTCTGGCTCTCCTCTTCGCGTCACATCACGCAAGGCGCAGTGGAAATGCAGGAACTAGATGAAGACGTCGCAGTGAAAACGCTCTCGGGCCGGACGGTATGCGTTGCGGGCGAGGAGCTGAAGCTCTATTTTCTCCTTCCCGAGGGGACGCAACTTCAGGATTGCACCCATCCCTGGGAGCAAGCCGACCGTTTGCTGACCCTCCGTCTAAAGGGCGACGGCGAAGAAGCATGGCGCTTTGGCTGGCGCAATAAAAATTGAAGCAATCTTCCTGGCTTTCCTTGCGCTTCAAGGCCGTTTTTCGCCATCCTTGGCTTCCACCAGCAATTTCTGGGGAGATACGCATAGAGAGTTGAATCCGGGGCATTCAGAGTTCGACGATTGTATTTTCTTGACGACCAATCCAGAAAATGGTTTTTCGACAAACCGTCTGAGGACAATTTTTTCAGAATTGCCATTGAAAGATCTCAGAAAAGTATGACTGCCATCCTGTCCGAATAAGTAAACGCCTGTCAATCCTTTTCCGTCGGAGCATTGATCTGTCACAAATTCAAACGTATAAGCGCCGGCGGGGAAGGTCTGTCCCAAAGGAACGATGCGGTATTCGTATTGTTTGCACGAATCCGGCAACGCGAATGCGGATTTACGCAATACGAATCCACAGGGAACAGGATCTTTGGATTTCCAATTCCAAACCTGATTCTGCTTTGGGACAATCCATTGCATGGGAAGAGGCTTTGCGGGGAATGGAACGGGGGACGCATATTGTAGAGCCCACGAACTCCAAATATCTGCGAATATCACCTGATCGGGGTGCGGACGCCAGAATAAAACCCCATATTGATGGGCGTTGTTTGTCAACAACTGCAATAATTCCTGTAATGTTTCCGCCGATTGCAGTTTTGGCTCCAATTGCAATTCCCCAATCAGGAAAGGGACATTCCAGCGCGCGGCAAGTGCATCAATTGCTTTAGATACAAATTTGCTATTGCAATGATCCTTGGCCATATGTTTGTTGAATACAACTTGCGCCCCTGTGGGATCTGGACGAAATTTGTCTTGCGCCCACACAGGGGTTCTGCGCCACAATAAAAGGTTCTGTTGAAGCTGTTTGCATATTGCCCGTACTGGTTGGGGGTGACGCCGATATATTTGGGCAAAAGTTCGGGGAATGACGTATCGATTAAAATCCCCGTTGGCGCAGCTTCCGGAACGACGAAGTCATCGTTGTCCAGCGCATACATATTATGCGCCCCCCCCCAACTGCTTGAGTTGGGAAAGACATTTTACCGCTTGCCCCTTCTTGCGTGCCTGATTCAATGCGGGCAGAAGCATCCCGGCCAAAATCGCGATGATCGCAATGACGACCAGAAGTTCGATGAGGGTGAACAAAGGTTTTTTCATGATAATTGTTCCTTTTTGTGTGACGAATGAACATCACGTTTCTGATGGTATGTTCCGCGCGGAATACGACTGCTTCGGCGGGCAATGAATTCGCAGGGGAGAAGCTCCTGAATCACAGAATCACGATGATCGTCCAGAAGCAGCTCCACCGCACGGGTTCCCACCCGGTCAAATGGCTGACGCACCGATGACAATCCGATGGATTCATCGGTGGCAAGATCGTCGAACCCGGTCACCAGCACCTGATTCGGCACTCGAATATCGTGCGGTGCAAGTTCATCGAGCACATTGATCGCCAGTTGATCATGCACACACAAAATCACCTCGGGCAATCCGTCCGGAGAATTCAGCCAGTTCCGAATCTGATTTCGCCCCTGTTCGGCAAGCGGCACGTCGTCAATCGTCAATAGATCGCTTTCCCGCATCGAAATGTTATGCCTGCGCAGTTCGTCGATCACCCCGCACCGTCGCTGCTCGCCGGAATAGATCCCGGGAAAAACGCCCAGAAAACCAAATCTGCGAACCCCTTCTCCGATCAGGTGCTGGACGACTTCCCGCATTGCCCGATAGCCGTCGGTTCCGACGAAATCGCCGCGAATAATTCCGCTGCGCTGAACCGCAATATCCAGCACCACATAACGAAGATTTTCCGCTTCGAACCGGTCTATAATGATGTTGTTGCTCTCCATCGCATTCTCTTCCGACAGCGGAATGAAGAGTACTCTTGAAATGCCGCGCGCCCGCAACTTCTCAAAAATTCCGTCGATCTTCGTCGGATCGTGCGCCAGAGAAAAAATCGACACTTCCCAATCCGCCGCCGCCGCCGCACGTTCAATCCCTCCGAGAAAAATTCCCGGCCCGGCATCTCTTCCGTCGAGGCTGGGCAAAATCACGGCAAATTTCCGATTCTCCGCCCGCAACTCCGCGGCTTTTTGGGTCACAAACCGGCCAATGCCGCGTTTTTCCTCCAAGATTCCTTCGGCGCACAAATCCTTGAAAGCGCCCCGAACCGTACCGCGCGCCACGCCCATAACAGAGGCGATTTCCAACTCCGTGGGAAGGCGCGATGCAATCGGATACTTTCCCTCGATAATCGATTGGCGGATTGCTCCAATCACTTTATTTTTTGCTGTGTTTGCCATCAGACAGTCAATCCTAATTATTGAACAATATTGTACATTGCTTGTTTTAATTATACAACAAGATTGTCTTAATGTCAATAGCAAAGAAACAAAAAAATAGAAAAATAGAGGACGGCGCGACTTGGGGGCAGTGTCGTCAAAGCCCTGTTTGTAGAAAGATTGCTTTTCCGGCAGAGACTATTTTGCCGGCAAGGATACGATTGTCCTGTCAACGCTCAATCTGAATCAAGACCGAGACCCTTTCGCATCCTGCATGCGGATCAGGAAATCCAGCATCTTCCGTTGCGTCACCGGCTTGGTCAGAATTTCATCAAAAACGCTGATGTCAAACTGGTTCCCGCTCTCCGTATCCGCAGTAATCAATCCAATTTTCACATGTCGCAGGCGGGAATCCTTACGGATCTTCTCCGCCATCTCCGCCCCATTCATCACCGGCATCCATAAATCGGTCATCACACAATCGAAGTGGCGGGTACTCAGTTTCTGCAACGCGTCCAATCCATTGCAGGCGGTTTCCACTGCCACCGCGCTTTTCTCCAGCATTTTCGCCATGACCTTCAGATTCATTGGCACATCGTCCACCAGCAGAACCGAACACGGCTTCGCCTTCGGTAATCTTTCGCAATTCGAACGCGCCTCAAAACGCCCCCGGGTGAGATCTTCACAATACCGGACATCCGACATTCGCACAAAGAAACTCGAGCCTTTCCCAAGTTCGCTGCGCATCCCGATTGTACCGTTCATTCCCTCCGCCAGTTCTCGGCAAAGCGCAAGCCCAAGCCCCGTTCCATTTTGGGCAGTCTGAGTTCCACGAATCCCGGACGCCTGGACGAATTTTTGGAAAAGCTGTTTTTGATCCTCTTCCGAAATCCCAATCCCCGTGTCGGTTACATTAAATTCAAACGTCCCGGTTTCCTTCGTCTGCGGGGTAAATGTCGCACGGACGGAAATTTCTCCGGTATCGGTAAACTTCACGGCATTTCCCAACAGGTTCAACAGAATTTGCCGGACTCTCAATGGGTCAATCCACACCATCGGAAAATCATCGGGAATCCGACAGACAAGTTCCAACTGCCGCTCTGCACATTTCACTCGGAAAATGTCCATGACCTCATGTGCAATTTGAACAAAATTGCTTTGCGTCGTCTGGAAAATCATGTGCCCAGATTCCAGTTTTGCCAGATCCAGTACATCATTGATCAAAGCCAAAAGCGCATTGCCCGCACTGGCAATGCCCGAAAGATAATCCGTCTGCTCCGCCGCCGAGAGCCCGCCTGCCTTCAACAGTTCCGAAAAACCGATGATCGCATTCAACGGCGTGCGAATCTCATGACTCATCAATGCAAAAAATGAACTTTTCGCCCGCTCCGCCTCCTTCACCGCCTCCTGCTGCCGCTCCCGGAACAGCAAGAGCGCAATCGCATGCCCCATCGCACGGGTGAGCCATCGATCCGCCTCCCGGAACTGACACCGATGATTATAAAGAACCAGCAAGACCCCGCTGAGTGTTCCGTCTATGACGGTCGGACAGACCGCACAGGATCGGGTCTGGTAATCCGGGTGGTTTTGGATATAAACCTTGCTTTCAGGAACCGTCGAGAGGTCGTCAATGAATACCGCTCTGCCGGACTTGAGATTCACAAAACGCGGACCGGAAAACCCGGAAAAAATCTCCCCGAGAACGTTTTTTCCAACCGGCAGACAGTTCTCCGAACAACGCTCCCGATAAAGTTGAAATTTCTGCTCCGGAGAGCACGTCAGCAACATCACCCTGTCACATTGAAGCAAAGACATCACCTTGTCAAAAACCCGGTCGATCAGCACACTGAAATCCGGCTCCCGGACAGCTTCCTCCAAAATTTCCCCGTTGATTTTTTCATTGCGCGTAAGATCATCAAGATCCGTGATGTCAACTCCACTGCCGACAAGCATTCGCCGCCCCGTGGCGCCGACAAAAGGAGTCAGCACGGTTTTGATCCGTCGTTTTGCGCCGGTGCTGTCGGTAAAGTTGCCCTGAACAACCTGTCCCGCGGGAGACATCATCGCCGAACTTCCGAATGCAGAATACAGGCGCGCCTGTTCCCCGTCGCCGAAGAGTTCTGTGTCGGTTTTTCCGATCATCTCTTCGACCTGCAAGCCGAGACTCCCGGCATACGCCTTGTTGCACATCACATATCGGAACGAATCATCGGCATCCTTGACAAAAAAACATGCCTTGCTTGCCGATAACGAGAGTTCGCACAACTTCTGAGTTTCCCGGAGCTGGATGGCTTTTTCCGTCACTTTCGTCACATCCTGGATCGCGCCGAAAAACATATTGCAATCCGAAAGCGTGTCCCTCTGCAGCAACACCCGGAAATGACGCAATGATCCAAAATAATTGGATCGAAACGCCATCGTCATTTCCGGCGCCCCCTCCTGATAAATGGAATTGAGCGCCCGCTCGACCGACGGCAGATCCTCCGGCAAAACCCATTCCCGCGCCAACAACGCGTGTCCATTGCGGTGAGGATACAAATTCTCCAAATCTTTCGTGCCGGTCACCTGCCGCGTCTCCGGATTCAAATAGAAGAAGGAGCTTTGCGTCAGATGCGCACCCAATTCCATCTGAGATAATGTCTTGCGCAAACTGGACAAAGTCTGGGATGCGCGTTTCTGTTCAAATTCGCGTTCGCACATCACATTCAAAAGCGCGACGCCGGTATCAAAGAAGGCCGTTTCCAAACTGCTCAGTTCATGCGGTTCGTTTTCATAATAGATTCCGAAGGCGCCCCGTAATTCCCCGCCGGTGAAGATTCTGGCGGTATAGGAGCTCTTCACGCCCAAAGCCCGATGCACGCCGGCCCAAGGCCCCAGTTTGATTTGCAGCTCTTCCGTAGTCACATCGGGACTCATCATCGGCTTCCCGCATAACACGGCCTTGTACCAGCGATCCTCCCGGCTGAACTTCATCGGAAGCACAGTTTCCAACTTGGCGGCCTTTGAAGAAAGACAAAATTCGCTGTCCGGGACGACTTGCCCGGACTCCATGTCGAAACGAACTGGATGTGCTGTGTCATAAAATCCGTGACTTCCTGAATCACGCCGAGAATCCACGGTGTCGGATGGAACGGATCGGTGTTCATTCCCACCTTGAAGTAACGCAGCGTTCCATGATAATTGCTTCTGAAGTCAAGCGATATATGGTCAATGCGTCCCTCGCAGAGCGACTGAAATGCGTTCGTGATTTTTTGCTGATCCTCGGCAATCACATATTCCGCAACTGGAATGATTTTTCCGTCATGCAACGGCCAGAAATTCGAAAAATGCGCAGGTGCAATGACTTCGCGGGTCGCCAGATTGCAACGGAATGGAGCCAACGCCGCCAGCGATACCGCGTGTTCGAAGAGTTTCAGCAGAGAAGCGATCCGCTCTTGCTGTTCCGCTTCGCTGGTGATGTCAAAAACGATACCCAAAAGCCACTTGCGCCCATCCGGAAAATCCAGACAGGTACGACAGATTTTTCCGATGTGCCGTTTTCCCGAAACGTCGGTGAATGACTGGATGGATTCGGTCGGAACGCTGCTTTTCAGAGCGGCAAGATCGGCAGATTGAAACTCGCGGATCTCCTCCGGGTTGGTAAAAAGTTCCTGCTGGGTCCGGCCGATAACCTCTTCGACGGTTTTGCCCACAAGTTCGGCACAGATCCGATTGCAGAGAACATGTTTGAAATTGAGATTGACATCTTCAATATAAATACAGACGGGAAGCGAATCGAGAAATTTCTGTACGCACGGCCAATCATCCTTGAGATGAACTTGTGAAAATCTTGCTTCCAGTGCGATCCTTCGACAGAATACGCCTTCCTGACGTCTCTGGACCACGGCAAGTCCCGCTTTTTTCAAGATGTCGAGATGCTGATTCATCTCCGCCGCATCGACTCCGGATACGGCGGACAAATCCACCGTGGAATATTCCCGTCCGTCCGCCAGCTGCCGGAAAATCCAGACGCGAAGAGGGTTGCTTAACGCTTCATGCTTTTTCGCCTCTTCCTGATACGCCACCAAATCTAATTCGTTCACGATCCCCTCCCAGGCGATCTTCTTAACACAGCCTCAGAATTTCCGCGCATTTGCCGGATGTAATCGGTTTTAACATCACTGCGGCAAAATCATCCATCGGGAAATTCCCTTTTGATTCCACATCCGCCGTCACCGCGATCACCGGAAGATCATGGAACTGCGGCAACTTATGGATTGCACGGGCAAGTTCCGCCCCGTTCATCCCCGGCATCCACAGATCGGTCAATACCATCTGGAACGTCCGCTCGTTCAGTCGGGCTAGCGCCTTCGCGCCGGACGCTGCGCACGCCACATCCGTGACGCCAAGCTTCTTCATGACCGTGCGGAGCACGAGTAAATTCATGGGCACATCGTCCACCAGCAAAAGCGAGGGATGGTTGATCGTTTCCGCTGTAACAACCGATGGCTCGCTGTCTGCGTCCGGAGGCGCTGCGCTATACTTCACATCCGGCAAACACACCGCAAAAGTGCTCCCCTTGCCGACTTCGCTTTCCATGGACAATTTCCCGTTCATTCGCTCCACCAGCCGCTTGCAAATGGGCAACCCCAGTCCGGTTCCGTTGTTCGCCGCATTGGTTCCGCGCAGTTTGCTCAGTTGGACAAATGGCTCCAGAAGTTTGGCCTGATCCGCGGAGGCAATGCCGATGCCGGTATCGGTCACGCCGAACCGGAGTGTTCCGGCGTCCTTCCCCTCCGACGTAAAATTGGCCCACAACGTCACCGATCCTTGCTGCGTGAATTTCACCGCATTCCCCAATAAATTGAAGAGGATCTGACGCACGCGCAATTTGTCAAGGATCAAACTCGCCGGAACGGAAATTTGGGTGTGCAGTGCCAACTTCTTCTCCTGGGCCGTCCGTTCAAAAAGCCGAATATTCTCGTTGCATAATTCGACCAAATCCGTTGCCTCGAAAGAAATCTGCATCTGATTGGCTTCGAGCTTCGAAAGATCCAGAACATCATTGATCAACTGCAACAGCGCTTTGCCGGAATCAATCACATTGCTCAGATATTCATGCCGCTCCGGGGCCGGAAGCCGGTCGTCGGCAAGAAGCTCGCTGAACCCGATGACGGCGTTCAGGGGCGTTCGGATCTCGTGGCTTACGCTGGCAAGGAAAAAGCTTTTGGCTTGGCTGCATTCTGAGCTTGCGTCAACGCATCCAGAATTTGTTTTTCCGCCTGTTCATGGGAAAAATACAGCTCAAAAATACCATTGAGCATCTTCATAAAGTCAACTTCCGGTACGGATAGTTCGCGATTGTAAGCGTCGAAAGAAAGTCCGAGAATGCCCCAGAATTTCCCATTGAAATAAAGCGCTGCGCCATAATAAGATTTGACCAGACGGATCAAAGGATACCAGCTGCCGAAGAATTTTTGGGCGTATTCCGTGCGGGTATCCGGGCAGAGGACCAGCGAACGCTTTGCATCCGCGCTCTTAATCCAGTCGCCGTCAAGCTTGTAGGGATGATTCACGACGCTTTCCCACATCTTGGGGACGCCATCAGCCACACATTCGGCAATGGTGGTGCCAGTCTGCGCTTCGGAATCAAACATCATAATATAACACCGCTGGCAGTGGAAGAAACGTTGAATTTCCTCAAGCACCCGGGTGAACGCTTTTTTCATATCCGATTCAGAGAGAAAGGTTTTTAGCCCCGCCGTAAGAACTTTTTGCGCCTGAGTCGACTGATTCAAATCCGTGATGTCCATCGCGCTCTTGACAATGTAAAGAAGCTTCTGCCGATCGTCCAGCACCGGACGCGTCCAAGTCGCGTAATCCCGTCCTCCGAAAGAGATCTTGGTGACCGCCTCCTGTTTGGTTTCTATCACCTTGGACACCGGGTAGACCACGTCATCCGGCAGATTTTCACAGAAAATCTTCTGGTTTTCCTCCGTCGTCAAATGTCCGGCGGGGAAATTCGGAATCTCCGACACCTTGGCATTGGCCCACAATAGTTCCCCTTTGCCGTCGTGAAGCCAGACGGGCATATTGATATTGTCCAGCAGCAATTGTTTTTCCTGACTGGACTGTTGGATTTTTCGGCGCTGGGCGTCGCGAACCTGCGCCAGTGCCAAAATATCCGCCATTGCGGCGATCAACATCTTATCCGATTCGGAGAATTGGTGTTTCTGCGCGATGAACGATACAAACAATGTGCCCCAGAACCGGTCGTTGAGAAAGACCGGCGCAGCGGTGATCGCCTGCAAGATGCGATCCTTGATTCCGGAGGGATTGTAGGTCCGATTGACCAGCTCAATGGCGTCCTCGTCAAAGACGAACAATTCGTCCCGCCGCAATTTGTCCAAATGATCGTCCCACGTCTGATGAATACATTCCAGCGGACGAGTATTCAGATCGGACATCCCGTCCTCGTGCCACTCGCGATGGAACCGCAAATGCCCGTCGTCCTCGTATTTCCCCAATACAATCCGTTCGCAACGAAGCAAGTTATGCAAACTGACCGCGATCTGACGGAAGGTATCTTCAAAACTCGGATCAAGGATCACGCAGGATAAGGACTCTTTGATGGCCCGTTCGTTGCGGATGACGTGGTGCAATTCGGTAATATCCGTGGCCGCGCCGATCAAAAGTTGTCTTCCGCGCGGATCGACGAACAGTTTCTTCACGATTTTCAGCGGATGGGAAATGCCTTTCCGGTCTTTCCATTCCGTTTCGAAGTGGCAGAGTTTTCCGCTTTCCGAGACCGAAAGATCATATTGATGGATCTGTTCGGCCGATTCCGGCAGGATCTCTTCATCGGTATGCCCGAGAACCGCCTCTTCTTCGCAGTCGCAAAAGTCGAAAAACGCCTGATTGCACTGCACATACCGGAAATTCTGTCTGACATCTTTTGCAAAGATCATCACCGGCAGGGTATTGATGACCCGCGTCCACAATTCCAGATCGCCTTTTAAATTCAAGATGCTGGTGGTGATCTCCGTGACATCCTGAATCACCCCGACCACACAAAGTTCCTGACTTCCGCCAATCGAATCGAGCGAACCTTTGAGGCGGTAATAATGGATTGCGCCATCTTTCAATACGCGGTAATCCACCGAGATCTCCGACTTCTCCCGGGCAAACAACGCAGACCATTGCTGCTCGACTTTCTGCCGGTCATCCGGATAAACCCACTCGTGCACATCGATGGCAACTCCATCGGAAGAGATCGGCCAAAGTTCTTTGATCTTTTTCGACCCGGTCAGCTTCCGGCTGGCCGGATAAAATTCAAAGGCTGCGGAATTGGTCAATTCCGAAGCATATTCCAGACTGGTCGCCACTTTTTGCAATTTGTCGCGGCGCGCATAGGCTTCGGTCACGTCTCGGAAGACGAGAATAGCACCGATAATTCCTCCGTTTTCGTCGATGATCGGAGCCGCGCTGTCGGCGATATGATAACATTTTCCGTCTCGTCCGAGCAGGTTCGTGTGATTGGCAAGCTCGACAATCATGCCGGTTCGCAGCGTCCTCATCACCGGGGATTCGATCGGTTCCTCGTTGATAGCGGAAACAATGTTGAAAATTTCGTCATGCGGCTTGCCGATCGCCTCTTCTCTGGAGACTGCGGTCATGCGCGAAGCCACCGGATTCATCATGACAATGCGTCCGCTCGCGTCCGTGGTAATGACCCCGTCGCCGATGGATTGCAAAGTCAGGCGCAGCCACCGGGCCTGCTCCTCCGCCTGACGTCTGGCGTCGTGCAGTGCGGTATTGTTCTGCGAGAACCAGATGACGGCTTTTTGCCCGAACACGTTTTCATCCAGAAGCGAAGCGGAAAAGATGCGCTGCTCCGACCGGTATTCATAATCGTCGGTGATGATTTTCCCGGTTCGGAACACCTCTTGCACGGCGGCGGAGAGTTTCTTTTCGTCGATATGAGGAATCTCCCGGAGGGACTTGATCCCGCGCAAATCATCCCGGCAACCGGGTTCCGCATTCAAATAAAGAATCTCTTCGGCCTCATTGACGACCACAATCCGACCGCTGAACGCGGCATAGATCTTCCGGTGACGCGACCGGCTTCGCCACAGCACCGCGACAGCGCCTCCCAATGCGGCGATCAGCAAAGCAATCAGCATCCCGCCGAGCAGGAAGTGAGAACGCCGAATTTGCAGAAAATCCGGCTGTTCCGGGGGCGACAACCGGACTGCTTTTGCATTCCCCGCGGATGGGGGAAAATTCAAATTGATGTGCGGTGTCAGCGTATTCCGACCTTGCGGCATCCGATGGTTCAAACCATTTCTTATCGGAAGCGATATCCCAGAAAATCAGCCCAGTCAGCACAGGAATCAAGAGCAATGATCCCTTGAAAAACAGAATATTTGAATATTTTCCAATTTTCATGCTATGGTTTCGGCAAAAAATCCTTTACGATCTTCGTCATAGTCTTTCTGCGATCGAATTGTTTTCCATCATCACAACAAAAAACAAAATGACATTGTCATTTTACCATTCGAAACAAAAATTACAAGCAAAAAAGCAATTATTTTGTTGATTTTCTTCGAATTTAAGCATATTTCAGCAAAAAGATAATAGCATTAAAAGTTGATAAAAAAACATTCCGCCCCCATTTTTCGGCGGCACAAAAAAAAGCTCCGCCGATGAATTCCGAGCGAATCGACGCAACGCGAATTTGGACGGGGAGACTGGCGCTCAACACCGCAGCAAACGATTCCAGAATCAAGTTCCGACGTCGAAGGCAAGACGATGCACGCGCCATGGAGCGGAAAAACGCTTAAAAACGGCAGATCGTCCCGTTGTCCGCCGCGTCGCGCGCGAGCAGACAAGCACGCGTCAATTCAAAAGTCTCTTCCGTGGACACCCAGCAATCCACCCCTTCGGCGACACTGCGCGCAAAGTCGGAAAAAATCTTCCGCTCCGGCGGCGGCACAGCGATCTCACGCTCTCCCTCCGCGTCGATCAGGAGGATTCGCCCGGAACGAACCTCGAGAACCCCCGCCGTTCCCGCGACGCGAACCCGATCATCGCCATGCGTGGGGGCATTCATCGGCCGCAAGTAATCGATCGACGCCAAGGCCTGCACCTGATTGCGCATGGTGAAGATGCAGTGACAGCTCATTTCCAAATCGCCGTGGCCGTGATTGTCCTCCCGGTTCTGCGTGGCGTACACCGAGGCGAAACTGCTTCCCGAAAAAGCCATGATCCAATCAAGCGCATGACTTCCCACCCAGGGAATCGTGCCGCCGAACGTCGCCCGGTGTCGATAAAAATCGGGACGGTCTCCAAGTTTGTAGGATTTCTGCGCGAAAATCTGCTTGACTTTGCCGATTTTTCCTGCGCGAACCAAATTCAGCGCGTGTTGAAACGCCCCCTCGTAACGCAATCCGACCATCGAGAGGATCTTTGCGGTGGAATGTCGCTGCGCCGCCTTGACCCGCTCCAAATCCGCCAGATTCAGGGCAATCGGCTTTTCGCAAAACACCGGAATGTTCCGTTCCAGCGCGAATGCCGCCATTTGCGCATGCAGGTCGAAAGGCCCGTCCACCGCGACCATATCCAGCTTTCCCTGTTCCAGCATCGTCCGCCAGTCGGCAAAATATTCCGGGGAAAATCCCGCCTTTTTCGCCATGCCTTCCAGTTGTTCCGGGGCATCATCGCAGCCGGTGGAAAAGGCCGAAAGCTCCCAGTCGTCCGCCTCGCCAATGCTCTCAAAAACATAGCCGATATGCCCGCGTGAACCAATGATCCCGAGTTTCATTACGGTAATTCTCCCCTGCTTATGCTTCCGTACGTTGCAGTGCCGACGGCGAACTCCATGCGGCGCCCACCTCCGACGGCAGTTTATTTTCGAGGTAAGCCTTCCGGAAAAGCGCCGTGATTGCGGGAATCGCGTATTGATTGTCCCTTTCCGGCAAAATCATGTATTCCCCCGGAGTCAACGCACGCACGGCAAAAAGTTCGTGGAGCTTCTCGACGCAGAAGGTATGCTCCCGCGCGTTTTGCAAAGTGTAAATGACCGCCGAAGCATCGTTGTGAATGCGCCTTGCCATGTGTTCGCACATAGCAACTCTGCAGTCCGTTCCCGGCTCATCGGAGAGGAGTTTGCCATCGGGGTCATAACACCGCACACGGCAGTCCTGACTCCAGACAATCGACATGCGATCGAGTTCCAAACGCAGTTCCGGCATTTGCTCCTCCTCGCATGCGTGCGTAAAGAGCACAACAATCCGGCAATCGTTTTGCGTCAACACCCGGATCCCGCAACTGTCGAAGGTTTCGATCTCGGGGCGCGCGCGCACAAGTTCCGCCTGCATTGCGACGGCATGCCCGACTTCCGTCTCTTCCGTCCCCGCGAAGAAAAGCGCGAGATTGAGAAAATGCGCAAACGCGTTATTGACCGGAGAGTCGAAGATCGCCGTCCCGTCGGCGGCGCGCTGTTTTCCGGCCCAATTGTTGCGATGATAATAGGAATCCGAGCGACTCCATGCGCCCATCGCGGAGATCCGGCGAAGTTTTCCGTATTTTCCTGAAAGGATCATCTGCTTGATGGTGCGAACCTCGGCGCCGTAGATATTCTGGAACCCGACGGCAAGAAAGGCGCGACTGTGTTTTTCGGC
>JAQUYX010000263.1 GCA_028691615.1 Victivallaceae bacterium
TTCATTCCGCTCTGGTATCTTGGAAACGAGTGGAACAATCCGTCGGCGTTCGAGGTGGACTACTACTGGAAGCGCGACAAACTGGCGATTCCGAAATCCTGGTCGCTTTTCGGCAACCGGATCGATTGGGAGGCCAGAAAGAAAAACGCCGCGTTCTTGGAAGATGTCAAAAAATACATTGCCATTCGCCGCACCCATCCGGAGATCTTTGAGTTCTTTCCAGACGACCATCGCGAAAGCAACATCTGCAAGGTTCGCACCGACCGCCCCGATCTGCTTCAGCCGTACGCCCGCTACCGGGATGGGAAAGCCGTGCTGGTCGTGCCGAACAACAGCGCGGCGCTTCAGAAGTTCACCATCAAAATTCCCCACCGGGAGTGCGGCATTGCTCAATCCGCCCCCTGCACCGTTACCGACCTGATGAGTGGAAAAAAGATCGCCTCGGGCAAAGTGGATCGTTTTGCCGCGGAGATTCCCGCCAATGGGCTGGGCGTTTTTCTCGTCGACGGGCAGAAGTCCGCAGAGGGACCGGCGGCGAAAGATGCTCCCCTTCCGCTGAAAACCATCCCGCAACAACCTTCCGCGATTCCCGCCTCGGAATTTCGCACCGTACTGTATCGGAATCTGGGCGACTCGCCGGAAGCGCTCAAACGCTGGGAAGGAGCGCGCGCCGAAAATTTTCTGCCTGCTGGCGGACCCGACGGGAAATATGCCATCCGGCTGGTCAGTTCCAGCGATCAGGGAAATATCATTCATTTTCTGATCCCGGCCGGCGCGGTGCGCGGCAAAGTTCTCCGCCTTTCGGCGATGGTTCAGGCGCAAAATGTCAAATCGAAGAGCCTGGGGTACATGGGCGTCAAGTTCATGATCTACGCGGTCGGCGCGGATAAAAAATCGTACAATCAGGAAACCATGACCCGCGCAGACCGTTTTGGGAGCTATCCATGGCGGGAACTTGCGACGGTCTTTCACGCGCCGAAGGATCTGATGTATTTACGCATTTCCATCGGAGTTTACGGCACGGAGGGAACCGCGCTCTTTTCGGGAATTAATCTCGCCGCGAAATAGCCAATTCGTCGATTGTCACCGGGCTGCTTCGATGAGCAATGCCGAAGCGACCCGGCGCAATCCCTGATGATCGAATTTTTTGTTATCGCAAGGATAATTAAAAATGTCCTGCGGATTGCATCCCTTGAAATAGAGCGTGGAGGAGCCGCCGCCGTCGAGGTTCATCGCGTCCCGGCAACCCAATTCGGCGAAGAGTTCGCCCATCTCCGCATAAGTCAGTCCCGCCGCACGGTTCAAATGCCGACCGTCCGCCACCAGAAAAATCAGCGTTCCGTCCGGGTGAATTCCCACCGCGGTGCGGGGGTGACGCGAAGGGTCATGCTGCGGCAGAATTTTTCCGCCGAACATTAGCGCCGGAGCGCATTGAATGGCATTGGCATACCGTTTCGGATCATCTTTTCCGGGCGGCACGATTCCGCCGAACCGCCCCTCTGCGTCCACGAGGAACAAAGCTCCGTTGGGCATTTTACTGCGTTCGAGATGAACCCCGTCAATCCGCAGCGTTCCGAGCGGCGCGCCGTCCTCGGAGATGAAAAAATATCCGCCGTTGACTCCGATTAAGGCATTGTGTCTGCGGCATTGCTCGGCCACCGTGGCCAATGGTTTCCGGGCAAATCCGCTCACCCGCAGACGCCAGCGCAAGTCCTTGGTGTTCAAGAGGAGCAGCGAAAGGCTCTGTTTTTTCCCGTGAAAATCCTCCATCAGCAGGTGCGTAGCTGACGGTCCCCCGGCCACCTCGACGAACTCGGTGGCGGCGGGGCGGCCGTAGCGGGAAATCAACGCATTGCGCAGTTCCTCGGGCGTCAGCGCATCCAGCCCGACACTCCCGAACAGCAAGAACAGCAACACCCCGATCCATAATTTGCCACGCATAATTTTGTCCCCTTGTCTGATTTTACAGGATTGTCCGGCTTATTTCCCGGGCGGAAGCATACCGTTGACCGGATAATATTGATAAGCCGCCGTTTCGTAGGGATGCGCCGCCAGCAGCGCGTCGATCACCGCGCGCAGCCGGTCGTCGGGAACAACCAGTTCAATTTTGGTCTCCTCGACAAATTCCAGTCGATCCCGGACGCCGATGGCCGGATGGCTCCCGGACAACGGACGGAAATCTCCGCGTCCTGCGGTCTCCCAGCAGCAACAATCGTAATTGCCGATCGCTCCGGCACCGGCTTGAAAGACAGCGCGCTTGACTTCTTCCTTCGCCGCGGTCGGCACATAAAAATCAAGCTTGTACATGCCATCCCCCTACAACTTTCTTTGCTCTTCCTGAATGCAGATGTCCAGTCCGAAAACGTTTTTGAACATGCCGCCTTTGCGCTGGAGCTGAATGCTCTCGTATTCCAGATCCGGCGGATCGGCCAGTCGCACGATCAGCTCGTTGCCGTGAATGGCCAGCTTCATATCCACAAACCGTCCGCTGTGCGCCTGATCGAGCGCATCGGCGACGCGCAGAATCGCCGAAAGCTTCAGCACGGCGACCTTCTCCTCGTCGTTGAGCACCATGTATTCCGGATGGGAATCGCGCGGCTCGTTCTGGCGGTGATAGCGGGTCACAGCGGCAATCACACGCTGTTCGGCCGCAGTGATGCCCGGAAGCTGGGAGTTGGAGACCAGATAATAGGAATGCCGATGGTGTTTGCGCGTGTCGACGAAGCGCCCGATGTCATGCAGCAGCGCCGCGACCGACAGGAGCAACTGCCAACGCGCCGGGATCCGGTAATATTTGCCCAGTTTTTCGGCCAGCTGCAGCGCAATGCGCCGAACGGTTTCGGCATGTCTTGCGTCATATCCGTATTTCCGCCCGAGGCTTCTGGCCGACTCCACCACGTCGCGGGAAAATTCCCCCGCGCTC
>JAQUYX010000073.1 GCA_028691615.1 Victivallaceae bacterium
CAATGTGCTTTTCATCGAGGCGTCCCACGGGCTTTCGCACGAAGAGGCCGTGCGCGGCAAGTATGCGTTGGGCGAGGGGATCACCGGCAAAGTCGCCGCGGCGGGGCTGCCGAAGGTGATCGCGGATATCTCCGCCGAGCCGCAATTTCTCAATCGCACCGGCAGCCGTTCGGACTGGCGCGACACGGCGTTTTTGTGTGTGCCGATCATTCATCGCGGCGATGTCATCGGAACCATGTCCGTGGATCGCCGGACGACTCCCGAGGCGGATCTCGACCGGGATTTGCGGCTGCTGGAAACGGTGGCGAATCTGCTGGCGGAAGCGGTGGCGGCGTGTTCGGCCGAACATGAAGCGCGCCAGAAGCTGATCGAGGAAAACAGTCGGCTTAAGCGCGAACTCGGGCGCACCGCGCATCCGCCGGAGATCATCGGCAACTGTCAGAGCATGAAAAGTGTCTACGAGATGATTTCCCAAGTGGCCGACAGTCGCGCCACCGTGCTCATTCGCGGTTCCTCCGGGACCGGCAAAGAGCTTGTGGCGCGTGCCATTCAGCGCACCAGCGGGCGCAAGAACGGTCCGTTTGTGGTGGTCAACGCCGCCGCGCTCCCGGAAAACCTGATTGAAAGCGAACTTTTCGGCCACGAAAAAGGCGCCTTTACCGGGGCCGTGGCGCGCCGGATCGGGCGGGTCGAAGCTGCCGACGGCGGAACGCTTTTTCTCGACGAGATCGGCGATCTTGGCGTAGGGATGCAGGTGAAACTGCTGCGTTTCCTGCAGGAGCGTACCTATCAACGCATTGGCGGCAATACCGAGTTGACCTCCGACGTGCGTGTGGTTGCCGCGACCAGCCGCGATCTGGAAAGTCTCATTGCGCAGGGCAAGTTCCGCGAAGATCTTTATTACCGGCTCAATGTGTTTCCCATTCATCTGCCCGATCTGGTCAACCGCAAGAGCGACATCACGCTGCTTGCGGATCATTTCTTGAACAAGTACAACAAACAGCATCACCGTTCGATCCGGCGGATCTCCTCGGGTGCGATCAATTTGATGATGAATTACCGCTGGCCGGGCAATATCCGGGAGCTTGAGAACTGCATTGAGCGGGCGGTTTTGACTGCGCGGGACAATGTCATTCACGCGGCCAATCTGCCGCCTACGCTCCAAACCGCACGGAGCATGGGCGAAAATGATACCGGGGAAGATTTCGCGCGTTCCGATTTTCATTTGCTGGTGGATTCTTACGAACGGGAATTGATTGTCGACGCGCTCAAGATTCAGAATGGAAATACTGCGGGAGCCGCGCGCCGTCTCGGATTGACGGCGCGGGTGATCCGCTACAAAATAGTTTCGCTTGGGATTGATCCGTCCGAATATAAGGAGAGAAATCGATGAAGCAATTCTTCTGGATCTTCATGATCTTTGGTTGCGCACTCGGGCTGTCCGGCGCGGGCAACAGCCTTCCCGCGTATCAGGTTGCCGCGGGGGGCAAAGCGGTTGCCGAGCAAACCGGAGCGTTCCGGCGGAACAGCGGCGCGGAGATTCTTGCGGAGAAATTATCGGAAAAGACGCTGGCCGCGAATATTGCGGAGGCGGACACTTCGTTTCAGTGGCGGATCTCTCCGGACTGGCGGCGCGGCGCGGCGGGGAAGTGGCTTTTTTCCCCGGTGTTCTCCCCCGATGGAAGTGTGCTGGCGGTGGCCGAGCGGGTCGGCAGGCAAAGCGGACCGTGGGCGACGAGGTTGGTTTTTTTCGCATTGCCGTCGGGACGGATCGTCCGGGAGCTTTTTTTTGAGCCGCACGGATTCGAAGCGATCGTCTTTGCCGGACCGTCGCTGATCGCCGCAGTCGAATGCGCACAGGAATTTGTTCCCGGGACTTCCGACCGGATTATGCTGATCGATCCGGTGGAAGGGGAACTTGCGGCGGCGCGTCTGAGCGAGGCTTGTACGGTGCTCGGAAGCGCGGCCGGGGAGGTTTGGGTGTCGGGGGGAAAATCCGGGAAGATCTACCGGTTCGACCAGGAAGTGCTGACTCCGCTCGGAGAGATCCCCGTCGGGCGGATGGTGCGTTTTCTCTTGGGTTCTCCGGACGGGAAGAGCGTTTTTGCCGCCACCGAAAAGAAGTTGCTGCGATATGAAAAGGACGAGTCGGGGCAGTGGATGCTTGCGGACGAGACGACTTTTGATTCTCCGATGCCGGTTTGCAATCTTGCTGTGCGCCGGGACGGGGATCTTGCCGCGGTCGTCGCGGACAACCGGATGCTGTTGTTCTGCCGCAAAGCGGCTTTGGTGGCGGAACCCTCCGCGCAGATGGCAGGACGTGTGGCGGCATTCGACGCGGAGAACAACCTTTATTGCGCGTCCGCGCGCAATCTGGCGATTGCGATTCTTCCGGCGCAAGCGGGGGCGCCGCAAACAATTCTGCGTCCCGACCGGACTAAGCCGCGCACCCGTGGCGAACCTCTGGCGCTGCTTCCGGAGAAGAATGGCTTGACGGTGCTGGACAGCTTCGGCAATCTTTACCAATTTCGGAAGCTCCGGGGAAAATTCGTCAAAGAGTTGCTGTTCGCCCCGGAGTTGTAATTCCGGCGGCCCCCGTGTGGTGTTTTTCCTGCACTGAAAAGCGGGTCTTTGAACCTCTTATGGCCTGTCGCCAGAAACGCAGGTTGCGGCGCGGAGGTTTACTTTTGTTCCTCTCATAAAAAAGACGCTGCGGCGTCCCTGAATTTTTCCCGGGGACGCTTGCGCCCAAAGAGAGGATCCTGCCGCATCATGTTTGAAAAAACTTCGGATCAGACTGCCGCCTTGCGTCTCCTCGGCTCCGAGGCGCGTCATATTCTGCTCTTCGGAGGTTCCCGCTCCGGGAAAACCTTCATTTTGGTGTATTCTCTGATTGTGCGTGCGCTCAAGGCGCCGGGAAGCCGTCACATGATCCTCAAACTGCACAGCAATTCCGTTCGGCAGAGCGTCTGGTTTGATACCTTCCGCAAGGTGCTGCGTCTGGCATTTGAAGGCGTATGTGTGCGCGAAAATCTCAGCGACGGATTCGTCCTTTTCCCGAATGGTTCGGAGATCTGGTTTGACGGATTGGATTCGCCCGACCGGGCCGACCGGATTCTCGGCCGCGAATTTGCGACGGTCTATTTCAACGAGTGTTCGGAACTGGCATACGACTCGATTTCCACGGCGCTGACCCGTCTGGCGCAGAAAACGCCGCTCAGGAACAAAGCCTATTATGACTGCAACCCCTCCGGCAAACGCCATTGGAGCTATCGGCTCTTTCTGGAAAAAGTCGATCCGGTCGACAATGTGCCGCTGGCCGAGCCGGAGGATTACCGCTGCATGCTCATGAATCCCGGCGGGAATCAGGCGAATTTGCCCGACGGTTATTTGGAGAAAACGCTTGCGCAGCTCCCCGGCAAACGGCGGAAACGGTTTCTGGAGGGGCTCTGGCAGGAGGAGGTCGAGGGTGCGTTGTGGACTTCCGAGCTGATCGCACAAAACCGGGTTCTTCGCGCGCCGGAAAATTTGTGCCGCGTGGTGGTCGGCGTGGACCCCGCCGTGAGCGGCGACGGCGATATGACCGGCATTGTCACCGCCGCACGCGGGGACGACGGAGCGTATTACGTCCTCTCCGACGATTCAATTCGCGGGACGCCCTCCTGCTGGGCGGAGCAGGCGATCAACGCCTTCCACCGGCATCGCGCCGACCGGATCGTCGCCGAGGTTAATAACGGCGGCGATCTGGTGGAAAGTCTGTTTCGATCGCTGGAGTCGCAGGTTGCTTACGCGTCCGTGCGCGCATCCCGCGGAAAATATGCCCGTGCGGAACCGATTCAGGCGTTGTATGAAGCCGGCCGTGTGCACCATGTCGGGGTTTTCCCCGAGTTGGAGGAGCAAATGACCTCCTTCGTGCCCGGCGCTTATGCGAAAAGTCCCGACCGCATGGACGCTCTGGTTTGGGCTGTCACCTTTCTTGCCGATGGCGCCGCATGCGGCAAATCCAGGATGATCGAGGCCTGAAAAACAAGAGATGATCGGCGGAACTGGCGCTGAATTTTCATGACGTGGTTGACTTTTACTCCTGATTGAAAAGAGGACAACACGGTCAAAGATGGAGCGGGGGAGCGTTTTCTGCCGCTCCCAAACAATCAAGAAAAGGAGCTGCATTTCGTCATGAATCAACCAGATCAACTGCTTGTCGCCGATGTCTTTGGGATTGAGCCGACTTCGGAGGGGGACTTCTCCGTCCGGTGTCGCCAGTTGTGTTATGACCGGGCCGGCAATCGAATGGAACGGCGCGTCCCGGAAAAGGAGTCCGGGAGTTCGAGATTATCCCGGTTCGACGCGGGAAGCATCCGCGAGGAGAGTACGCCGCGCGCTTGCCTGCGGCGGTTCGAATGGAGCGGGACGTTTGTCCAGCCGCCCCGTCCCGGGGATTTTTTGGAGTTCCGTCAGGAACGATATTACCTGACCGCGCTGGAAATTGCGTCCGGTTCGGGCAGGGCGGTCGGACGGCGGGTGGACAATCAGCTTTTGGAATGCCATGGAGAGGAGCGGTTTGAAGGCTTTGATCTTTTTGGCAAGGGGCGCGCCGTGCGTCAGGAATCGGCGCTTTATGCGGTGTCCTTGGAACATCTTGGGGAGTTTTGCGGAATCTGCGGCAAACAAGCCGGTTGGACGCAGGAAAACTTGATCGTGACGCATGTCGATCCGGTGGCGATTTCTCCGTGGGAATATCGTGTGACCGTGCAAGCACGGGACGCTTTCGCCCCGGAACTTTTTCAAAAATATGATTTGGACCGCGCCGATGATCCCACGTCGCAGCACTCGATCCGTCAGGAGCTGATCGATTGTCCCGCAGGGGCGGAATTTTACACAGCAAATTCCAACGGCGCGTCTTCGGGACCTCTTGAATGCCCGGAGCAACTGCATTCGCGTTACGCAACGCGGGGGTTTAAGCTCTCCCGGATTACCGAATGCGTCACGCGCCGGATGTCGGAAGAAGAGGTGCAATTGCTGCTGGAGGAGTGGAGCATGGAGCGGGTTTTTGAAGGCCGGTGCGGCGGCGTGGAAGGTTCCTTCCTCCGGCGCGAGATCTCTGTCGAACCGGTATTTGATTCGCTCGGGGAAAAATTCTATCGCATCCGCATGGTCTGCGACCGTGCTCCGGGAAATTTCCGATGGAACCGCTGCTATTGGAACCTTGACGCCGCTTTGTTTTGACGGACTTTCCAAAAGTCGCGCCGATCCGGGTTTTGATCGGATCAATGCAAAAAAAAACCGGAGAAGAACTCCTTGCGGATCTCTTCTCCGGGCTGTACCGGACGGGTCATGCCGTGTCAGAACTCGGCATTTGTCTCCCAGTCCGGTCGAATTTTTGATTTTCGATTTCAGAATCTGGCTTCCACGCAGTCGGCTGTAATGACGCGCGCGGTCTCTTTTACCGCAGAAACCTGCTCGACTTTTTTCGCCGGGCTGGTGATAAACCGCAAAATCCCCCATGTGGAGGCCACAATTCCGACCAATGTCACAATCTCGACCCAGTCACCAATAACCATGATGACAATCTCCGTTGTTTTCGCTGTGTGTCTCTCTCTAGCTTAAATCATTTTAAACACGCTTGACGAAAACAGCGCGGGGGCCCGCCCGCTCCGGAATTGCCTCCTCCAAATAATTCAAAAAACTTGTGTCGGGAAGAATCCGTACCGCGACCGGTCGCTCCAGCGGAATGACCGGCAGCATCGGAAAAAACTGCCACGCGGTGGCCGTCCCGTCGTGCATTTTGCGAAACTGCCCCGAAGCAACGGAGGCAAGCGCCTCGGTCACCGAGGACATCATCGCGGACGGATCGTTGCGCGACACGGTCTTTTCTTCGGCGGTGCGGACCGCGAAAGTCAGAAGGAAAAAGCTGGCCAACACCGCGCCGACCAGCAGGAGCGGCAGCGCGGTGATAAGCTTTTCTCTGATTGGGTCGTGAATTTTTTTCATGTCCGCCATAGGCCTTTCGCCTGATTAACCAATAGAATATATCCGGGATATTGCAGACTGTCAAGGGGAAATTTATTTTTTTTTTTATGTTTGACAAAAACAGCAACGCCGGGTATATTATGCAAAATATTTAATTTTTCGTAAATAAATAATTTTTCAGAGTCAACGGGAGGATTTTTCGATCATGAAGCGCAGTGAAGTCAATCAGATTGTTCGCAATGCCGTTGATTTTTTCCGGCGGCACCAGTTTCTTCTGCCGCCATTTGCGTATTATGAACTGAGCGACTGGCGCAATCGCTTGGCGGCGAGCCGGGAGATTATCGATCTGGGGCTGGGGTGGGATGTGACGACGTTCGGAACCGGCGATTTCGCGCGCGAGGGGCTGCTGCTCTTTACGCTGCGCAACGGACGGTTTCAGAGCCGGGAATACCCGAAAGTTTATGCTGAAAAAATCATGATGGTTGGAGAAAATCAGATCACTCCCCAGCATTTCCACTGGCATAAGCAGGAGGATATCATCAATCGCGGCGGGGGGAATTTGCTGATCGAGCTGTGGAAGGCGGGAGCCGACGACAAGTTGACGGACGAGCCGCTGACGTTGTCGATCGATGGCGAACTGCGGACGTTCCGAAGCGGCGAGACCTTGCGTCTGCGCCCCGGGGAAAGCGTCTCCTTCACCCCTTACAGCACGCATCGCTTCCGCGGCGAACCCAAGTGCGGCCCCGTGCTGGTCGGCGAGGTTTCCATGGTCAACGACGACCATGCCGACAACTGTTTCATCGAGAAAAAGGACCGTTTTGATTCGATGGAAGAGGATGAAGCGCCGCTGTATCTGCTCTGTTCGGATTACGACAAGTTTCTGAAAGCGGACGGAAAATAAAACACGTCAGCGCAGGGAAATGGTTTCCGGCTTTATGGAAAATCCGCGTCGCATGGACGGTGCGCCGAACGCGCTTCCCAGGATGTCTCGATTCTGACGCTCTGCGGCGATTTCCTGATACGGCTGCGCCGGACTCAATTCCAGAAGATTGCCGTAAATCAGGTTCTTTTCTCCGGCCACACGCGCTTTCTTCCGTTCGTCGAGACGCTGCCGGGCCTCCATCTGTTGCTGACGGCGAAGTCGTCGGGCTTCCGCTTTTGTCTGCGCGCGCGGCGGCTGTACCTCCTTGGAAGGCTGGCGGAGAGCCGGTTGCGCCTCCTCCTGCTTTTTTTGGCGCTGCTGCTGTTTTTTCAGGAACGGATCGAAATGATCCTTCCGAAACGCTTCGGGCAACTCGGAAACGGCAATCTTGTCGATTCCCTGATCGTGGATGATCTCCACAATTTTCTCATCGGTCGAACCAAACTCCACGTTGGTGTATTTGCGCCCGGAAACCGTTTCCAGATCCAACGCCGAAACCACTGCGGAAGGAGTTGCAGACAACACGAATACACAGGAGAGAATCGCAAGATTACGCATCAAAAGACCCCATTTTTATTGGTCAATACAATTTGAGTTCCGGCAGCTCCGGGAGGTATTTGCGGAGCAGCGCGCCGGAGAATCCGTTCCCCTGAATGATCTCCCGGTAGAATGCGGCGCTCGGTTTCGGCGTGCGCTTCTGCGTCTTGAAGTCCACGTCCACCAAGCCGAATCTCGGCACAAAGCTTGTCCATTCGTAATTGTCCATCAAACTCCAATGGAAATACCCGTTGATCGCCACCGACTGCTTCATCGCATCGTGCATTGCCGCCAGATCGAGCGCAAGTTTGAGAATGCGCCAGCGGTCGTCGTCGCAGCAGATGCCATTTTCGGTCACGGTGACCGGCTTGTCGGCCAGCCGCACCAGACTGGAGGTGAAGCCGTCCGCGCTGACGTTTTCCAGATAGAAATCCATGTCGATCATCCGCAGTTTTTCGGCAATGCCGACATTGCTGACCAGATTTTGTTTGCGCGAAGACACCACCGTGCGGCAATAGTAGTTGACGGCCCAGTAGTCGAGGGAATCCTTGAGCCCCGGCACAAATTCTCCGTCGGAATAGGGCGAAACGATTTCGCCGGTGCGGATGGCGTGGAAGAAAAATTCGTTGCGCTGCCAATCCATAAGCTCTGCCGTCTGCCGGTCGAAACGGTCGAACGCGCGCTCCGGGACAAAATACTGCAACGCGTGCGCGCTGGACACCGGAACGTCATAATGTTCCTTGACCACGCGATAGCCGATTGCATGCGCCTTGAGGTAATTCGCGTGAAGAAGGGAACTCAGCGGCAGTGTGGCGCCGGAGGTGATGTTGAATTCGTTGATAATCAGTACGCTGTCCACCAGCCCCTTGAGCAGCGGAATCATTTTGCGCAGATACGCTTCAAAATAAGGCAGATTCTTCTCCTGGGCAAAGCCGCCGAGCCGATCGAACCAAAGCGGAATCGAACCATGCAGCATGGTCAGATACACCTTGATGCCCAGTTGCTGATAGAGGGAAAGTTCCGCAAGATATTGGGCGATCGCTGTCTCGTCGAAGCGGTTTTCCTCCGGTTCGACCCGCGCCCAGGAGAGGGACATGCGGTAGGCGTTGTGCCCCAGCTGCGCGATCATTTGCGCATCCTCGCGATAACGGTTCCAATGGTCGCAGGCCGCTCCGGATTTTTCCTTGAAATTGAGGCGGTTTTCGTCGTAGTTATTCACACTGGCGTCGTCGCCGCCTTCGATCTGGTGGGCGGCGGTGGCGCTTCCCCAAAGAAAATTCTCTGGGAATGAAATTTTCGGCAGATGCAAGAGTTGAAGCATGGTATGGTTCCTTGGATTTTTTATTGCGCAAACGGTCACGCTCATCGCGCACTCGCTCCCTGCATTCGGGGGAATTCAGGAAGGCGACGGCGGAGCATTTTGGGAAAAATATAATCCATCAACATTCCTCTTGCAAGTGTCTTTGGGGATAAAAGTACATCTCTTCGATGCGAAAATCCATTTTTTTCTGATGCATTGGCGATATAATACCCAAAAGAGAACGACAATGCCCAACCTTCCTCGCGTCTTTCTGTGTCCCGGAAACCATCGACGGATCGTCAGGCAGTGTCACCAGAAGCGTGTGACGGCAAATTTACTTCGAGGAGTTTTGAGAATGAGCAAAACGGAGAAGATTTATTCTTGCGTGCGTGAGATTTATGCGGAAGCCGGCGTCGATACCGAAGCCGCGCTTCGACAGTTGGATCAGATCGCTCTCTCCATTCACGCATGGCAGGGCGATGATGTGCACGGGTTTGAAAATACGATTCATGCGCTCACCGGCGGCTGTCAGGTCACCGGAAATTATCCCGGTTGCGCCCGGAATTCCGAGGAGCTGCGCGCCGATCTGGACGAGGCGCTCAAGGCTATTCCCGGCAAACACCGTGTCTGCCTGCAGGCGCACGAAGTCGACCATCTGGACAAAGGCGTCGACCGCGACGGCTTTACCGCCGCCAATTTCGACGGGTGGATTGCGTGGGCCAAGGAGCGCAAACTAGGTCTGGACATTGCTCCGGTTTATTATTCGCATCCCAAACTCGACCACGGGCTTTCGCTCTCGCACCCGGACGGGGAAATCCGTGCGTTCTGGGTTCGGCACGGTCAGGCGGTTCGCCGCATCGGCGAAGCGTTCGGGCGGGAACTGGGGACGCCGTGCGTCTGCAATCAATGGGCGCCCGACGGCTTCAAGGACATTCTTGCCGACCGGCTCACGCCGCGGATTCATCTGGCCGAATCGCTGGACGCGATTTTCGCCGATCGGATTGACGAACAATATTTGTTGGACGCGGTGGAATCCAAGCTCTTCGGCATCGGCACGGAGAGCTGTACGGTCGGCTCGCACGACTTCTATCTCACGTATGCGGCCAAGCGCGGCAAACTCATTTGTCTGGATTCCGGGCATTTTCATCCGACGGAGTCGATTGGCGACAAAATCAGTTCGATCGCGGCGCTTCAGGGGCGTATCCTCCTGCATGTCAGTCGAGGGGTTCACTGGGACAGCGATCATGTGATTGTGCTCAACGACGAACTTTCCAGCATTGCAAGGGAAACCGTCCGTTGCTGTCACCGCAGCAACATTCATATCGGACTGGATTATTTTGACGCGAGCATCAACCGCATCGTCGCGTGGGCCGTCGGCGCGCGCAACATGCAAAAGGCGCTGTTGATTGCCCTGTTGGAACCGTTTGACCGGATTGCCGGTGCGGAGAAGCGGTGGGATTTTTCCAGCCGTCTGGCGTTGATGGAGGAGGCCAAGTCGATGCCCTGGGGCGCGGTCTACGATTATTATTGCGAATCGCGCGGAGTACCCGTCGGGGATGCGTTTTTGGCGCCGATCTTCTCCTACGAAAAAAACGTTTTGTCCCGTCGCTGACAATTCGTGCTCAAAGGCGCGCTGTCCCGAAAGACGGCACTGCCAAAACTCCCGCCGCGTCTTTCGGCGGCTCGAAAAAGGCCCAAAACGGATGTTTTTCGGGGGATAACGACTTGTTTTTGCGGACAAAGATGCTATACTGTATTTTAAGTCCGGGGGGCGTGTCCATCCCCCTGCGTTGCATCGCTACAATTTAAATGCGGAGTCATCGGAAAAATGTCACAGTTGCTGCTTGTCGACCAAGGTTACAAAAGTTCCCGTTATTACGTAGGGCAACAGGATCTTTATTTTACCTCCAAGGGCTCGGTCTTGGTCAAAGATTCCGCCGCGGCCAGTGCGGTGACGATGATGGTCTCGGATGAGATGCTTCGCATGGGCGTCCATTCGAATATGAAACTGACGACCTCCGCCGCCATCGTCGGAACCATTCGGTTCACCTTTGACGCCACCGGGGATTCGGCGTTGTTCAAGACCGGGGACAGCCGCAAGAGCATCTCGCTTGTGCAGAGTGCTTCGATTGCCGAATCTCCCAGCAGCGGCGCTGCGGTATGGTCGGAAAAAGATCTGGTTGTCGGCGAAACTGGCGATAACAGTCTGATGCGGACGAGTATTTCGGTCTCCTCCAAAAATAGGATTGGCGAAGGTTTCGGCTACGGATTCTACGGGGGAAAGAACATGACCTTTTATGCCCCCGTGTCCGGAAGTTGGAATATCACTTCCACTTCGACGCGAAGCGCCGCATACGCTCGTATGGTGTCTTCCGTAAGATCGTTGAACTTCAACTCCTCCGTCTCCTCCGGACGGTTCACCATCAAGGCATCCGGCGATGAGCGGGCTGTTGCGGGCGGGTTGAGTTCTGCACTCTCGAGTTTGACGATCGGCACGCTTTCGGGGCGCTGGAACATCACGGCCAATTCCAACCGGCAGGATGCCATCGCCGCCGGCTTCGCCGGGACCGCGGTGCAACTGGGCAATTCCGACCGGAATTTTTCGTTATCGGTTGCTGCCAATGCGAAGATCACCGCGGCGGACGCGATGGGGTTTTGGACCACGGTGGGATCGCTGGTCGTTGCGGATGACATTGCCGGCAAACTGACCATTACGGCCAAAAGCAATCAGGGCGCGGCGAAAAGTTCTGTCTTTGTGAATCGTTCGGATGTGTCGGGCGCCTGGGAAACGGATGTGGCGGATCTTGACGACAAAGCCAAACTCACTTCCAAAGCCACCGGCAGTGACTCGGCATCGGCGTCGATTATTTTTTCCGGGTACATCGATACAAATTCGAACCGGCTCAAGGGCGTTGCTCTTAACTTGGGCAGACTCGCCGGGGTGTGGAGAGTCAATGCATCTTCCGACGTTTCCGGCGTTGCCGAAGGTGTTTTCGGAGGAAGCGACGCGACTGTGGAGCGTATTTCCGACACTTCCGACGTCCGGATCAAGGCATCGGGCAAAGGGCAGATGACAGCCAAGGTGCTGGATGTCTATGAGGGAACGCTTGCCGTGAAGGACACTTTCGCGGGGAAATGGGTGGTGGAAGCGTCGTCGAGCCGCAAAAATTCGCTGGCCGTGGCAATTTCCGCCGGAACCAGCAAGGACTATTACATTTCGGCGGTCAGCAACGATCTCTCCGGGCGGATTGACGCGATCGGTTTTGCGCGGGAATTTCGTCTGACGGTCAAGGCGGTCGGCGGAAGCAATGCGGAATTTACCTCGGGCAGTTACGCAATGTATGCCAACCGGGGGCCGAGTGGTCCGCTCAAAGCGGAGATCCGCGTTGCCGGACCGATTGCGGGGCGCTGGGTGATCGAGAGCGTTTCCAAGAAGCACGATGCGGACAGCTGTGCCTTCTTCGGGGACTGGAATCCCGATACGACCGCGACGGGGACGGACGTCTATCTGGGCAGCTGCGACCGGGAATTCCGGCTCGATCTTTCTGCCAAAGGGTATCAGAATGCTTACGCCGCAGGAGTTCGCGCCGATAAATTTGAAGTGGGTTCGTTGCTGACCGGGCGCTGGGATATCACTGCCACGGCCACCATTGATACGGCCGATGCTTGCGGCTTCGATGTCAATACCTTCAAGATTCCCACGATGGATCAGTATTTCAAACTCAATGTGACCGGCAAGGGCACCGGCAACGCCAACGCCTTCGGGATTCGCGGCGACAGCGGCACCACTGGCGGAATCGCGGGAAACTGGGACATTCGCGCCACCTCCGGCAAGGGCACTGCCAAAGCGTATGGCCTCGGGCAGCTCGGCACGGCCGGCGCACTTGGCGCGATGGATGAATTCATCGTGGATCGCGATATGAATTTGAACGTCACAGGGACGGCCTATTCCCATGCTTCTGCGTATGCCATGGAGTTTGTGCAGTCCATTCAGGCGGTGACCCTCGGCGGTACGCTGACTGTCTCGGCCACCTCGTCGCGAGGGGATGCGTTTGCCTACGGAATTCGCGCGGACGGGGTGTCGGTAACAATCGGCACCATCTATACCGGTACGCTTCTTTCGGTGACGGCTTCCGGGAAAACTTCTTCGACGGCGACCGGAATTTCGGCCAATGCGCTGATCTGGTCCAGCAACCTGTCTCCGATTGTGATCGGGGTTCAGGGCAAGGGAAACAACGCAATGGTGTACGCGGTGAAGGCGGAATCTGTCACGGGGGATCTCAACGGCGTGATTGTCGCGGGGTGCTCGGCGTCTTCGGGGCGTGCGTATGCGCTGGCGGGCAATCTGAACTGCACGGTTTCTGGCGTTCTTTTCGCGGGGAAAAGCTCCAATGCGCTTTCGACCGGGAAACGTCTCCAGTTGGTCTGGTCATCCGGCGGCAGCGGCAAGAGCTATGCCTCCTCGGTTGCCAAGCTGGAGCTTGCCGTGGCGATTGCCGGCAAATCCGGCAAGAGCGACACGGTGTCGCTGGCAGGCGGAAGCATTGTCATCGGCGACATTGATCTGGGGGGCAACGACAATCTCGCCGGCGGAGTTTTTGATACGTTGACCATCAACGGCGGTGCGCAAATCTATGGCGACATCACG
>JAQUYX010000074.1 GCA_028691615.1 Victivallaceae bacterium
TGATCGTACCGGAAGTTGTCGGGCGCAGCAGCTCCAAGCTTGTGCCGCCCCGGTCACAATGCGAATAATATAAGTGCGTGCAAGTGGATTTGCAAGCATCCGAAAGGAGATTGACGCAGTTTATTTGGCAGTCTGGTCGCACCGACGGCACTTGGCAAAAACTCGCGTCGTGCTTTTTGGGGGATTGGAAACGGCGGGGAGCTTTGCGTTTTATGGGAGGATGGGACCAGGATTGCCGGAAAACTCAGCATGCGACCGGGAATCCCGCCGAAGAAATAGAAAAAGGTTGACATTTTTAAAGAAACAGGATATATTATATATTCTGTAAAAATATAGAAAAACGCGATTTTCATCTGGAAAAATTTTATCGATAGAGGAGTCAAATCATGTCAGGAAAAAAGGATAAAAAACATTTCTTCCGCAACGGCGATTCCGATGCGCCTCAGAAAGCCGCCGCATCGTCGGCCGCGCAGGACAATCCCGAAACAATCGGCGAAAGCATCGCTTCGGCAATGGGGGATGTGGCCGGCGCCGCCGGAAATTTTGCGCAATCGGCAATGGAAAATGTCGCGGATGCCGCGTCGGACGCAGTCGACGCCTTGACTCGCGCCGGAGTTTTGGAGGAGCAGAACAAGGCGCTTTCCAATGAACTCAAGGAAGTGCGCCAGAAATTGCTCTATCTCGAAGCGGAATACCAGAATTATCGCAAACGCGTGGCCAAGGATCTGGCCGACGCGCGCAATATCGGCACGGACAATGCCGTGCATCCGTTCCTGCAGATTTATGACTATCTCGGCATGGCGCAGACGGCGATGGAAAAAAGCGACAATATTCCGGCGATCAAAGCCGGTCTGACGATGATTTTCGGCGAATACCAGAAGGCTTTTGACGAGCTTGACGTGCGCCGGATCGACATGGTCGGCAAGTCTTTCGACCCGCATACGGCCGAGGCGGTCGCATACGAGCCGTCCGAACAGGTTTCGGAAGGGGTCGTCATTCGCCAGAACAGCGCCGGATATCGGATCGGCGAACGGCTTTTGCGTGCGGCGCGCGTGGTGGTTTCTTCCGGCAAGGCTCCTGCGGCGAAGGAGGAGGCTTCCTCCTCCGAGGAAAATGCCGACAAGTCTGAGCAGGCAAATTAATCGTGTTTTCCGTTTTGGAATAGGAAAGAGTGACAGTTCATTATGGCAGCTGATTTTTACGAGGTTCTGGGCGTGGCGAAAACCGCGTCGCAGGATGAGATCAAAAAAGCATATCACAAACTCGCGCTCAAATATCACCCCGACCGCAACAAGGGCGATAAGGCCGCCGAGGAAAAGTTTAAAGACGTTTCCCACGCCTACGAGATCCTCGGCGATCCGGACAAGCGCGCGAAATATGACCGGTTCGGCGAGAGCGCGTTTCAGGGCGCTGCTTCCTCCGGGGGCGGCGCGGGCTATCAGGACCCGATGGATATTTTCAATCAGATGTTCGGCGGCGGCGGGCAGGATATCTTCGGCGATCTTTTCGGACGTTCCGGTCGCGGCGGTCGCGGGCACTCCGGGCGCAATGACGGGGCGGATTTGCGTTACGATCTGCAGATCACCTTCGACGAATCGGTCTTTGGCGTCGACCGGGAGATCTCCTTTCAGAAGGATGTTCCCTGCGGAACGTGCGGCGGCTCCGGGTGCGAACCGGGAACCGGAAAACGTACTTGCCCCCAATGCGGCGGAGCCGGTATGGTCGCCACGAGCAATGGCTTTTTCAGCGTGCGTCAGCCCTGTCCGCGCTGCCGCGGCAACGGGGAACTCATTGAGAAACCCTGCCGCAAATGCGGCGGAACCGGAATGGTCAAAGAGAGCCGGAAACTGCCCGTGCATATTCCCGCCGGAGTGGACACCGGCAGCCGGTTGCGTGTGGCCGGAGAGGGGGAACCCGGACGGAAGGGCGGCAACAACGGCGATTTGTACATCTTCATTAATGTGCGCAAGAGCGAGGTGTTTCTCCGCGACGACTACAATTTGCTCTGCGAGGTGGTCGTGCCGGTGACGACTGCGGCGCTTGGCGGAACCATTGAAATTCCGACTATTCACGGATTGACGCGGATGAAACTTCCGGCCGGCACGCAGAGCGGTGCGCTTTTGCGGGTTCGGGGGCAGGGGGTTCCCAGTCTGCGCGGCGGGACGCCGGGGGATCTGCATGTGCGGGTGATTGTGGAAACCGCCCAGAAGCTCACCTCCGAACAGAAGGCGCTGCTGGAAAAACTCAACGCCTCCTTGAGCGCGACCAACCAGCCGATGATGCAGGAATTTAAGCGCAACAGCGCTCGCTATATGCGGGAACCGGAGACCAAATAGTCATGCCTCGCAAGGAACCGGACAATCCAGTCTTGGCGACCAACCGCAAAGCCTTTCACGACTATACCGTTGTCGAAGGGTATGAGACGGGCATCAAGCTCGCGGGCACGGAGGTCAAGAGCTGCCGCGCGCGCGCGGTGAATATCAGCGAGGCGTTTATCCGCATCGAGCGCAACGAGGTGTGGATTTACAATATGCACATCGCCACCTATGAGCAGGGGAACCAGTTCAATCGCGAGACGACGCGGTTGCGCAAACTGCTGTTGAACCATCGTGAGATTCTCAAAATCGCCAACTACCTCAAGACCAAAGGGGGGACGGTCATTCCCCTCAAGGTTTATCTCAAGCACGGTTTGGTCAAGCTGGAGATTGCCGTCTGTCAGGGCAAGACGCACGGGGACAAGCGGGAGGATCTGCGGCGACGGGATGACCACATGGAGGCGCTCCGCGCGCAGCGCGGGGAAAAATAATTGCTTTCTCCCCGCGCAAAAATCGTTCCCGCGGGATTTGATCGCCCCCAAAAAGACAAGAATTGAATCGATATAACTTATTGCAAAAGAGAAGGTCCAGACAAGATGACGCCGGTAACTTTTTTTTCGCTTCCCAAAGGAGCATGCGCCAGACTTTTCACGTTGATCGATGGCGATACGACGGTGCGGATTTCCGATTTCGGTGCTGCGCTGATTGAATTTTATGTGCGGGACCGTGACGGGAAATCCCGCAATATCCTGTTGGGGCGTCAGAAAAACGCCGATTATCAGGGGATGCCCGTGGGCGATCCTTATTTCGGCGCGACGGTGGGGCGGTTTGCCAACCGGATTTGCAAGGGAACGTTTTCGCTGGATGCAAAAACCTACCATGTGCCCTGCAACGATCACGGAATCCATGCACTGCACGGCGGGCCGAACGCCCTGAGTTTCCGGCTTTGGACGCTGGTCAGCTCGTCGCCGAACAGTCTTGTGCTGGAAATTGAAAGTCCCAATGGGGACAACGGGTTCCCCGGCGCGCTTTCCTTGCGGGTCTCCTTTTGTTTATCCGAGGGGCGCCTTACCATCGAATATCGGGCGACCTGCAATGCGCCGACGGTGGTCAATTTCACCAATCACGCTTATTTCAATCTGGAAGAATCGGGGACGTCCGTGGATCAGCATTTGTTCCGGATTGCCGCCGATTCCTATACACCGGTCGATGACAAGTTGATTCCGGACGGGCGAATCGTGCCGGTGGAGGGGACGGCTTATGATCTGCGTACCCCGGTGCGTTTCGCCGACTCGCTTAAGGAATTGCCCCGGGGATTCGACACGAACTTTGTGCTCAATGGAGAACCGGTAGCCGCGGAGGCGTTTTCTCCGGCGACCGGGATTGTGCTCGAATGCACCACGACGGAGCCGGGATTGCAATTTTACAGCGGTTATTTCCTCGAGGAGTCGCTGATCGGCCGCAATCGCAAGCCGATGTGTCCCTTCGGCGGATTCTGTTTTGAAGCGCAGCATTTCCCGGACAGCCCGAATCATCCGAATTTTCCATCGACTCGGCTTGCGCCCGGTGAAATTTATACGCAGACCACCAGCTATCGCGCCTACGTTCGGGACTGAAGGAACGGCACTTGGCAGAAGTCGCAATGCTTTTTTTGTCGGTTCGAAAACCGGTTGCACAAAAAAAGGGCGGGAATTTTCCCGCCCTTTTCTTTAATCCCGTTTTTAGAGAATCTTCATTAATTCCACTTCGAACACCAAGGTCGAGTCCGGGCCGATCTGTTCTCCGGCTCCGCGTTTCCCGTAGGCCAGCTCGGGCGCGATCACCAAACGGTATTTGCTTCCTACATTCATCATCTGAAGCGCTTCGACCCAGCCGGGAATGACTTGCGTCACCCCAAATTCCGCCGGTTGTCCCCGGCGCACGGAGCTGTCAAACTCCGTTCCGTCGATCAAGGTTCCCACATAGTGCACCTGGACGGTGTCGCTTTGTGCGGGCTTGGGGCCTTTGCCTTCGCTCAGAATTTCGTAGAGCAACCCGGAGGCTGTCTTCTTGACATTCGGCTTCTTTTCAAACTCATCCCGGTAAGTTTTGCCGGCGGCGGCATTGCTTTCGGCCTGTTCGGATTGCTGTTTCTGGGCGGCATCCTGCAGCATGGACTGGAAGAGGTGCATATACTTCTCATAGTCGGCCGGGTCCAGTTTGGGCGCTTCGGCGAAACGATCCGCCAAACCTTCGATTACGGTGGTGCGTTCCAGCGCAACCGGAAGCCGGAGCAGATAATCGGCCATATTCAGCCCCACTGCATAACTGACACAGGAAATTTCTTTGTTGGCCTGAAAACTCATGATCGGATCTTTCTTTGTTTTTGTTTGAGCCGAAAAAATACGGCCTTTCCAGACGACACTCGGCAAAACTTGCACCGCGTCTTCCGGCGGCTCGATTTTGTCCGTGTCGTCATTATAAAATATCGTCCTCGATGTACTCCGGAAGCTTGTATGCTTCGGTATCCACCGACTCAAACGACATTTTCCGTTTCAGCATGATCGCGCGGACAAGCGAAGGAATCGGCAGGGTCGTCACGATCGAGAGAATGATGATGGCATTGAAAAAGTTATCGTCCAGCATGCCCAGATTTTTTCCGATGGCCGCTGCCGCAAGGGTGGCGGAGAGCTGCGGCACGGTCATCAACCCCGCGCAGATTCCTTTGTCATTCGGGAAACCGCTCACCCGCATGGCAAGCCATCCCGAGAAGATTTTGCTGACGACCAACCCTCCCACCGTCAGAAGCAGGATGGACAGATTGCCCGGCGCGGTAAAGGCCGAGAAGTCCGTTTGCATGCCGATTGAGATGAACAGGAAGGGGATGAGAAGCCCGTAGCCGATGCCCTCGAATTTGTAGAAAACTGCGGTTCCCTTCTGATTCTTATGCATATATCCCGAAAGCGCCAGCCCTGCGATGAAGGCCCCGACCACCAGATTGATGCCGATGAATTCCCCTGCGAGTACGGTCGCCATGATGACCAGCAAGAGAAAGGTAATCAAAAGATCGTCGTTGCCGGAAAGTCTTTCCGAGAGCAGCCGTCCGATCCGGGACACCGCCCAGATGGCGACGACCAGATAGACGACCACCAGCAGCAGAAACGATATGGTAAAATAATTCCCGAAAAGATTGGACGGCAGATAATCGAAGAGCGACAGGGACGTCGGACCGGTCGAGGAATTTGTCGAGACGGCCAGTTCCTGTTTTTTGAGCTGGACGCTGACTGCCAGAAGAATGATACTGGCCACATCGGTGACGACGGTCGAGATCAGCACCGCCGCGCCGAATCTGGTCCGGCTGAGCTTGAGTTCCCGGATCACCGGGAAGACAATTCCGACCGAATGCGAAGCAAAAAGAGATGCGTAGAGCAGTTTTCCCGGAAAATCCGCCGGACGAAAATAGCCGTAAACAAGATACCCCGCCAGCGCAGGGATGGAAAATGTCAGAATACTCAGGGCCACTACCGGTTTTTTGGCGGAATCAATCAGTTTGAAATCCGCCTCCATTCCTGCCAGCGCCATCAGAAAGACCAACCCGAGCGACCCCAAGGAAGTGATGAAAAAACTGAAGTTCTGTACCACTCTCAGCGACGGAGTCCCCAGAAAGGAGAGCCATTTCGCCGCATGTCCGACCAGATCTCCGGCGTTCGGTCCGATCAGCATTCCTGCGATCAGCAAGGCGATGACGCCGGGAATTCCCCATTTTCTCAAGATCAGCGGAAAAATGCTGATGAGCGCGATAAAGACCAGAAAAAGAATCAGAAAGGCGTCACTGTTCATGAAAGATTGTCCCGTTTATTTTTCATAAAATACGTCAACAAAGGAAACTTTGCAAGGGGATGGATGAAATATTTCGGAAAAGAATGAGAAAGACGGGACTGCGACGACACTGCTTCAGAGAAAGCGCAGCAGCCGGTCTTCGATCACTTGCGCCATTTTGCTTGCGCCTAAATCATTCGGGTGGCAGCCGTCCTGCGTGCAATCGGTCCGGTCGGCACCGGCAAAGAGATCCGCGCCATCGATGAAATCGACGAATGAATCGCCATTGGCACGCGCGTTGCGCCAGGTGGCGGCAACGACGTCGCGCCGGAGCAGATCTTCTTCGGAGTTGTTGAAGTTGCATTTCGACATCATGATTACAGGCGTACTTTTTCGCCGGGCGCGGAAGCGCAGGAAGAATGGTTCATGGCGAAGCGCAAGGCTTTGGGCATCCGGCGCATTGTAGTAGAACTCCATGACCAGAATCGCCGGATTCGCTTGGGCGATCGCGTCGGCCATGCACATTTCGCCCAGACATGAGCCGGAGAAGCCCATATTATGCAAGGTAAAGTCCAAATGGCGCGCGATGATTGATGGATACACCATGCCCGGTCGCGCCGCGGCGCCGCAGTTTGTGATCGACGACCCGTAAAAGAGGACGGTTTTGTCGATCCGCTTTGGCCGGGGCGACGCAAGCCGCGCTTCCGGATCAATGCCGACGGCAAGTTCGGACGTCGCCGAATGATAAGGGAAATAGAGTTGATATTCCTGAAAAACTCCGCGTTGAGCCGAGGGATTTTCCCACAGCGCCTCCATTGTCTCTTGCCCCGGAGGAATGACCCGGTTGCCGAGAAAAACAGCGGATCTCCCGCAGTTCGCATACAAATCGAATCCGGCACTTCCGCCGCGGTTGATGCCGGAAAATACCTCGGAAAAGCTCGCCCGGATGCCCACATGACGCGAATCGGTGCGGATTCGGAGAATTTCCCCCGCCCCTTGCATGCTCATGGGAACGACTCCGGGCATCTCGCATTGTCCTGCCACATCCAGAGGGAGTCGGCTGCGTCGGCCTTCCGCGTCGAGATAGGGGAATCCTTCCAGAACAAAGGGGGAGGCGAACCCGTCGAAGAAATTCAGCTTGTTTCCGCCGATGGTTCTGGATTTGTAGTTGGCGTCAAGGGTGGAGAAATCTTTTTCCTGCATGATTTTTGACTCTGTTTTTTTGGGGGGTGAGGTGTATAAAAAAAACTGGAGAAATTTTCGGGGACAGGTGGGTTGTCGGAGCGTGTTACTTTACGACTTTGGGAGCCGCGTCCAAATAGACCAGCATATCCGTTTCTTTGCCGCGAAGGACATAGGGCTCAAGTTTCTTGACGCCGATCATGGTCGCCGGGAATCCCGCCACATTGCATTTCACGACTTTATAAACGAAATAATCGGTGGTCGTGACTTTGTAGCGTGTCCCGAAAAGGGTGTCCGCCTTGTTCGCCCGACAAGCTTCATACACTGCCGCGCTCTTGGCAAAGTTGGACGGGGAGGGGAAGAAACTGAACGCGGTGAGATCTGAATTATCTGCGAACCCGTTCGCGCCCCAGGCAAAAAGTCCGAAGAGCACATTAATCTCGGCTTCCCCTTGCACGCGAATATCTTTATGCTGGAATTCGGCTTTGTAGCCATAATTGACCGTCGAAGGTTGAACGACGCCTTGCGCGCCATCACTGGTGGAGATCGAGGTACATCCGGTGACAAACATTGCGGCGGCCGCCGCACATATGGACATCAGGATTGTCTTTTTCATCATGCGAGACTTCCTTTGGGGGTTGGACAAGAGGATTCAATCCCGTCTGTTGTTTGATACAGATCACCCCTCCATCTGAATAAAAGTTTTGATCTGTATTTTGAACTGTTGAGATTCCGATTAAATGTTTCAATTTAGCATGGAGCGGATAAATACGCAAGCCGAACCGGAAGAAAAGAGCGTAATTTATCGACTTGCAACCCAAAGACGGCACTGCCCAATGTCTCGCCGCGTCTTCCCGGCGGATCGGAAAAGTGCCGCATCGTGCCCCGATTGGATTGCAGAAGCAATGGATGGGACAGAAGCTTTTATTCGCTTTGAACTTTGGATTTGCCGAGGAATGCTGTCAGACTATTGTCGTAAACTTTTTGCAGCAATCCGAGAAAAACGATTTTTTCGTATTCCGCCAGTCCGGCGAGAACTTGTTGATTGTTTTCCGCCATCATGCGGTCGATTGGCGGCAGAAGAGCAAGACCTTTTGCCGTGAGATGCAGACGGTGGATTCGCTTGTCGCTTTGGTCTGGAACTCTCTCGGCGTAGCCGTCTTTCAACAGCTGCTGAAGGGTAAGACGTATTGCCGTGCGTGCTACGTGAAGCTCGTTGGCGATATTTTCCTGGGACGGCTGTTCCAATTCGTGAATCATGAAAAGCACCTGAGCCTGCGCCTTGGTGACGCCCAGTTCTTTTAACCTTTGAGTCGCACGATTGGCCATCAGCCGACTTGGAACTTCCAAGTTGCGGAGCATCATATATTCTGAATCGGCCAATCTGTTCATGACGGCAGCCTCTCTGTTGCGTTCTTATTGCATATAGTATATCATCATATCGAAAAAAGTTCAATCGGAAATTTTAGAAAAATATCTGCTTAAGAAGATCAATCCTGGCAGTGACTCCGAATTTCGCTCCAAAGGATGATAAAAAAATGCCAGCCTATTTATTTATTGCATATAGAATAAATATTGATGCAAAACTCTTGACATTTTACACGCGTTATCGTATATTATTCTTATTTCAATTAGAATAATAATTCGGGAGGGGCCAAGATGGGATACCGCGTTCTGACAGCCATTGGCACGTTGCTGTTTTTTCTGCTGGGCGCAGGATGTGAAAAAGGAAAAAAGAACGTGGATCATGCGGTGGATTCCGTCAAAGTGAAAACTGTCAGACTTGTCCCTCAAACGTTTCGACAGGAGATACAGGTTCAAGGGGTGATTCAGCCGGTGGACAGTGCGACGGTTGCGGCGCGGGTTGCCGGAGTGATCGACTTTTTGTGCGTCCGTGAGGGAGATCGGGTGAAAAAAGGAGATGTTCTCTTTCAGACCGACCGGAAAAATCTGGGGAATCAGGTGCTGGTCGCCAAAGAGAATCTGAAAGTAGCGCAAGAAACTTGTAAGACCATTCGCGAAGATATTAAAATTGCCGAAACCACATTGGCCAAGGCTAAAATTGACTACGACCGGGCATGCCGTTTGCGCAAAAGCCACGCCGTCTCCGAGTCGTCCTTTGAATCGGCGGAAGTGGATTGGAAACGGGAGCAGGCGGTATTGCGTCGGGAACAATCGGTCCTCGCCTTTAACGATGCCAAGGTGTCGCAGGCGGAAATCAATCTTGAAATCGCGGAAAAAAATCTGGCCGATTCGGCGATCCTTGCTCCCTTTGACGGGGTCGTCACGGAGCGTTTTTTACTGGCCGGAGAGTTCGCTTCTTGCGGTGTGAAAGTGCTTGAAATGGAAAATCAAAGTCGCCTCGAAATTTCCGCCAGAATCAGCGCGCTTTATTATAAACAACTCTCCCGGCAAACTCTGGTGGTGTTGAAATTCAATGGAAAAGAGTTATGCAAAGCCAATCTTTCTTATCTTTCCCCCAGGATTGATCCGCTCAGCCGAACCTTTGAAATCAAAGCCGAGCTGCCTGCTCAAAAAAATCTGGTCAGCGGCACGCTGTGCGATCTCTTGATCATTCTTGCCTCACGCGATGGCTACGGAGTGCCGGTCAATGCCGTGCTTGACCGGGCCCATGGACGAAATACCGTGTTCGCGGTAAAAGACAATCGTGCCGCAGAAATTACTGTAAAAACCGGATTTACGACTGCAGGGAGCATCGAAATTCTCAATGCGGAAAGTTTAATCGACAGTGATATTGTTGTTTCCGGACAGTATTTTCTGACCGATCAGGAGCCCGTCGCGGTCATTCCTCCAGTTCCGACGCAAGAGGTGAAGCATGACACTCTGTGAAATTTCGCTGAAGCGCAAGGTGGCGATGTGCGCTTTCATCCTTATGCTGTTGTTTCTCGGGCTTGCCATGTATCGAACAATCGGGATTGACACGCTGCCCAAGTTTGACGTGCCTTATATCCAGATTTCGACCGTCTATCCGGGGGCGTCGCCGGAAGAGATTGAAGTCGATGTGGCCAAACGCATTGAGGACGCGGTGGCCTCGATCGACGGGCTGAAGCACACCACCAGTGTCTGTATGGAGAATCTGTGCGCCACTACGCTCGAATTTGAGATCGGCACCGATGTCGATCTCATGGTTCATGAAGTGCGGGAAAAACTCAATACCATCGCCGATGATTTTCCGGCATTGGTTGAAAAGCCGAAACTTGGCAAACTGAATATCAACGCCATTGCGGTGGTAACGTTGGTCTTGACCGGCCCCTGCTCCACCGACGAATTGTACGATTATGCCGATCAAACTCTTTCCGATCGTTTTTCCAGCATTCCCGGGGTGGGCGAGGTGCGCATTCACGGCGGCAACGAAATGCAGCTGCACGTGATTCTGGATCGCAAAAAACTCCAGGAAAGCAATCTGACCATTGCCGAGATCGTCTCCCGGATCAACTCCGCCAATATGAAGCTCCCCGCCGGTCGAATCCGGCAGAACGGCACCGAAATGAACATCACCTACGATGCCGAATATCGGGATATCGAGTCTTTGAAAAATCTGGAAATCAGCAGCACGGTCGGCAAACGCATCTATCTGGGCGACCTTGCGGAAATCAAACTGATGTCGAAGGAAATCCGACAATTGGCTTCCTTCAACGGGCAACCCGGAATTCAGCTCGAAATTGTCAAAAAGTCCAATGCCAATGCTGTCAAGGTCATCGATGAAGTCAAAAAACGTTACGGCGAAATCACTTCCGGTCAAAGGCTCCCCGGCGGCATGAAGCTCAACTGGTTCAAAGATTCCGGCGCATTCATCCACGCTTCGGTCAATGATGCGTGGAGCAGTATCGCGCTCGGGGTGTTGCTCACCGCAGTGGTGCTGGTGCTTTTCCTGCATGATATCCGGGCCGCGTTCATTGCCGCAATCACGATGCCGACGTCCATTGTCATCTCGTTCATCGCCATGAAACTTCTGGGATACACGTTTGACATGATGACGCTGGTGTCGCTGGGATGCGCGACGGGGACGCTGGTTACGAATGCGGTGATTGTACTGGAAAATATTTTCAAACATATGCAATCGGGTCGTTCTCCACAAGCGGCCTCCATTTCCGGAACTCAGGAAGTGATGAACGCCGTGGCCGCGAGCGCATTGACCAATGTGGTGGTTTTCGTGCCGGTGGCGCTGATGGGCTCCGTGGTGGGGCTGCTGATCGGGCCGTTTGCGGGGGTCAACGTGATTGTTACGCTGGCTTCGCTTTTTATGAGTTTCACGCTGACCCCGATTTTGAGTTCCGTATTGCTGAGCGGCAAGGCAAGGCAACCGGGCGCGTTGCTCCGATTTGTCTTTCGGAGCTGGGATTTTGTTTATTTTGCGATGGAACATTTTTTTATTCGGGGCGTGATTTTTACAAAATCCCACAGCGGTATGGTGATTGTCGGCATTACTGGCATCTCCATTTTACTGATGGCAATTTCGATTCCGCACCTTGCTATGTCGTTTTTGCCGACCAATGACAAAGGGGAAATTTCCATCACGCTGGAGTTTCCTCCCAATTCGGCGCTTGATTCTTCCGCCAAAACAACCGCGGCAATTGTTCAAGAACTCAAAAAACGCAACGATGTGGCAGGCGTGGCTGCTACGACCGGGTACCTCAATGCCATGGTCGGACAGGTTTCCGAAGGCGTGCATCTTTCCGAAATCAGTCTGTATCTGGTCGAAAAGGAGAAGCGCGGCTCGGTATTTGAAGTTGCCCGTGCATTGCGGAAACAGCTCGCCAACTACGACAATCTGCGTTATTCGGTGAACATTCCCAACCCGATGGGCTCCTCCGGAGCCGAGGTGATCGCCTATATCACCGGCTCGGATTCCGACGTGTTGCGCGCGGAGGGGCAGCGGGCGATGAAAATTCTGAAAGAATCCGACATCGCCATGGACATCGATTCGAGTCTGCGGGGCACCAAGCCGCGAATGAATCTCATTCCTCAACGCGCAGTATTGCGCAACCTCGGAGTGTCCGAAACGATGCTTGGCAATTCGGTTCTCGGATTTTTCGATGGCATTGAGGCTGGAACCTACAAGGTCGGCAGCCGGACTTATGACATCCGGGTCAAAGCCAGCGAGGAAGAGCGGTTCGATTCGGCACGCAATATTGTCATTGGTTCCCTCAACGGGCGTCCGGTGAATATTGATGTGCTGACAACGATGGAGTCCTCGCCGGTGTCGATCTCCATGATTCGTCAGGACAAGGAGCGTTCGGTATGGATCTATTGCAATCCGGCCAAGGGGGCGGTGCTGGGCGAAGTGGTCAATCTTCTGCGTGCTAAAATCGGCACAACACTTCCTCCCGGTTACAAACTGTCATTTTACGGCCCGGCGGAGGTTATGGAGAGTGGAGCGGCTGATTTTGCCAATGTTTTTGTCATTGCGATTGTGATGACCTATCTGCTGATTGCGGGGCTGATGGAGTCGTGGACGCGGCCATTTTTGATTTTGTTTACGATTCCGCTTGGGTTTGCCGGAATGTTTTTTGCGTTGTATCTTTCCGGCGAAGCCATGTCGATGATTGCCATGCTGAGCGGAGTAATGATGATCGGAATTGTGGTCAACGATGCCATTCTCATGATGGACGAGACTTCGGTTCTGATTGCGGGGGGGATGAAACCGCACGATGCCATGCTTCAGGCGGTCAAGAATAAACACAAAGCCATGCTGATGACTTCGTTTACCTCGGTGGTGGGCATGTTGCCACTGGCATTTGGCAGCGGGATGGGGGCGGAATTGCGGGCGAACTGCGGAATTGGTGTTGTCGGCGGATTGATATATGCGGCAGTTGCCACATTATTTCTGATTCCGGCGCTCTACTTCAAATTTGCGCCGAACTCTGCTGCTCCTGGTGCGAGTCTTTCTTGTCCGCGATGGGGCTTTTTCAGAAAAAACATTAAGCGGGAATGACACCATTCTTTGCACAAAAAAGCCGACCATTGGTCTGGTCGGCGTAGAATCGAAAAACTGGTTGGCGGTA
>JAQUYX010000264.1 GCA_028691615.1 Victivallaceae bacterium
ATTTTTCCTCCAGGTTTGATAGTCCCGGAGTTAAGATTAACCCTCTGCCGCTTTTTTTCTACTCCTCCGAATTAAATACTTTTGAAATCACCTCATCAGATTGTAAATCTCAAGCGTTTGCGCCTCGCAGTAGGCATGAACAATTCCCGGTGCAATCAGCAGAATGTCGCCGCAGTGCAGCTTATGGGCGCGGTTCTGATGCAAATGGGTGACGGATCCGGCGGTCACGAGGGCAAGTTCGATAAAATCATGGTCGTGAAAGTCGTATTCTCCATGCGTCCCGACCGGAACTTTTCCGGCAAAAAAGCCGGACCCGGAGTATTGCGTCATCACCCCCAGGCGCATGTGGCGAATCTTTTTGATGTCAAACATTGGTGTCATATTGCTGAATATAATTGCCGAACCAGAAAAATCAAGGATGGCATTTTTTAATTTTGGCCCGAAAGTCCAGAATAATAGGTAAAAAAAGTAAGGCAGCAGCAGCAAAAGAAGAGTATAATATACATCAGAAAGTACCGTTGATGGATTTTGTTCTATTGGGACACCGGGAATGAAATCCATGAGATTTTAAGCAGTTCCAGTTTTCCGGATTTTGAAAATGCAACGAAACGAATGCAGGAGACGTCAAATGAAAAAAGAATTTACTCTCATTGAATTGTTGGTTGTGATCGCGATCATCGCGATCCTGGCCGGAATGCTCTTGCCTGCGCTCAATAAAGCGCGGGAAAAGAGTCGCGCGGCAAACTGTCTCAACAACAAGAAACAATTCTACATGGGACAGACGTTGTACAGCGACGACAACAACGGGTATATGGTCATGAGAAATGATGACGGGCGCGTATTTGCGCAGGTGCTTATGCTGGATCATAAATATGTGCCGTGGTCCGTCCTTTTGTGCCCGTCAACGCAAACGCCCCGGGTTTATACCGCCAACACCAATCTGGGAACCGCAAAAATGGAATATTCCGCCACATACGGCATGCTTATGCCGGATGGGAAATTCAATCTGGATACGACCGTGATCGGGACGATCTTCATCAAAGAGGGTGGAAAAACCTTTTCAACCACCGTGGGACACTGGCTTTATCCGGTGCGGGCGAAGGCGGCGTCTCAAACCTATTTCGCAGCCGACTCGCTGAATGTCGCCTACGGGAATTATGGATGTTATCACTTGAAAGTCTGGCGCAATGACAATGGAACCGTGTGTACCCGCCACGACGAACGTACCAGCGTGTCGTATCTCGACGGGCATGCCGCAATGGCGACGGCCAAAGAACTCAAGGAAACTCCGGTCGGCCTGCTCGATTATTTCGACGGGGCCCAGCAACGAAAGACGCTCTGAAGATGCGTGGGAAACGGTTTATTTTTCTCCTCGCCGCGATGCTTTTCCTGAGAGCGGAAGCGAATATTTTTGCGGCGGAGTTGCAGAAAAGCGTCGCGTTTTTCGGGGATGGATTCAATTCGCATCTCGCATGGGGAGATTTTCCGGTGCGGGATCGACAGTTGGACATTCTCAAAAACAATGGCGCAGTGTTGGTACGCTTTTCCCTGCTCTGGTATCAGGTCGAAGCGGTTCGCGGCAAATATGACTTCTCCCGTCTGGATGCCATCCTCGACTCCGCAAAGAAGGCCAATATCGAAGTGCTGCTGATCTTTGACGGCCCGTTTCCCGCGTGGATCAAGCGCCCCGTCGCAGATCACCTCGAAGATTTCCTCGCGCTGACCAAGGCGACGGTTTCCCATGCCAAAGGACGCATCCGGTTTTATGAGGTGATGAATGAGCCGAATCGGCGCACGCACTGGAACGGGATTCCCGATCCCGAGCGTTATGCCGTGGTTCTTCAACAAGCGTACAAGCTGATCAAAGCGATAGATCCGAACGCGATGGTGGTGCATGGCGGATTGGCTCGCGTTCCGATTGCTTTTCTCGAACGGGAATTAAAAGCGGGGATGGGGGACGCATTTGATCTTGTCAATGTGCATCCCTATTGCACGCAGGATTTCCCGGAGCGTGAACTTCCGGTGCGGATGGCTCAGCTGGACGCTTTGCTCAAGCGATACGGCGTGGACAAAAAACCCCGCTGGGCAACCGAAATGGGCAATCCGACGGCTTTTCAATTCCCGCACCCCGCGTTTCTGAAGGCGGGGCTTGCAGTTTTGAAAGTTACGCCGGAAAACATAGACGCCGGATATTTTGACGACCCATCATGGCGATATTTCTCCAGAACGCAGAATTTCAATCCGGCGGAATTGGCCCGATTCCGCTCAATCAAAAAATTGACGATGGCGCAGCTGTCCGCCTTTCGGGGGAATCTGCTGATTCTTCCGCCGTTTCGCGATTTTCCGGAACCCTATTTTGAAGCGTTGGTCGATTTTGTCGCAAAAGGCGGGATTCTGGTGGTTTCCGGGGGCGGGGCTCCCGCCTCCTGGGGGCTGCATCGGGATGCCGAAGGGCGGATTGTCCGCCGGAAACTGTCTCGGAAATGGGAAAAAATCCGAAATCGGCTCTTCGCAGGCAATCTCAAAAATGACAGTTATTTATCCTATGCGCCGGGACAGGAATGGCAAAAGGAACTTCCGGCATGGCCGCTGCCCTTTCATGGAAATTGTCTGAACGCGGAAGCGCTGCGCGAACAGGATGCATTTACTCCAATCCTTTTGGCCAAGCGCAAGAAAGATGCGACGGAAGTTCCCGTCGCCGGGGTGGTGCGTTTCCGCTCCGATTGGCGCGGCGCCGTGATTCTTTTTGCGGCCTGGCTGCCGGAGAATGACGAGACGGTCACGGAAGATCTGCAAGCGCGACTCTTGGCGCGCAATGCTCTTCTGGTGCGAAACGGAAGGTTCGAGTTGTGCTGCGTCTACAATCTGGCCGGACGGG
>JAQUYX010000265.1 GCA_028691615.1 Victivallaceae bacterium
TGGTTTTTAAAGGTTTCCGAATCCTATTTTCAGTCAATGAACAGGACAGGCACTGCGGCATTTCTGATCTATTTTGACAGTTTTATCATTTTTCCGCTATGCCTGATTATTCTGCCTGAATTTTTGGGACTTAACGGAGTGTGGGCGGCCATGCCGATATCAAAACTCGTCATTTTTATCCTTGCCGTTGAAATATGGCGCTACAATCTTCAATATAAAAAAGTATCGGAAAAAAAATGGAAAACTTCCATTCATCAGCAAAAATTGACACAAACAATCAAAACCAAGGAGTCCTGTCATGAGCAAGAAACACGCAGAAAAAAAAGCGCCGGTCAAATCGCTGAAGGAAAAACGCTCTCAGAAACGAGCAGAAAAATTGGTCCAAAACAAAAAAAGGAAGAAATAAAACACGCCTGTTGAATGAAAGCGGGCACGGGGATTTAATCCCGATCACTTCGGCAACCCGGTCAAGCGCAGGCGAAAATGTTACCAATATGGCCTTGCCGGGATGATCCTGATTTGAAATATCCATCTTTCCGTGTTATTTTACATAAGGGTGCATAAGACGAAAATTATCTTATGTTTGATATCGTTGCATTTACACACCCGGTGGCCCCCGGAAGGTCGATGTCGGGAAGATTGCGGAAAAATGAAAAATAAAATGACAATAAGAGAGTTCGCGGAGTTGATAGGGGTGTCGCCTGGAACGGTTTCCAAGGCGTTGAGCCCCGATCCGAAATACCGGATATCTCCGGCAAAAAGTATCTATGTACAAGAAAAGGCCGTTGAATATGGCTTTGAATTGCGCACGGTGTCGCAAACGGTCGAGAAACGCAAAGGTGTGCGACTCGGCTTGGTATGCGGCGCCCCGTTTTCGTTTCTCGGCGCTTTTCTGTGGGAAGGGGCGCAGGAGTATTGTTTGGCCCAAGGCGTCAAACTGCTTTTTGACTTCAGTGGACAATCTGTCCAACGGGAAAGCGAAGCATTGCGCCAAATGACCTCCGAGCAGGTGGACGCCATGATTTACTGGCCAGCCGGAGGAGGCGAAAATCATAAGAAACCACAACGGCTCATTGCACGAGCCGACAATGTTTCGGCGGCACTTCCTTTTATCTACATTGGCGAAGGCGCGGAATTTGAAAACGCTTTTTCGTTCCGTTTTCAGGCGGAAGAAGTTGCAATCGAGACCGCGAAACATCATTTGTCGCTCGGATGCAAACATTTCGTGATTCTGCATTTCAACTATGCATGGGGCGCCGATTTCCGGGCGGCGGGGAAATATCGGGAAACCCTGCTGGCAAATGGAGTTCCGGAAGAAAATATCCGCGAGACCGGAACCTTTACGGATTCCGATGAAGATGCCATGGCGGTATTCCAAAACGCCGATGCCGTCTGGACGGAGCATATATTCCTGCTATATTCCCATCTGGAGTGGATCGCACGCTATCGAGATATCGGATGCTTGCATGTCGGCGGAGTGGGGTTCGTGGAATTCGCGTTGACATTTAAGAATTTTTTTCAGCCGACGCTGGATGCCCTCGGTCGGAAAGGAACGCTTGCCGATCTATATGCCTCCAGTGATATCAAGATGTGCAGTTTACGCCGAATCGGCGCCGCCGCGGCGAAAAAAGCCATTGAGTTTGCACGGGCTCCCGAAAAGAAGCGGGGCGGCACTCAAACCATCGCATGGCTGACACCGGAGGAAATTCAAGCCGGCGCCGCCGCGTTGCGCACATTCAATATGAAAAAATAACTCCTGTTCATCTTGTTTTTTCTGGAAAAGGTGGTATATTAAGAGAGTTTGTCATTATAGATCATCGAATTCAGGAAATAAAACACAAAATGATTTTGAATGGAACCACGTCCCATGGGGGATTATTAAAAGATGTTTTGTGTTTAAAACATATAAAGGAATGAGTTTGTGAATCGCGCAGCTCCGAGTTTTGTTTGGGTACTGAACACAACGACGGAGCAAGTTGCGAAATTTGCGAAACACGTTTCCCACTTTTTTACAATCATTGATCCGCGAATGCCCGTTATCGGACATCGCGGTTTTTTATTTTTCAAAACATTCAAGGTAAACCAATGAAAGGAATGTCCTTATGAACGAGAAGAAAGAAATTTTTGCGGATGGGATCGGGCAAATTCACTTTGCGGGCGGAATGGTCCGTTTTGACTTTGTGACGCTCCAGCCGGAGGCGGACGGCAAGGCTCCGGTTCCGCAAAGCAATGTGCGCGTCATTATGCCGCCGCAGGGATTCCTCGGCGCATTCAACTCCATGCAGCAGTTGATTGACAAGCTCTTGGAGGCCGGAGTGCTTCAGAAGAATGAAAACGCCGTCAAGTCGAAAAAGTAAGTAATCATGCAAATCACAATCAACAGTACATTTGCGTCGCGTCCGGAGGAAACTGTCCTCCCGGCTCCGGCGCTGGTGCTGTCGATTTGTGATATGCCTTCCGCCGGACTTTGGTTCACGGTCAAGGGCATTGCCGCACCGGGACGATATACGCTGGTTAAGCTTGCCGGTTTCGCCAGGCTGGCGATTACGGTGGGGAGAAATATTTTGCGGCGGATCGTCAAGCGTAATTTTTTGCGTTGCGACAGAAAAGAAACCAAAAACACTGTGCCGGAGAGTTGCTTCCGGATACTTCGTTTGTAAGATTGAACATGTGGTATGAAAACAATATTAAAAAACAGAGAACGTTCCCGCGGAAAAACGACTGAATTCGCGAGACCGTTCTCTGACTTTTGAAAATACCAAAATAAATAGTAAGGATTGGGAAATGTTGAAGATTGGAACCACATTTGTCGGAGTTGGAGCCGCAGGGCTTGTATTGCTTGCCGGATGCAAATCGTTCGATGAATATCAGGAG
>JAQUYX010000266.1 GCA_028691615.1 Victivallaceae bacterium
GTACGGTTTGAGGTTGACCGGGGCGACCAGCCAGTGCTGTCCCTTTTCGGAGCCTTTCGGAACTTCGATGACGGCGACGGGCTTCCCGCCGATCATTTCGACGTGCCCGGTTCCGTCGGTGCTTTTCCAGTCAAGCCCGGTGTAATTGTCGCAAATGGTTTCGGCGGCCGGGGCCGCTGCGGCGAGAATGCAGGGAAGCAGGAAGGAGAATAACAGTTTCAACATGCCGGAACTCCTTACTGCTGCGCGTATTGAATATTGGCGGTTCCCCAGAAGTAACCGTCCGGGGTTCCGAGGAGGTCTTCGCGCTCGTTGGGTACAGCGCCCGGCTTCCGGTATTCGACATGACCGTCCGCGAAGGTGAAGTTGCCCCCGCCGCTATGGCGCGACCAGGTTCCGCCGCTTTCTCCCATGGTTGCGATATCCTTGGCGTGCGGGGTCGACCAGGCGGTCCGCCGGTCGATGTCCATCAGCATGACGCGGGCGGAGGGGTTGCGGATCGACCCGCTTTTGCGCATGATTTTTCCGCCGCCGCCCCAATAGGACGCGTAGTAGCGGTTGATTCCGTAGTGGCGCGACCCGACGGTTCCGGGCATTCCCGCAAAACTGGCCGGACAGGCGAAGATTCCGAAGGGCAGGTTGTTGGCGCTGTTGTAGAATCCCCAGTCGCTGATCGTCTGTCCCGGCATGTAGAGCATCATCAGCATCGACTGCCACTTGCCGGCGTTGTACGGCTTGATGTTGCCGTCGTCGCACATCACGACGCCGTTGTTTTGGTCGGTGTACATTTGGACGTAGGTGCCGATTTGTTTTTCCTGTGAGGTGCATTTGATCGTTTTGGCCCGGTCGCGCGCCTGGTTGAGCGCGGGCAGCAGCATGGCGGCCAGGATTGCGATGATCGCAATAACGACCAGAAGTTCGATCAGGGTGAATTGTCTTTTCATGGAATCCTCCTATTACGAAATGGGTGTTATGATGCGCGGCGACATTTGGTCCCGGCGCGGTGCGCCGCCGATTTCGGCCAGTAACTGTTGAACGGCGAGTTCGGCAAGCGCGTCGAAATCCTGTCCGACCTGCCAGCCGCGGAAATCCGGTTTCCAGACGACCTCTTCCCCGATCAGGAGACAGCGGTCGAAATCGACTTTCTTTTCCCGGAGAATCGGCGTGATGGCGTAGAGCATTCCGCCCATGGCGTAGATCGCTTCGGGGTCTCCCATGAGGTCGATGATGGTGCGCAGTTTTTCCAGGGTTCCTTCATGCCGGTAGAGAATCAGTTTTTCGTTGAGTCGCAGCCCCGCTTCGTCGAAGGCGCGGCGGAGTCCCCGGAGTTGGGGCATTTCGGAATCCTTGGCGGCGACGACCGGGTTGGTCTTGTCCAGTTCGATCAGCTTCTTCCCGATTTCGTAGCCCTCCAGCTCTTCGTCGAACTGGAAGCAGGAGCAGCCGGGGCGGTGGTGGGCAATGGTCACCACCGGAACGTTGAGCGACTTGAAAAAGCTCTCCGTCACATCGGACGGTGCGAAATTCGGGGCGATCCAGACCACACCGGCCAGTTGTGCGTGCTCGAATTCCACCGAGGTCTTGTGTTTGGCGTAAAAGAGATTGATGTTATAAAGCAGTTTTTCCGCCCTGGTCACGCTTTTGCCGACCGAGGCGAGAAGGTTCCACAGGAAGCGTTCGAAATAGACCTGCCTGCCGTCGGCGGTCAGTACGCCGATCACCTGGGCGGGTTCGCTGAGCCAGGCTTTGGCCGGGTTGGTGAAGAGTCCGACGCCCTTTTCGGCGGTGATGAATTCATCTTCGATCAGTTCGCGCAGCGCCCACTGGATCGTGGCGATACTGACTCCGAACAGAGCCGCCAGCTCCCGGATCGAAGCCAGCCGCTTCCGTTCCCGCCCGGCCAGCAGCACCTGGTCGATGACGTACTGCCGGATTCGCTGGTACTCGGCCGCGGTCTCATTCTTGGTGATATTCGCTTTGACTGTCTTCGGCATTGTTAAAGTCCCGTTAGTACATTGTAATACACAAACCATACACCTATAAGTATACCAATTTTTTTGAGAAAGTCAAGAGAAATTTCTCGAAAAGAAGGATTTTTAATGCAACGCAAACAGTTTGGCCTCCGTCCGGATGACGGAGGCTGTTTCGTGTCGGGTTACGAGTGGCGGAGGCGGGCGGCCAGTTTTCGTCTGATCTTCATCCACTTGTAATACCCCCGGGCGAAGGGGGCGGCGAGGCGGTAGTATCGGCGGAACTCCTTGCGGTACGAGCGCGGCAGTTCCGCTTTCGGGGCGTAGCCGTTGGCCAGCGCCCAGTCGATGATCTCCATCGTCCGGTCGTAGAAGCGGATCGACTGCGGATTCCACATCACCCACGGCTTGGGGTTGAAGCCGAAGTGGACGAAAAGCGCCCGGCTGGTGTCATCGACATGGTATTCCGCCGAAACCTTCGGCGCGTCGTCGGCGAAGAGCAGCAGCGAGTTGAGCACCGAGTCGTCGGTCTGAAAATAGGCGACGCTGCCGTCGGCGACGATTTTGACGTCGGGAGGCAGCACCTTCTTCATCTGGTCGATCCATTTGCGCAGGAAGGGGAAGCTGTCGCGGTGGATGGTGAATACGTTGGCGGAGAAGCCGCGGCGGCAGCGCGGTTCACTGCGTTCGCCGACGTCGCGTTTCCAGATATCGAGCACGGCGGCGGGGATGTCGCCCGGCTTTTCGCCGGGCTTGCGCTGCGGGCGGAAACTCGCTTCGATCTCCGACCCGGTCCGGGGCCGGATGCAGATTTCGCCGGGGCGCGTGACCAGCACGTCGCTGCAGTTCCCGGAGAGAATGCCGTCGCAATCGAGCCAGGTGACGAATTCGGTTTTGGCGCGGG
>JAQUYX010000267.1 GCA_028691615.1 Victivallaceae bacterium
TTACGACGCGATGAAGCGGTATCTGGATTATCTGGTTTCCGTGGCGGACGGCAGGATTGTTTCGATTGGATTGGGCGATTAGAGCCACGCAAAACGCTCAATGATGACGCCAACGGGGTTCACTTCGAGCGCGTGGTACGCTTATGATTGCATTGTGCTGTCTGAAATTGCGGGGAGATTGGAACGCGAGGCCGATCGCAAAACGTATCAGGCGCTGGGAGCCGAGATCATAGATGCGATCAACCGGGAATTTTATCGCGGAAACGGTGTATATTGCAATGGCGAGACGACCGCTGCGGCGCTGGCGCTGGAATTTGCGCTGGCCCCGAAGGAGGAGCGCGACAGCGTAGTTCGTCAGCTGCGGGATGCGGTTCGGGCACAAAAACACCAGTCGTGGTTCGGACTCATCGGTGCAAAGTATGTGCCGCGCGCGCTGGCGAAAAACGGCTGTGTGGAAGATGGTTGGAAGGTGATTTCCCAGCCGGAATATCCGGGCTGGATGCACTGGATTCGGCAAGGCAGCACGACGCTGTGGGAACAATGGCAGGATTCCAGCGCGATCAGTCACAATCATATTCTATTCGGCGATGTCAACGCATGGGTCCGGTGTTTTCTGGCGGGGATCTCTCCCGAAAACAACCACCCGGCATTCCGTTCGGAGCTGAAGGTGTCGCCGTATCTACCCGAAAAATTGAATTCCTTCCGGTGCGAAATCACGCTTCCATCCGGCCCCGTTGCCGTGACCATGCGGCGCGAGGGCGTCCAAGCAACCGGAAGTTTGGAAATGCCCGGCGGGCGAATTTATCCGCTGCGCTCGGGCGAAACAACGATTGCATCGTGGGAATCGGAGGAGTGAAATCATGAAATTTTTTGTTCGATGGCTGCTGACGAGCGTCACGCTTCTGGCTCCCGCCGTGCGAAGCGCGGAGCCGCTGCCCCCGGTTGTCTGCAAGTGGAAAAACAACGCGCAAGCGGCCTTTACGCTCACGTTTGACGACGGCTTGAAGGATCAATTCGTCCATGCGCTTGCGTTGCTGAAAAAATATCAATTTCGCGCCTCCTTTTATGTTACCGGGCAAACCCTTCTGAAGTTGAGCGACACGCCCCCTCCGGCCGACCGGATGAGTCTGGAGGATCTTCAGACGCTCCGGTCGCTCGGCCACGAGATCGGCAACCACTCCTTTCACCATTACCAGCTGCCCCGTGCGAAAACGCCGGAAGATCTGCGCCTTGAAATTGACGGCCCCCGGCGGATTTTTCAGGAAAAATTAGGATTTCTCCCGGAAACTTTCTGCTATCCGGGCTGTTCCAACAATCCGGCAATCGAAAAACTGGTGCTCGTCCACCATCTCGGGGCCATGCGCTGGCGGTTCGCATGCGGCGGAGCGGAGGGATCGACGGGGGAATATTCCCAAAAAATCTGCGAACGGGCCTTGTTCAGCGGCGGTCATACGGCGGGAATGATTCATGCAATCACCGCGGGCTTTTCGCGTTACACCGGAGGAGTCAAAGATTTTGAATCCCTCCTTCGGGAATTGGATCTGCGGCGGGAACGCCTTTGGGTCGACACCTGTGCAAATATCATGCGTTATGAAAAAACCCGCTCCGGCGCGTCCATCAAATTATTGGGTACGCAGGATTATGTCCAGCGTTTTGTCTTAGAAAGTTTCTTCCCCTCCCCCTGCGCACTGACCCTTCGACTTCCCGCCAAAGAAGCATTCTTGGTTCAACAAAACGACAAACCCGTTGAAGTGATCCGCCGGAATGGATTCGCTCTTTTCGACGTTCTCCCGGGCGAATTCAAAATCATCCGTCCTCGTCCAGCGCTCAATCCGCTGGGACTTCGAAGCACGCCGCAGACAGTAAGACTTTTCTTCGCCGACGCGGACGCTGCGGCGAAAGCAAAGATCGAACTGCTGGGACTTCCCGATGGCAAGGAACTGGCTGTCACCTGTCGCTGGGACGACACTTGGGGCAAGCATGAACAAACCGTCGAAGCCATGCGTCGCCACGGCATCCGGGGGAGTTTTTACATGAATGCGCCGGGCAAGCCGGAGCGTCTTCGTCGGCTGCTTCAAGGCGGAAACTCGCTGGGCTGCCACACCATCGACCACGCATGGCTTCCCAATCTCAATGCAAATGCGCAGTTCCGCCAGTTTATGTTAAACAAGCTTCTTCTGGAATGCGCCTCCGGGACGCCGGTCAATTCGCAAGCGATTCCCTTCACCACCTTCTCCTCTCCGGAGGGGGCGGTTTTCCAACAGGATCTCGGCAAGATCATGTCCGCCTGCGGGATTCTGGCGTCGCCCGATGCGATTTCCATTGCCAGACGGACGGGACGCACCGCGGCGACGCTGGCGGAACCAACGTTGCTCCGCCCCGGAGACCGGCAGATCAACCGGGAGAAATTCGACCGGGATCTGGAGAATTTCCTCAAAACTCCGACGCTTCACCAGGAGAATCCCGCATTTTGCATCGGGATTCATTCGATGCACACCCCGGAGGGGCTGCGCGATCTGGACAAACTTTTCGCGGATCTGTCCGGCAATCCGAAGTGGTGGTATTGCAACGTCAACGAATACGGCGCGTACCGCTATGAATACGCCAACACCCCCGTTCAGACCCAACGACGCGGCAATCAACTGATTCTGACGCTTGATCGCTTCGATCCGCTGGAACTGGGCGCGGATGTGCCGCTCTCCATACGGATCAAAGAGGCCACCCCGGTGCGGGTGGAACATGGAGAATTGCAAAAAAACGGCATCTTGAATATTCCCCGCGCAAAAGGCATGACCGATGCGGTGATTCGAATGAGAAAATCCGACGGGGTGACGCTCGGACTACGCAATCTTGCGCCGCTACGCTGGGA
>JAQUYX010000075.1 GCA_028691615.1 Victivallaceae bacterium
AGTTGACCACTTCCAGCGGGGTCGAGAGCCCCGCAACCGTCTCGATCGCGTCGGCTTTGGAAAAATCCGAGGCCAGCGCCGCCAGAAGCTGCATATGCAGATTCGGATTATCCATCGGCGTGAGCAGCAGAATCATCACCTTGACTTTCTCGCCCGGCGCGCCGAAAGAGAAACCGTCCGGAGAGCATGCCATCGCAATCAGCGGCGACGAAAGATTTTCAAGCCGTGCGTGGGGGACTGCCAATCCCGAGGTGATAACTGTTGAAAAAAGCTCTTCGCGAGCAAGCACATCGTGCGTTGCCTTGGCAATATCCAGAGATGGAAAGTGTCGCTTGAGCGTGTTCAACAGCAGATTGATGACCTCCCTGCCGTCTTTTGCCTGCGGTCGGCAAACGATATTGTTTGCCGACAGGAAGTCGTGAAAACTTTGTTTCTGCTCTCTCATAACGGGCCTCAATTCTTGTTTTTTCTCAAAACAATTCCGCCCGGACGGTTTTCTCCGAAAAGGAGAATTATTCGGTCGGATGCTGGGTGAAAAAACGTGCTTTTGTGTAGAAAAGGAAAACAGTCCTTCTCGATGGTTTGTCTCATAATATAGCATTATTTTGCCTGCTTTTCAAGTTCTGCCGTCAAGGTTGTGGCGTTTTTGAGGGAAAAGGGAGGCTGCCGTCGAAACGGATCAAAGTTTTTTGAAAAACCATTGGACAAATTTCTTTCGCCGGGATATATTGCTTATATTCCTTAGTCCTTTTTTTTCGGAGATATAGAATCGAATGAATATGATCGGTCTGAACAAATTCGTTTTTGCCGCTGCTTTCGCTTTGCTGATGATTTTCCTGCCGGGATGCGGCACGGAAAAAGTGGATCATCTTCTGGTGTCCGCCGAGCGCGAGGCCGCGCGAGGCAAATGGGAGAAAGCACATGACTTGGCAGCCAAAGCCGTCAAACTCGCCCCCTCGGACAGTCGGGCCAGACTGATGCTCGCCCTGACCGCGGAACGCATCGGCGATCGCGCATTGGCACTGGATGCCGCGCGCGGCGCAGTCGAGCTTGCTCCGCAGGAATTTCTCAGCAATTATGTCGTCGGGCGTCTCTTGGCCTCCGATCCCGCGCCGGAACGCCGGCTGCAATCAAGCGAATTTCTCCGCAAAGCTTTGATCGTCCGCCCCGACAGCACGAATACTCTGGTGCTGCTTTGCAATGCGCTTTCGGGAACCGATGGCGTTGGCGAATACGTTTACAAGCTCTCCCGGATGCCGGATTACGAAAACAATCCGGCACTGCTGACGCATCAGGCGGTCGCGTCCATCCGCGCGGGGCAGAGACGCAATGTCACCCGGCTGCTGATCCGCGCTTATCGCAGCGGACGCGGAGAGCCGAGATTTCTCTATAATCTGGCATGCTATACCGATCGTTACAGCAAAAGCGCTTCCGCCGTCGATCTTTATGAGAAATTTCTCAAGGAAACCGATCGCACCGGAGCAATGCCGCTGGAACGCAAAATTGCAGGCGAGCGTGTCCGTTCGCTCCAGCGCAAAACAAGGCGGTAGTTGAAAAATGGCGAACCGTTCGATTTCGGACGATGTCATTGCGGAAATTCGCGCCCGGTGTTCGATTGTGGATGTCGTGGGGACGGTTGTCCCGCTCAAACGGGCCGGATCGGGGCGTTTCAAGGGGCTGTGTCCGTTTCATCAGGAAAAAACACCGTCGTTCACGGTTGACGAAGGGAAGGGTTTTTTTCACTGTTTCGGCTGTGGCAAATCCGGCGATGCGTTTCGCTTTGTCATGGAGCGTGAAAATGTCGATTTCCCCAATGCCGTACATATTCTGGCGTCCCGCTGCGGAGTGGTGATTCCGGAATACACCTCTCCGGCCGAGGCCGCTGAAGACAGACATCGGGCGGACGCCCGGGTGCGGCTGTACGAATTGCATGAAAAATTCACGACGTTCTTTCAGGAAAACCTTGCCCGGCCCGGCAATCCCGCACTCGACTATCTGACCCGGAGGAAAATTCCTTCCGAGATCATCCGCGATTTCCGGCTCGGCTACGCCCCGGACGAATGGGATGCATGCCTGCGGTATGGATGCAATGTGCTCGGATACAGCAAAGAGGAGATGCTGTCCAGCGGGATTGTGCAGCAGAGCGAAAGCGGCCGCGCCTACGACCAGTTCAAGGGGCGTCTGACCTTTCCGATTGCCAATGAGCAGGGAAAAATTGTCGGATTCAGCGCCCGGATTCTTTCCGCCGACGACAAGGTGGCGAAATACAAAAACACGCCGGAAACGCCGATCTTCAAAAAAAGTCATTTGCTTTATGCCTTGCATCTTGCCCGGCGCAAAATGCCCGAACAGGCGATGGCGATCTTGTGCGAAGGGCAGCTGGATACCATCGCCATGCACCGCGCGGGGTTCGCCTGCGCCGTAGCCCCGCAGGGAACGGCGTTGACGGAAGATCAGCTCCGCATCCTGCGAAGATATACGGATCGTATTCTGCTGGGATTTGACGCGGACGGAGCCGGACAAAAAGCAATTCTGCGGGCGTTGGGCCTGGCACTTCCGTTGGATTTTTCGGTGGGGGTGATCTCGTTTCCCGGCGGCAAGGATCCCGACGAACTGTTTCGCGAGCAGGGGGCGGACGCCGTGCGTCATGCAGTGGAAAACGCCGTGGACTGGATGGATTTTCTGGTTGGAAAATTACGCGAAAAATATCGTGTGACGGAGCCGTTTGAATGCGCGAAGGCGGTCGATGAAGCCGCGGAACTTTTGGCGAAAATTACCAATCCCGTGGCGGTGGAGGCATATATTCGCGTGTTGGCAGGTCGGTTTGCATTGCCGGTGGAGACCATTGCGGCTGTCGTGAAGAAATTGCGGATGCAGAATCAGCGCCGACTCAACGGCAGCGGCGGAGCTTTTGCCGGAGGCGCGCCTCCAGCCGTTGCGGGGGAGGTGAAAGCAGCGGCGGAATCTCTGACTGCCGCAAATCCGGCGGAGAAACTGCTGTTGCTCTTGGCCCTTGCGTATCCGGACGTGGCGCGCAACCTTGTGGAGCGACTTCCCGCCGAGCACATCTCAAAATCGCCGGTCGGAGCGGCGCTCAATCTGGTGTTGGCCGGTGCCGCCAACGGAGAAAGCCAGGAGGCGGCGCATGAGTTGGCGTCACGAATGGGCGAAACGCCGGATTCCGACATTGCTGAATGCCTGTTGGGAAGCGATATGTATACCTCGGAACAGGCATTCCCTGCAATGGAGGATGCGCTCAAAGAGTTGGAGCGCCGTCGCGGATTGGCGCGGAGCAAAAATCTGGAGGCCAGTTTGCGTGCGGCGACCACAGCTGAGGAACGCATGAAAATTCTTCAGGAAATGATGGAGCTTGCCAAACGATAAAAACGGCGGCGCCGTCGGTCCGGGGATCGAACCAATCCGGATAATCCGGATGGAAAATCCAGATTGGATTTGCAATTTTGCCGAAACGGAGTTATGTTACCGAGTTTGCTTGATCTTGCACTCTACAACATATTATAACAAACAGGAAGTAATCATGCCGGTCGATGTGCTTGTCGGAACCCAGTGGGGGGATGAGGGAAAAGGGAAACTGATTGACGTTCTGACCCGTGATGTGGACATGGTTGTTCGCTTTCAGGGTGGAAACAACGCTGGACATACCGTGGAGATCGGCGATCAGAAATACGTTTTGCATCTGGTGCCGTCCGGTATCTTCCGCAAAGGGGTCAAATGTCTGATCGGCAACGGCGTGGTCGTTGATCCGATTGCCTTGGTCGCGGAAATGGAAAATCTGGTGTCGCGCGGTGTCAGCGTGGACGATGTGCAGCTCAGCGATCGCGCCCATCTGATTTTTGAATATCACAAACGCGCCGATGCCCTGCGGGAAGCCGGAGCGAAGCGCAAGATCGGCACGACCGGTCGCGGCATCGGACCGGCGTACACGGACAAAGCGGCGCGGGTCGGGATTCGCGGATGCGAATTGCTGCATCTGGATCGCATGGAAAATCTTTTCCGGGAGCAAGCCGCCCGTTACAATCAGCTTTTTGTTGCCAATGGCGTCGAAGCTTTGAACGTGGACGAGCAGTGGACCAAGGTGAAGGCCGCGGCGCTGTATCTGCAAAAATACGTTCAGGATACCGTGGTGACTGCCAATGAGTTCATCCGGGCCGGAAAGAACGTGCTGTTCGAAGGAGCGCAAGGGGCGTTTCTCGACATTGACCACGGCACATATCCCTTTGTAACCAGCAGCACGACCACTTCGGGCGGAGCGTGCGCCGGCGGCGGGATTTCTCCCCGTTCCGTGCGCGATATTTGGGGCGTCATGAAAGCCTATACGACTCGCGTCGGCGAAGGTCCGTTCCCGACGGAGCTTTTTGATGCCGACGGAAATACCCTGCGTGAAGTCGGAGGGGAATTTGGAGCCACCACCGGTCGTCCCCGTCGTTGCGGATGGTTCGACGCAGTTGCCGGTCGTTACAGCTGTATGCTCAGCGGAATCAACAAACTGGCGGTGACGAAGCTGGATGTGCTGGACTCTTTTGAGGAGATCAAAATTTGCGTTGCCTATGACTTGAACGGCCGCAAACTGCATTACATGCCGGCCTCTGTGGAAGATCTTTCGGCCGCAACTCCGATTTATGAGACGGTGCCGGGGTGGAATTGTTCGACAGCGGATGCCCGTTCCATTGCCGAGCTGCCGGTCAATGCGCAGAAGTATCTGCGCCGGATCGCCGAATTGGTCGAGTCCAATGTCGCGATTGTATCGGTCGGACCGCGCCGCGATCAGACGTTTCAGGCCTGATTTGTCCTTCCCGTGAAGATGCGGGGACGGTGTTTTTTTTCCGTGTTTCGGGCAGGGGAGGGCGGCTGCAAAAATGCTGGACGGCGTTGTCGAAAGAAGGGGAAAAAATATCTGGTCGCCATTTTTTGGGTATCTGCGGACGCTTGATTGGAATCAGATTATCCCGGTGGCTCTGCTGCTGGGAATCAGTGTGGTTTTTATCGCCTCCATCGGCAAGCAGATCGGGACTGCGGGCGCAGAAAAATTCTACATCCGCCAACTCTGCTGGATCGCAGCCGGTTTTTGTGCGTGGACGGCATTGGGATTGCCGGATTTCAGGATCTGGAAAATTCTGGCCCCGGCGTTTTATCTGGCGGTCATGCTGCTGCTGGTGGCAGTTCCGCTTGTCGGAGTAAAGGTTTACGGCGCAACGCGTTGGATCGAATTGCCAATGGGAGTTCGTCTGCAGCCGTCCGAATTGATGAAACCGGCACTGGCATTGTTGCTTGCCGCACTTTTTTCCCGCGCGAAGGTCAATTCTTTTGGAACTTTGCTGGTCGCGGGCGTGGTTACGATGCTGCCTTTTTATTTGATTATCCGGGAACCGGATCTGGGGGGAGCGATTATTTTGCTGCCGCTGGCGGCGGCAATCGTTTTCGTGGCGGGGTTAAAAAAGCGTCTGCTGCTGTTAATCGGCTCGGTGGTCATACTGATGGGCGCCGCTGCGATTATGAACGAGGTACTGGAGATTCATCCATTGCTGAAAAGCTATCAAAAAGCGCGAATTGTCGCCTTTCTCAATCCAGAATACGATCCGCGTGGCGCCAACCACAATCAATTGCAAAGCCTGCTGGCGGTTGGCTCCGGCGCATGGACCGGAAAAGGTCTGGGGCAGGGGACGCAGAATACATTGGGCTTCTTGCCGCAGACGGTTTCCAACAATGATTTCATTTTTTCGGTGATCGGCGAGGAGACAGGATTTCTGGGGGCGTTGGCGGTTCTTTTTCTTTATGGCTGGTTGTTGTGCTCGATTGCAATGACGGGCGTGCGTTCGCGCAATCGATTCGGAATGCTGTTCTGTTGTGCAGTGGCGACATTTCTTTTCGTGAATGTTTTTGTCAATATCGGCATGAGCATTGGGTTGACGCCAGTGACTGGGCTAACGCTTCCGCTGGTCAGTTATGGCGGAAGTTCCTTGCTCTGCGTTATGGCTTCGCTGGGGATCGTGCAGTCGATTCATCGGCATGAAGCATCGGAATACTAGGAAACAGGATCGTTTGTTTATGAAAATGATTACCTTGGGCACGAGTCACGGCGACCCGACCCGAACCAGATTCAACACTTCGACACTTCTTGAGATCAATCATACGTACTATCTATTGGATGCCGGCGCTCCGGTCGCCGCGTTGCTGATTCGACGGGGGATCGATTTGAATTTATTGCGGGCGATTTTTATTACCCACATGCATGAGGATCACTTCGGCGGGCTCTCCGGGATCATCAAAAATCAGGCAAAGAGAATGACGCCGCCGAATCATACGACCATATATCTCCCGGAGGCGGAAGCGATTGCGCCACTGAAAAACTTTATCAATTTGGCGCACCGTCCGGTTCCATCGACATTGGTGAGCTATCAGGCGATCACACCGGGGAACTTTTTTTCCGACGGCACTTTGGAGCTGGAGGCAATTCCGACGCGGCATTTTGAAAACGAGCATCTGCATTACCCGAGTTTTGGTTTCCTGGTTCATAGCAAAGGGGTGTCGCGCGTCCTTTATACCGGAGATCTGAAAGCGGATTTCAGTGATTTTCCCGTTCGGTATTGTGACAAAAATACGGTCTGTTTCTGCGAGTTGACGCACTATTCTTTGGAAAAGGCGCTGCCGGTGCTTGCGAAACTTGACTTAAAACGGCTGATTTTCAATCATATCGGAAATTTCTGGCAGAGCGAAGAAGGGGAGATGCGCCTGAATGAGCTGAAGCAAAGCCTTCCCTATGAAGTTTTGCTTTCTCACGATGGCGAGGAGTTTGAAATATGACGCGCATTGCAATTCTCGCGGATTTGCATTTACCGGATGATCCGACGACCTGTAAAGAGGAAATTTTGCAATGGGCGCTGGCGAAGGCGAAAGAGCAAGGCGCGTCCTGGATCGTCGGAGGCGGCGATCTGCTGGGAATGGGAACTCTGGCGGGGGCGAAACGGCTTCGGAAATATCTGGAGGAGTCCGCGATTCCCTTTCTTTTGACCGCAGGCAATGCGGAATTGCGCACGCCGAAAGAAAGTGAAGAGGTCGCGCGGATTCTCGCCACGGCGCAGCAAACTGATTCGGTAATTCTGTTGGACTCCTCGGTCGGACGCCTTTCGCCGGAGGCGCGTAGACTTCTGCGCGAGCTGCACGCCGGGCAGGGCAGGGGGCGTTTGGCAGTCACGCATTGTCCGCCGGAGGCTTGGCCAGAGTCGGATTATACCTTGTTGCAGGATGCATATTGTCAAGGTTTGATTTCTCATGTCGTTGCCGGGCACGTTCATGTCGACCGGATTGGGGAATTTTGCGATACGGTACGGGGCCTCGACCCAGACAAAGCGGTAGGCGATGTGCCGGGATTTTGTATTTATGAGCAAAGAGATCGGACTTTTTTCCGCGAGGAATATTGTTATGAAAAAGCCGATCCCCGTACATGGGAAGAGGCTGCGCGTTATGATTTGTTGCGACACTTGGGAATTTCCGGAATGGGAGCCCCCTTGGTCGCGCTCCAAGCGGCGGCGGAGCTAAAAATAGAGCCGGTGGAGTTGCGATGGAAGTCGATCGTCCATGAAGATCAGCCGCAACTGGAAGCGGCGATCGACAACTGGCGGCGCAAAGTTCCCGGTGCGTTATTATCGGTGCATCTGCCGGATTTATATTGGGGGCAAGATGGGCCGAGCGGGGAAGAGGAATTAATTCGGGCGGTTGCTTGGTGTACACGAAAGCAAGTGGCGCGAGTAACATTACACGTCCCCCGAATGCCGATTTCCGCCTGGCAGGATCCTTCCATACGAGAAAAGACAGTCGCTCTCATGAAAAAATTGATTACGCCGCTTCTAGAGGCGGGGCAGGGGGTCGGGATCGAAAATCTGCACATGACACCCGGCGAATGCGACAATTCGGATCGGAAGTTCGGCTATACCATTGCGGAGTGTGATGAGTTGATTCGAATGCTTGATCACCCTCGGGTGGGATTTCATTTTGATTTGGGCCATGCACGAAATAACGCCCCTTTTGCCTCTCGGGAGCCGATCAGCAGTTATCTTGCGGCGTTGGGCGGAAAAATCAACGGCTGTCATCTTCATCAGGTGACACTTATGCCCGATGGAAGCATGGAGAACCATACGCCACTGACCACTCCATTCGGCAAGTTGATTTCCCTGTCGTCGCTCTTCCTTGCTTGGCAAAACGGCACTTGCAAGCATGCTCCTCTCTTCTTGGAAGTTCGATCGGGGGGGACGTTAAAAAGTTATCTCGCATTGAAAGATTTTTTTGATTGTTTCATGAAACAAATTTGAATTTTTCAAGAGTTTCTGTTATATTGTTCCTAAAAAAAGACAGGACAGAACAATATGACAGCCCCCAAAGGAATGAATATTCGAGAGGTTGCTCGAATTGCCGGAATATCACCGGCCACGGCATCGCGGATTATCAACGGCTCCGACGTAGTGAAGGCCGAGACACGAGAGAAGATCTTGAAGCTTTGGGAGAGTGCCGACATCACATTACCCCGCCCGCGTCCGCACAAAGAAAAACGGCATACAGCAGGAATTGTTTTTTTTCAGGATGCCGGAATTTACCCTGAGGCGATGAGCGCAAAACTTCTGGCTCTGGCGGATGTTCCGACCGCGCAGTGGCGTTTCGTCCTGCTCTCCTCGTCTATCACCGGCTCCGAACTTATGGCGCGTTATCTGCGACAGGAATTTGACGGACTGCTGCTGGCTGGTCATGCTGTGCCGAACGCCTCCTTTCAGAAGGCGCTGGATCGGATTGCGCATGTCTGGATGAATAGTCACGTCAATGCGGAAGGGGAAAATGTCATTATGTATGGAAACGAGCTGGCCGGACGCATGGCTGCGCGATATCTGCTGGATCATGCGTGTCCGCTGCTCAGCTGTATGCGCGTGGAGAGCATGAATCCCGGAATTTTATCTCGATTGGATGGGTTTCGGTTTGAATGTTTCTTTCGACGATTGCGTTGGCAGGAACTGCCGATCAATGGCGATCTGCCATTTGAAAAGCGTTCCGATGCGGATCTTGAGGAACGAATGTCCAGACTGCCATTGGAAAAAGTAGCGGGCATCTTCATTCCAGAAGAGCGTTTGACAGCGCTATTTTATCGGACACTGGCGAAGCGCGCACCTGGCATCGCCGTACCATTGGTGATTTCATGCAACAGCACTCCGGAATATCTTGCGGGGATTTATCCGCGCCCCGCCACAATCGATCTAGGGGCAGGGGAGGTGGCAAAAATCGCGCTTCGCGAATTGGCGAGAAAGCTTTCCGAGAAGAAAGAGCAGGTCATGGCTCATGTTGATGTGATGATTTCCCCATCGCTTATAGAAGGTGAAACAAAATGATATGTTTCTGAATGTTTCAGAGATAAATTTATTGAGGGATCGTCTTTTCCTCTTGTACCTCTTCTGATCGGATTGTAATTTCTGAAAGACTCAAAAATATCTGACAATAAATTAGGACAGAAAAATGAAACAGAATCAGCTTCACCATTTTCTTGAGAAGATTGCATCGGGAAAGATTGCGACGGGGTGCTGTGTGACTTTGGCGGATTCCTCCGTCTCGGAGATTGCGGCAGCGGCTGGGATGGATTTTTGCTGGCTCGACGGAGAGCATGGCATTATTGATCGATACGCGATGCTTCAGCATGTAATGGCGCTGCAGGGCACCGACTGCGCCGCGTTGATTCGCGTTCCAGATTGCTCCCACACAGAGATCAAGAAGGTGATCGACATGGCGCCAGCAGGAATTATCGTCCCGATGGTCACCAGCGTGGAAGAGGCGGAGCGTGTCGTTGCTGCCTGCCGGTATCCGCTGACCGGGAATCGCGGCTGCGGTTTCCGGCGCGCCGTGCGTTTTGGCGCGGATCCGATCTCGGAATATCTGGAAGATTCCAAACGGGAACCTTTGGTAATTCTTCAGATCGAACATATCAAGGCGGTGGAAGTGTTGGATGAAATTCTGGCGATTCCGGGGATTGACAGTATTCTGGTCGGCCCCTATGATCTCTCCGCTTCCATGGGAAAGATTGGCGATCTTCATGATCCGCAGGTCAACCAAGTCTATGACGAAGTTTGTCGCAAGACGTTGGCTGCAGGAAAAATTCTTGGTGCATACAGTGGACCGGAGCTCGCCCCCTGGATTGCGCGCGGCTGTCAGTATCTCGGAATTGCCAACGATACCGAGGCAATGTTTCGCTATTTGCGCACGCTACGCATGAAGATCTGATCTTTTTGTTATTTTTTACCGTGTTCGCTGCGATAAAAGGGCAGGGGGGCTTCTTCAGTGAATGGAAAGTTCCAAGGAAACCACCATCTTTATCACTTTATCCATGCTGCCGGTATCGTAAACGCCATAATCGCTCGTTTCCGACGACGCCGGTGCGGTGATCTGAATAATCCCTTGACGGGCGGATAAGATATTGGCAACACGGCCTCCGCACTCCGACGCCATCGCCTGTGCCCGCGTCATTGCGCTTTGGGTGGCGGAGCGTGCCAATTCCAACTTGTATTTCTCTGGATCGGCGATAAAATACCGGATCGGCAGGACCGAGACGGTTCGGCCTTGAACGATCAATTTGGCAATCTCACCAGCGGCAATGGCGAGCCGATTGATCTTGCGACTGCGCACGGTAATCGTGGTGCAAAGCTCGTAATGATCCAAGTCGTTCGTGTCCTTGCCATTGATTTTTTTGGTAACGCGCTGATAGACGGGGAGGGATGCCTCGATTTCCGACACGGCAAAACCGCTTCGGGCCATTATCTGCGTGATTACGAGATTTTGCTCTTCCAGTCGTTTTGCGCCATTTGCCAACGCCGGATCGTTGATGCGACTTTCCACGTCAAAAGCGCCCAGATCCGCGCGGACTGTTTTTTCCGCATAGCCCTTTGCATAGACTGTGTGCTCTCGCTGAATTTTCAACATAAAACGGGAAAGCGTATATGCCGACCCCAACATGGCGATTGCGAGGATGGCAATGGCAGCGGCAAAAGCGATGATTTTCGCAATGGAAAAAGTCTCAGGCTTCATTTTTTGTAGATTCCTGTTGGTGCAAAATTGAAAAAAATCCGATTTAGCATGTGCCTCATAAAATAGGCTCAATCTCTTCTTTTTACAAGATTCTTTTTGAGAAAAAAAGGGATATTTCGGAGTGTTTTATAACGTCGCATAATACACATTATGTTAAGTATAATATCGTTGCGAACAAGCGTATTTATATATGTAATATTATCTTAATTAACATATTACATATATACACAACGGTGAATGTTAATAACTTATTCATAACTTATGCTGCCCTGTCTGGAAGAATTCCATCTCCGGTGGATTTTGATCGGTGCGGTGTCATGCGTCTCTCTTTTTGTCGTGGTTGACCGACTCTTTTTCGGTCAATCTTCAATCGGGTTCCTTTGGTTTCTTTTTTCCGGGGGCCTTCTCCCGGAGAACTTCGACACAACTCTAAAAACGAGGAAGATTATGAAGTTTTTTCGTTCTCCCCTTGCGAAAAGGGTATTTTGGCCTTATTTTAAAAGAACAGATTTATTATGCTTCCTTTCCTATATCATAGGGATTAAAGTCAACTTTTTGCGGGCGGGTCGGGCTTTTTTATGGTTTCACATTATGATGTCATTGTGATCGGCGGAGGTCATGCAGGAACAGAGTGTGCCTTGGCTGCAGGACGGGTGGGGGCAAAGACTCTGCTCGTCACCTTTAATTTGGATCACATCGGTCAGATGAGCTGCAATCCCTCCATCGGTGGTGTGGCCAAAGGGCAACTGGTGCGGGAGATCGATGCGCTTGGCGGCGCCCAGGGAATCGTTGCGGAGGCGGCAATGATTCAATTTCGGATGCTGAACAGCGCAAAAGGACCGGCTGTCTGGTCGCCTCGCGCTCAATGTGACAAAGTCTGTTATCAGCGCGGGATGAAACTGATGCTTGAGAATGCGCCCAATGTCAGTATTCTGCAAGCGGAAGTCGCCGGTTTTGTCGTGCATGACGAACAGATTGAGGGGATCGTCACCTCCATCGGAGAAACGATTTGTTGCGATGCGCTTGTGCTCTGCACGGGAACTTTTCTAGGAGGACTGTTGCACTTCGGTCTGGTTCATTATGCCGGCGGACGGGCCGGAGATCCGGCCGCGAATTTGTTATCCGAGGCAATTGGTCGCGATCTGAAACTTCCGATGGGCCGCATGAAAACCGGCACCCCCCCGCGGGTTTTGGCCAAGAGCATTGATTTTTCCCAGATGGCGGAACAGAAATCGGAGATGGAAGAGGAGTTTTTCTCCTTTACGCCGGAATCCGATCGCCCCGCCCTTCCCTGCGCTGTGCGTCGCCACATGCCGTGTTACGCAGTCTACACAACCGACCAGACCGCGCAGATCGCCAGAGCCAATTTGGACAAGGCACCGATGTATAGGGGAATCATCAAAGGTATCGGCGCGCGTTATTGCCCTTCCTTTGAAGACAAAGTCGTTCGTTTTGCGCATCATCCGCGGCATTTGCTCTATTTGGAACCGGAGGGGGCGGAAACCGGAGAGTATTATATCAATGGTATCTCCACAAGCATGCCTATGGAAGTACAAAAAGCGATGCTGAGCACAATTCCGGGGATGGAACACGCAATTGTATCACGCTATGCGTATGCCATTGAATACGATATGCTTCCACCGTCACAGCTGACCCGGACGTTTGCCAATAAGCAGTATTGCAACCTCTTTACCGCCGGACAGATCAACGGAACCTCCGGTTATGAGGAGGCCGCGGCGCAAGGATTGGCGGCGGGGCTGAATGCCGCAAGGTTCGCCGCAGGCCAGTCCGGGTATGAATTTCGACGCGACCAGAGTTACATCGGGGTGATGATTGACGATCTGGTGACCAAAGAGATTGTCGAACCGTATCGGCTGTTCACCAGTCGTGCGGAGTATCGTCTTCATCTGCGTCAAGACAATGCTGATTTACGTCTGACGGAAACGGCTTATAAACTTGGTCTGGTGTCTTCCGCCCGTCATGATGCGTATTTGAAATACGAAAAACGGTTTGCGGAACTTCTGGCATATTGTCAGACAACGAAAACCGCAGGCAAAACGCTTTTTGAATTGTTGAAGACGCGGGATTTTGATTTGTCCACGCCC
>JAQUYX010000268.1 GCA_028691615.1 Victivallaceae bacterium
CTTCGAAGTTCAGCGTGGCCGGGCCGTAATGTACCGTGTCCGCCTCCGCGCCGAGGTCGAAATTTTCCGCTTCCAGCTTCCAGCCGGAGTTCGCCGGATGCGGGGTAATCGTCACCGCCAGTGGAACGTAATTATCCGCCTCCGGATTGATGATCGGATAACCATAGACCGCACCGTCCTCAAGACGGACACTGGCCGAAGTGTCATAATTCGATTCCATACGCAAATACGTGGCGGGTTCCGGCCAGACCTGTTTTTCGCCGTCCGCCGTCGTCCAAGTCAGAATTTTTTCCACCGGCAGTTTTGTGCCGGAAGCGGAAAGGAACATCTCAGCAAGAAGTGTTCCCCGGTGTTGGTCAAGATGATGCAGCATTGCCGTCCTCCGTAAAAATGTAATATTCCGCGTCTCCCGTGGCCGACTGCTTGTTTCCGGCGAAAAAGAGCAGCATGGCGTGCCGTCGGGCGGGATTCGCGTTGCGGAATCCCGCTACCGTCCCCGTCCGTTCCGGCGTCGTGCCGATGGCAAGGGTGTGGTCCGTTACCGCGACAGTGACGCCGTTCGCCGCCGCCAGCGTCACGTTTCCGGTCAATCGGGTTGTTCCGGCGATGATGGCCGGAAGCGCGGCATGGGTGTGACCGAGGTCCGATTTTCCCGCCAGTATTCCCGCGAGTTCGCGAACGTCCCCGATGACATGGAGATGCGCCGTTGGGGCGAAACCGAGTCCGGCGGCGGTCAGAGTGAACGCGAAGTTCCGGTCCGGATACAGTCCGTTGATGGTATAAAGCTGGGCCATATTCACTCCTTATTCGTGCAGAAACACGATATAGCGGACGCCGGACTCCTTCACGAAAGCGTCCCATTCCGCCCGTGTCCCGGAAAACACTTTCAGCGGTTCCGTGTTTGCGGTATTGGCGTCGACGACCGACGCCGTCGAATTCTCCGCGAACGGCTCCGGGGTCAGGGTGACGACCTGTCCCGAAACCGAAAGCAGCAGGTTGCCGGACGCCGCCAGCGTCAGTTCGCCCGAGACGGTTTCGCCCCCGACGGCCACGCCCGACACCAACTCGTGCGTATGATTTATGCCCGATTTACCGTCCAGTTCCGCCTGCAGGTTTTCTACTTCGGCGATGTCGTGCTGATGTTGGGCTTCCGCCGCACCGATGCTTTCGGCGGTAACTTCGAAGTTGCAGTTTTCATCCGGCTGTTCCCCGTTGATCGTGTAGTCGACGGCTTCGGCGGCGGAATCGGCTCCGTCGGATTCCCGGAGCGTTCCCAGAACGGGATCATATTTCGTGTCCATTCACACCTCCAGAGTTTTGTTGATCGGGACGTAAACGAGGTTTTCGCGGTCGGCCCACGCCCCGTAGGCCCACTCGACGACGGTTTCGGCGGCGGTTTTGGTGACGCGGTGGATCGGACGGAGCGGCGCGTCGTCGAAACAGATGTAGGTCACGCCATCCGTCTCGGCCACCCGGTAGGGCTGAAGCATCCGGCGGTGGAAATAAACGCTTGTCGCCTCAAAGCCGTATTGGTCAATCTGCATGGTTTTTCTCCTGGATTTTTCTGATCTGATTGATCACCATTTTTGACGTGATCGCCTTGGTACATTCGAACTTGTCGCGGGCCTCCTTTTTCCGGGGACACCACAGGAAGTCGAAGTGGTTGAAGTCGCAGCGCGTGTCGTTCCAGCAGCCGTGGCAGACGGTCGCATTCTGGACGCGGTACGGCGTTTCAAACTCGTTCCCCGGGTCGGTGAAGCCGGAAATCAGGATCACCGGAACCCGACAACACCACGCCAGCCATGACAATCCGGACGAGAGACCGATGAACATGTCGGCGTCCTTGACGAGGTCGATTCGCGTCTGCAAAGGCAGGTCGCCGGTGAAGTCCTCCGCGCCGTAGGGAATGTGGTTCCACGTGTAGTCCGTGCCGTATTCGGTCATGCGGTCGACGCAGAGCACCCGGTATCCCTGCGATTTCAGATAGGCCACGACTTCGCGCCAGCCGGAGGGATGGTTTCAGTATTTGCACTGGGAACTCGCCTGTGCCGCGATTACGACATACTTTTCCTCAATCTTTCGCTCGGCGGAGAGATCGACGCGCGGCGGTTCGTCGGAGAGGTCGTCCAATCCGAGAATATGCCCCGCCGTCCGGTGCAACCCGGCCTGGCGGAAGTCATACGGCTGGCAGTTTGTGTCGCCTCCGAAAAACAGTCCGAGATTGTAGGTCGCATACGGCTTCAGCGTTGCCGCCTTATCCTTCGAGATGAAGGCGATGTCCGGATACTGCGCCCGGAAGAGTTCGGCGATCTCGGAAGCCATCGAACAGAACAGCTTGCAGTCGTGCTTCTTCTGAAATCGTTCGACAAAGCTGAACCAGGCGATGGTATCGCCCAACGCCCCGACCGGAAGCTGGATCAGCACCTCTTTCCCCGCAAGGTCGAGATCGTGCCTGAAAACCGGTTCCTTGAGATCGTCCTTCCGGTAGATTTCGAGTCCGAAGCGGATGAAGAATTTCTTCACGCTCTCGACCATGCATCCCGGTTTCACGTCCATGCTGTACAACAGGCAGTCGGTGTCCATATCCTTGAACACACAGCGGTACTCGCCGGAGTCCGGGAAGCGGACGCGAAGCCCGTGGTTAAAGTCGAAACTGATGCCCTCAACGGCCTCCATGACCGGTTCCGACGGCGGAAGCGCGAAAGTCGGCTCCTTCGGCGACTCGGTCAGAACCGGAAGCGGGGCGTCCGCCACCGACTCGCATTTGATGGAAAAATCATTGCACATATTCGATATATCCTCCTGTTTCAACGGTTATGTTCGCCCCGGCGGAGCTGGTCACGGCGA
>JAQUYX010000076.1 GCA_028691615.1 Victivallaceae bacterium
GCCGCCGTCCAGCGAGGCCGAGCAATTCAAGATTTCCACACCGTACATCTGGACATCGCTGCGCGCGGAAATAAACAGTCCGCCGCCCAGTCCGGCACCGGCGGTCTCAATAATCCCCGTCTGCGATGCGCCATTGCGAACCACCAGGTTTTCCAGAACGATTCCGGTACTGCCGTAACGCACGGTTTCATCCGTTGTCGTCACAATGCTCTGTTTCGTGTAGGTGGCCGTGTCCGTTGTCGTGCCGGAATCTTCTCCGGTTGCCTCCGTCGTGCCTTCCCCTGTCGATCCGCCCTCCGCGGTGCTTTGACTGACAAACGTTTGCGTCACGACCGTCCGCGATACCGTCACCTTCGATCCGTCAGGAGAAATCTCCTCGCTGACGATTGTTTCCTTGGTCGTTTCGGAGAGAAGATGCGGATACGTCCAGCTGGAATCGACCGTTCCGGTGTAAGGCTCGACCTCCCCTTCGGTCGTCTTGCTTTCGGTGCTGACGACCGTCTCGCTCACAGCGGCCTGCGAGTCAATATAAAAAGCGCGTTCGGAAATAGTGATGTCGCCGAGAAGCTCCGTCCCGCTGGCAACGGTCTCTCCGGCTTCATACAGCACAGTTCCATTGTAAAGTTTCGTCGTAGAGGCGTCAAATGTGGCTTTGTCGTAGGTAAGCGAAACGCCTTTGCCAATCGTCGATCCGGTGGCGGCCGTCGTCGTGCCGGAGAGGGTCATCCCCTTAAGCAAAACCACGTCCCCGCCCGCCTCCGCTCCAGAGGACTGCATAAAACTGCCTGCGGCAATAAAAGTCTCCCGCAGCGTGGTCCCCGCTTGAATCGTGGTGCCTTGGGCAAGCGTACTACCGTCCGCCAGCCGTGTCCCGCCGGTTTTGATGGTCAAATCTGCGCGCAAAGTGATATCCGCCGTCGTCGCTACACCTGCATTGATTGTGACATCGTTTCCGGCGGTGTCCTTGTAGTTTACCACTTCCGAGAACACAGTGCCCGCTTTGATGACACTGCCGGACGCCAGCGTCTGGTCGCCCTGAAGTTCGACGGCATAAGCGATCTTTGCCTCGGGATATTGCGCGATAATCTCGGCTTCCGTCATGCCATCCCAAGCGGAATTGGTATATACCGTGCCTTTGACCGTGGTATTGCCGCCGAGATTTAGATCGAAGGCATTGGTCCAAGCACCACTGCTTCCGGTGCCGACGCTCAAGCCTTCGTTCCCGGCGCCGATTTTAATGTTTGATCCGAAAGTGGTTCCGTCGGCAAGGGTCGCGTCGCCCTCCAATGCGCCGGCGCCCACCTTCATAGTGTTCTCCAATTTGGTCTCTCCGGAAAGCACCACCGAATTGTCCAGAATTGTATTCTGATCAATCCCGCTGTTCCCGGTCACGCCGCGCAAATCATCCAGCGTCGGCAACGTTTTGCCGTTCCAGTCGAGACGAAGCTCGTTGCCCGGAGACAAGGTGACATTGTTGATTAAAGTGTCGCCGGTTTCAAACGCGACATAATGAGCATTGGACGCATCAATGACGACCCGGTCGTTGTAAACCGGATCCGCCTTGGAGATCTTGATCGATCCATCGATGGTGATATTTTTTCCGATCCGCAAGGTGCTCTCGATCTTGATCGTAATCAGGGAGGTCGTCTCCTGCTCCTTGAATACAATTGTGTCACCGTTTTCAGATAGTGAAATTGCCTCGCGCAAAGTCAAATGCGTCGTATCAATCGTCCCGCCGAGGGCGTAATCCTTCATCACGCTCACCGTCCAGGTCGCCAGAGAACCGGCGTAGCCGTCGAAGCTGTACGCCATCGACTCAATGGAGCCGATTTCGTATTCCAGCGTCCAGTTGCCGTAGAACCCGGTGCGGTCGGTGGAGGCGGCCACGTCGCTGTCGGTCAGCTCGGCGATCGCGCCGAGCATTTCCCGTCCAGCCTCGCTGGCGGCGACATTGCACCCGTAAATCATGATGTCGCCGTCCTCGGAGAGCGAATCGCCCAGCGCGGTGAAAAATTCCTTGTTCGCTTCGACGAAATCCGCATCGACCCGCGCCTGCGTCCCCAGATAAAACTCCCCGTCGTTGCCGTGGGTGATAAAGTGAATCGAATCAATGTCGGTTCTGCCGTCGAGAAAATCAAGGACTTCACTCATTGCGTTCTCGTTGGAGAGCACGCAGTATTCCGCGTTGGCGTCGAGTCCGGCAATGATCTGGTCGATGTCCAGCACCGATTCATTGATGAAGACGACCTCTTTGGGCAGATCGAGTTTGTGGTTGAAGTCGTCGAGCACGTCGCGGTCGAAATAGAGAGAACCCGCGTCGAGTGCGAGTTTTCCGGCAGCGCCATCGGTGTCCGCATCCGCGTTTCCGGAGACGGAACTATATTCCAGCTCCCAGTCGCCGCCGGCATCCTGATCGCCGCTGGCATCGGTGGAGGCGGCGACCTCGTGTCCGGTCAGATCGCCGATAGCGTCGACCAGCGACCGTCCGGTTTCGGAGGCGGCCAGATCGGAAGCGAAGAGATCGATTCTGCCGTCCTCGGAGAGGAGGTTGCGTACGCCGCTCCAGAAAAATTTCTGCCCGGTTTCGCCGAGTGTTTCCAGCGTCGTATCGTCTCCGGCGATGATCTTGAGCGCGCCGTCCGTTCCCGCCTTGGTCAGGAAACCGATGCTGTCGGCCTCCCGCCCGTCCAAGGCCTCGGAAATCATGGTCAGGAGATCGCCGGCGGTGCTGGCGTCGGCGTCGAATTTCACAGTGATCACGCCGTCGGCGGCCATCTGAGCAAGGCCGTCTGCGTCCCAGAGGTCGTCGGCAACGACCAGAACGCGAACTTTATCCACGCCTTCTGCGGGAGTCCCGGGATCGACCGGGTCGGCCGGATTGAGAAGATCGTCCGCGTCGGCATCCCCGGAAGCGGAGGAGGTCACGGCATCGGCCGGATTATGTTCTGCGGAGGCCGCGGCCGCTTCGTCCTGGGCTTCCGCCATCGCGGAAGCGGCGTCCTCCATGGTCTCCTGCGCCTGCTCTGCATCTGCGACATCAGCCGCCAAAGCGGCATCAAAAAGCACCCGGTCTTCCAGTTGATACATCACAACACCTCCCCAATCCAATCACCGGTTGAAAAAAATATTCCGTTCCGAGAAGGGAGGAAAATCCGGCATGACAAACACATTTCCTCCGCAAAATCAGACGTATCCGACATACAATTTAGCACATAAGGAAAAGAAAAACAAGCAGTTGTAAAAAAAAAGGAGAAACTTTCCGAGAAAAGCCCGTCGCCAGCATCATCCCTACAACATCCGGTCGGCCACTTCGACGCAGTTTTTGCGCAATTCGTGTTCGCCAAGCACCCCGCATGGACGGGTTTTGTCAAGTACAACAAATCCGCAGATCCGCTCGCCGCGCCCCCAACGCCGGAGCACTTCATCCAACGGCAGATCGCCCTCGATTCGCCCCCAGGAGGCATATTGCGGATCGGACAAGTCCTCTGGATTCAGAGGCCGCATCACATCGCGCGCCCGAAGTGTTTTCCACACCGCGCTCTGCAGGCCTTCCGGCATCGGGAACGAGCCGCGCCGCAAGCGATAGGCATAAAAGCCCCCGCCGGCAAGCATCTGCCGCACCCCCCATGCGATCACGGACGCAACCGCGCAGGGGGCCATCGTTTCATAACAGCCGGTGAGTTCGCAACTCATGAGAATCCCTGTGGCAATTGCTCCAGTGTTGCTTCCGACCGCCGCGGACATGCCTGCAAGAATCGGAATTTCCGGAGGGATCGAGGGGAAAAGGCGTCCGACCAGCGCCCCCAGCGCCGCCCCGAGAAAAAGCGACGGACAGACAATCCCCCCGGAGCCGCCGGAGCCAAGCGTCAACGCGGTCGAAAGGAATTTTCCCGCCCCCAGCGCCACCAGCAACAAAATTGAGTAATGTCCCCCGTCGAGCAAAGAGCCGAGAAACGCATACCCCAGACCGTCCACATAATAACGCCCCGTGAACACAAAAAAGAGTTCCAGCTCCACTCCGACCAGCAACATCCCGCTCCCGTGCCGCAGATAATAATTCGGCAGCTTCTCCGAAAAAAGTTTTTCGCTGCGGCACACCCCGAGGATAAACCCTGCCCCCATCAGCCCCGCGAGAACGCCCAGCAGCGCCAGCATCGGGAAAAGCACCGCGAATTCTCCGGCCGCTCCGACCGCACCCTCGGGAATCGCCACCTCCGGCAGCAACCGGCCGATCCCGAAGATCCGGGTCGCGGCAATGGAGGAGACCACCGCGGAAATCGTCACCGGCAAAAGCGTCATGGCCGTAAGCGACGGCATCATCAGTTCCGCAACGATCAGCACCGCGGAGAGCGGTGTGTCGAACGCGCCGGCCACCCCTCCGGCGGAGGCGGCCGCCAAGAGCAGTGACCGTTCCCGCGCGCGAACGCGAACAATGCGTCCCAGCGTCGAACCGAGCGCCGCCGTGATTTGGATGATCGGCCCCTCACGTCCGATGGAGCCGCCGCTGCCGATGGAAATTGCGGAGACGATCATTTTGACCGGTGCGAGCATGAAATTAAGACGGCTGTGCCGATAGTAGATTGCCCGGATCACCGCCGACATGCCGAACGCATGGGCGCGCGGCGCAAAGTGCCGAATCAGGAAAGCCACAGCCAGAGCGCCCACCGCCGGGACGAAAATGACGCCCCATTTCCACGGAGCCTCCGGCGTAAAATCCAGCTCGTCGAGCTGAAACGAGAGAGTGCCGCGAAAAAAAAGATTGTGGAAGAAGCCGATGCACTCATGGAAGAGCACCGCAGCAGCGCCGGAGACTAGTCCCGCAAAGGTGCCCAGCGTAATATGTTCGACCAATTTAAAAAAATCGATTCCGTAACGCATCTGTCTCCCCGCCGTTTTCCGCGGCGAAGAGCATAATGCGTTTCCGGAAAAATGCAACCTTACCGGCCGCCGATTCTTCAGAAAAGTTTGCGCAGCACCGCAAGCACCCCCTCGAACGCCCGTGCCGCCGGGCTTTCCCGGTCATACTCGACAAACGGTCGTCCGGTGTCTCCGGCGCGGCAAACCGCCGGATCGATCGGCAGCTTTCCGAGGAAGGGAACGTGGAATTTTTCCGCCAGACGCTCCCCTGCTCCGGAGGAGAAAATATCCGTGATCTCCCCGCATTTCGGACAGACGAAACAGCTCATGTTTTCCACGATTCCAAGCACCCGGAACCCCAGCTGCGAACAGAAATCCAACGATTTGGAGACATCGTCCGCGGCCACCCGCTGCGGCGTGGTCACGACGACCGCGCCGTCGGCGTTCGGCAGCAGTTGACAGACGGTCAACGGCTCGTCCCCGGTTCCGGGCGGGCAGTCGACGACCAGACAATCCAGCTCGCCCCATTCGATTTCCGAGAGAAACTGCTTGATGACCCCGATCTTCGCAGGACCGCGCCAGATGACGGCCTGATCGGAATTTTCCAGCACGAATCCGACGGACATCACTTTGAGATTGCCAACCTCGGGCGGAATGATTTTGCCGTTTTCAGTCTGCTGCAATTCCACATGGTCAAGCCCCAGCATCGCCGGGATGCTCGGTCCGTGCAGATCGACGTCAAGCAGACCGACTTTCCGTCCGTCCGCGGCAAGCGCGGCGGCCAGATTGGCGGCCACGGTGCTCTTGCCGACGCCGCCCTTGCCGGACATAACGACGATTTTGTGCCGGATTGCGCCGAGAACAAGATTGAGCTGACAATCTTCGCTTTGAGAAGCACAGTCGGAGCAATGCCCCGAACAGGAAGCGGTGGGTTCCTCACTACTCATGATAATACGGATGCCTTTTTTCTTGTGCTCCCCCCGGAATTGCGGGGGGATTTTTGTGTTGTTTTCGAAGAGAATCAATCAACTTGGGGCAGCTTGGCAAACCCCTCGGCCAGATCGGCGTCGGTCGGAATGAAGTCGCTCATTTTGCCGTCATTGAACTTCTGATAGGCGGTCATGTCGAAATATCCCGTCCCGGTTAATCCGAAGACGATCGTTTCGGCCTTCCCCGACGCCTTGCAGCGCAGCGCCTCGTCCATCGCGGCGCGGATCGCATGACTGCTTTCCGGCGCGGGCAGGATTCCTTCGGTCCGGGCAAATTCGCGCGCCGCGGCAAAAACCTCGGTCTGCTCGACCGAAACCGCCTCCATCAGCCCTTCGTGATAAAGTTCCGAAAGGATGGAGCTCATCCCGTGATAACGCAACCCGCCGGCATGGTTGGCCGAGGGAATGAAAGAGCTGCCCAGCGTATACATTTTGGAAAGCGGGCACACCTTGCCGGTGTCGCAGAAGTCGTACGCGTATCGGCCGCGGGTCAGACTCGGACAGGAGGCCGGTTCCACCGCGATGAAACGGTAATCAGCCTCTCCGCGAAGCTTTTCTCCCATGAAGGGGGAGATCAGTCCGCCGAGGTTCGATCCGCCGCCGGCGCAGCCGATGATGACATCCGCCTTGACGTTATATTTTTCCAGCGCGGCCTTGGTCTCCAACCCGATGATACTCTGATGCAGCAGCACCTGCGAAAGCACCGAGCCAAGCACATAGCGGTAGCCTTCCGCGCCGACCGCGGCCTCGACGGCCTCGGAAATGGCGCAGCCGAGACTGCCGGAAGTGCCGGGAAATTCCGCGAGGATGCGCCTTCCGGCCTCGGTGGTCTCCGAGGGAGAAGGGGTCACGGATGCGCCGTAGGTGCGCATAACCTCCCGCCGGAACGGCTTTTGTTCATAGGAGCACTTGACCATGAAGACGTGGCAGTCCAGTCCGAAGAAGGCGCACGCCATGGAAAGCGCGGTGCCCCACTGGCCGGCGCCGGTCTCGGTGGTGACGCCTTTGAGCCCCTGCTTCTTCGCGTAATAGGCCTGCGCGATGGCGCTGTTGAGCTTATGACTGCCGGAGGTGTTGTTGCCCTCGAACTTGTAGTAGATTTTGGCGGGGGTTCCGAGCGCCTTCTCGAGGAAATAAGCCCGCACCAGCGGAGAGGGCCGATACATTTTGTAGAAGTTGAACACCTCCTCGGGAATGGGAAAGAAAGCAGTCGTGTCGTCGAGCTCCTGCCGCACGAGTTCGTCGCAGAAAACATGGCGAAGCTCATCGAAAGTCATCGGTTTGAGGGTGGCGGGGTTGAGCAGCGGCGCGGGTTTTGTCTTCATATCCGCGCGGACGTTGTACCAGGCTTTGGGCATTTCATTTTCAGTCAGATAAATCTTGTAGGGGATTTCTTCCTTCGCCTGATTTTTGAGCATTTCCTCGTTCATTCTCTTCCTCCTCCTGTTGTAAAAAAACGTTCAGCAACTCACAAAAAAATAGAATCTGTCGGACGCTTGCAAAAAAAGACGGAAGGAACTTTTGAGTTCTTTCCGTCCGTACCTGACAAAACTTGTGACGAATCTATGCAAGCATCCCGGCCGTGACGGAAGTGCGCCACCACCAGTACCAATTCATGTTTGTGAAGATTGCTTGTTTCATAATGTGTTTACTGTATCATGCTTCCGGCATATTTGCAAGCGCGGTCGCGCGATTTTCCGGCAAAAAAGAGAATTCGGCGGCGGGGGCGCAACAAATTTGATGCAAAAGACTTTTCCGAAGATCTTGCAAATCCTTCCGGCATGAGATATATTACCCGACAAAATGTCTTTTTTATGGGGCTTTTCCGGTTATAACCAGATTGCGAAAAAAGGAAAAAATGAACAAACATTTTTATTTGCGCGCAGTTGTCGCGGCAGTCGTCGTCGGAGTTTTTTCGTTCTCCATCTACCCGCTGACCCAGCGGGACTTTTATGAAACCTTCCGAAAACTTTTGAAGAATCCCGCGGACACGCGGGCGGAAAAAGTCATTGCGGAAGCCAGAAAACTCCAGCGCGGCGACATCTATCCGTCCGGAGCGATGCTTCTCGCCGCCGACCGGGAGAAAATTCCGCTTCAGGAGATGCTCCGCGGCAAGGATCTGCAGGACAACCGCGACGCGGTCGCTCTGGTGCGCAAGCACGCGGCAAGCTCGATCCGTCTGGGACTGGACCTCAACGGCGGTGTGGAATTTGTGCTGGAACTGGTCCCGGAAAAAGCCGTCGACCCGGAATCCAAAGAGTTTGCCGCCAAGGTGGAAGGCAACTTCGACTACTATCGCGATCAGGCCATTGAGATTCTCCGCAAACGTCTGGAAGGCGAAAAGATTTTCGAGACGGAGATCACCCCGATGTCCGGCCGTCTGGTTTCTTTGAAGGCGCCGGTCGTCTCGAAGGACGAAAAACAACATCTGCTCAATCTGATTCAGATGAGCGCAAAACTCCATTTTCATCTGGTTCATCCGCAGAACGACGCGCTCGTTCAGGAGTATCTGGCCAATCCCAAGATGGTCATTCCGGTCGGCTATGAGCTGATGCGCGAAGTCGGACGCACCGGGGACACGCGCGAACGGCTTTATTTCGTCGAATCTCGCTGGAAGATGGACGGCAAAGGCATCACCGAAGCATTTCCGACTCAGGATCAGTTCGGGCAGCGCAAGATCGCGCTTCGCTTCAACACCAAGGGCGCCAAAGATTTCGGCAAAGTCACCACCGAAAACGTCGGCCGTTTGCTGGCCATCGTGCTCGATGGAAAACTTTACTGCGCGCCGGTGCTCAATGAGCCGATCCTCGGCGGAAGCGCCGAGATTTCGGGAAGTTTTTCCAACGAGGAAATGAAGAACATCTCCAACGCACTGGCCTCCGGCGGATTTCCGTTCCAAATCAAGGTCAATTCCGTTTTCGACACCGATCCGACCCTCGGCGTCGAGAACGTCCGCAATGGAATCCGTGCGGGAATCTTCTCGCTGCTCGCAGTGGTCATCTTCATGTGCGGATATTACCTGATGGCGGGGTTTGTGGCAGTCTTCGCGCTCGCGGTCAACATGTTGTTGCTGCTCGGCGCAATGGCGGCTTTCGGAGCAACCCTGACCATGCCGGGTATCGCCGGATTGATCCTGACCATCGGCATGGCCGTCGACGCCAACGTGTTGATCTATGAACGCATCCGCGAGGAACTCGCCTCCGGGAAAACGCTCAAAAACGCCATTGAACTGGGGTACAGCAAGGCGTTCTCCGCGGTATTCGACGGCAACATCACCACGTTGATCACCGCATTGATCTTAATGAAGGTCGGAACCGGCGCGGTCAAAGGGTTCGCCGTGGCGCTGGCCATCGGCATTGCCACAAGCATGTTCTCGGCGCTTTTCGTCACCCGGATTCTCTTCGACTTCATGACCAGCTTCCTGAAGATCAGCCAGCTGAAGATGTGCCAGTTTCTGGACAAGCCGAAAATCCCGTTTCTAAAGCTTTCCCGGTATGCGTTGATCCTGTCGGGAACGTTGATCGTGTTGAGTTTCGTGATCTGCGGCGTCCGCGGATCGTCGATGCTCGGAGTGGACTTCACCGGCGGCACCATGGTCTCCTTCAACTACTCGGAACGAATCCCGGTCAACAGTCTGGAGAAATTCCTCGCGCAGCGCGGGATTGCCGCCAAGGTCAGTTACAAGAGCAACGCCTCTTCGACGGACAACCGCAAGTTGGAAATTCTCATTCGCGGCGCCGTGCAGTCCGAGCAGAACACCAGTCCGAAGGATACGCTCGAAAATATGCTCAACTCCACCTATCCGAACGCGAAACTCACCGGCGGACAGGAAACTTCCGTCGGAGGACTGGTCGGTGCGGTGATGACCCGGTCGGCGGTGTGGGCGATTTTGTTCTCCTTCCTCGGAATCATCGCTTATGTATCGCTGCGGTATGAATTTTCCTATTCGATCGCGGCGATCATCGCGCTGGTGCACGACGTGATCATCTCGGTGGGAATTTTCGCTTTGACCGGGCGTGAGATGTCGCTTCCGGTGGTGGCGGCGGTTCTGACCATCATCGGGTATTCGGTGAACGATACGATTGTAGTATTCGACCGTATCCGGGAAAATGTGGCGCTCCTGCCGCATACCCCCTACCATGAAGTGATCAACGCAAGTTTGAACCAGACGCTGAGCCGGACGCTGTTGACCAGCTGTACGACGTTGATCGTGCTGATCGTGCTCTTCTTCTGGGGCGGCATTGCGATCAACGACTTTGTCTTTGTCATGCTGCTGGGCGTCGTCATCGGCACCTATTCTTCGCTCTTCATCGCCAGCCCGATCATTTCCGTCTGGCATCGTCGAAACAGCTTTGGCCATACGGGAAATTAATTCCCTTTTGAGAAAGGATCTGTCACTATCATGACGCTTACACGGTTCGGATTAAGGGAATGGGGTTTCGGCATCGGCGCGGCATTGGTTGTCACGGTGCTGCTGGCGTTGATTGCATGGAAGTTTAAGGACTGCGGACTTTGGCTGCAGGGAGTCTGCCTCGGCGGGATCGTGATTGCGCTCCTGGGTGCAGTGGTGTTTGCCGGATTCTTCCGCAATCCGAAGCGGACGCCGCCGGCGGATCCTTCGCTGCTGATCAGTCCTGCGGACGGAACGGTCCGGGACATCACCGTGCTTGAAGTTTTTGACATGGCTCCGTTTCCGGAACACCGGGGCAAGGTGCTGCGCATCGGTATTTTTCTCTCGGTCCTGAATGTTCACGTGAACCGGGTGCCGGCGGCCATGGAAGTTCTGGAGAAAAAATACCGCATCGGCAAATATCTTGATGCGCGCAATCCGGCCTGCGGGCGGGAAAACGAGGCGATGACGATCTCCGGGACTGCGACGGTTGGGACGGTGAAGTTCCCGATGGCGATCCGTCAGATTTCCGGGGCGATCGCCCGGAGAATCGTCTGTCCGGTGGAGCCGGGGCGCAAATTGACCCGCGGCGAAGTGTATGGAATGATCAAGTTCGGTTCGCGCACGGAGCTGTATCTGCCCGCGGAAGATATGAATGTCATGGTAAAAGTCGGCGATAAAGTCAAAGGCGGACTGACGCCGCTGGCGGCTTTGGCGGTGAAAAAATGAAGAAAAAACTCAGTGAATTAAGCGCGCGTTATCGCTGGATGAAGCATATTCCGAATCTGCTGACGCTGTGCAACTCGCTCTGCGGTTTTGCGGCGATTCTGTGGACGCTGGAGGTCTTCAACTTCGGGGGCAGCGCGCCGCTCACGGTGTTTGCGGTCAGTTCCTTCATCATTCTTTTCGCGATGATCTTCGACATGGCGGATGGATTTGTCGCGCGGATTCTGGATGCCGCCAGTCTGACGGGAATTCAGATGGATTCCCTCTCCGACATGGTGACCTTCGGCGTAGCGCCGGCGACGGTGGTGGCGATCATGACCTATTGCATTCGCGGGGAACTGACAGCGTGGCAGCTGTTGGGAATCTATCTACTCTGCTGTGTCTACATCGGCGGAGCAGCATTGCGGCTGGCCAAGTACAACGTTCACGCGATGGTGGAGCACAAATCCTCCAACAAATTTGCGGGGCTTCCCTCGCCGGGCGCGGCGGCGGCGATCTGCTGTCTGGTTCTGTTCGCCTGGCAATACGAATGGAATCTGTCCCAACTGGCAGGGGTGCTGCCGATTTTCGCGGCATTGCTGGGGTTGCTGATGGTCAGCGACATTCCGTATTTGCACATCGGCAAATGGCTGGTGCGCCCGGGACGCAGGAAATATCTTCTGATTCTGGTGGTGATCGTCGCTCTGGCGCTCTTCAAGACGCTGGCGGCGCTGCTGTTGATTGTCGCCTATATTCTTTCCGGTCCGCTGATGATTTTCTCCGGCCGGGATGACACGGATCACGAGGAAAAGAAGGCATGAAATATCTGGTCACCGGCGGAGCCGGATTCATCGGCGGACACTTGGTCAAACTGTTGTTGGACCGTGGGGAGACCGTGCGGGTGCTGGACAATCTTTCGACCGGCTCGATGAAAAATCTGGAGCCGGTGAAGTTGCAGGAGCGCTTTTCCTTTGTCGAAGCGGATGTGACTGCCGATCCGATGCTGGTCGAACGCGAAGTGGCGCAAGCGGATGTGATCTATCACCTGGCCGCCGCCGTCGGGGTGGAGCTGGTGGTCAACGATCCGGTGCGGACCATCCTGACCAATGTGCACGGGACGGAAAACGTGCTGTCCGCTGCGGCGAAATACACGAAACGGGTCATTGTCGCATCGACCAGCGAAGTTTACGGGAAATCCGCGAACGCAATGTTTTCGGAGAAGGACGATCTTCTGATCGGCTGTCCGACGCATTCACGCTGGTCGTATGCGTGCAGCAAACTTCTGGACGAATTCTATCTGATGGCCTTTCACCGGGCGTCCCGGCTGCCGGGAACGGTAGTGCGGCTGTTCAACACGGTCGGCCCGCGGCAGACAGGCCAGTACGGCATGGTGATTCCGCGTTTTGTGGCGCAGGCTCTGGCGAACCGGCCGTTGCGCGTTTTCGGAGACGGCAGTCAGTCGCGCTGTTTCTGCCACGTTTACGACACGATCGAGGCGCTGGCGGCATTGGCGAACAAAGCGGAAGCGGTGGGGCAGATCTACAACATCGGCAGCCAGCGCAGCATCACCATTCTGGATCTGGCGAAACTGGTGATCCGCCAGTTGGGAAGCTCCTCGGAAATCGAGATGATTCCCTACGAAAAAGCCTACGAAAGCGGGTTTGAAGACATGATGCACCGGACGCCCGACGTATCGGCCATCGGGTCGCTGATCGAGTGGCATGCCGGACGCTCGCTGGAAGAAATTATTGCGGATGTGGCTGCCGAGCAGCAAATGCACCGGTGACATCTCTGATAAGGAATCCACGGTATCGATTTCAAGGCTACGTTAGCCCGCTCAATCAAGCGCCGGCCTCTGGGGTCA
>JAQUYX010000269.1 GCA_028691615.1 Victivallaceae bacterium
TCTTGTCGAGCGCTTCGCCGGTGTAGCTGCAGAAGGCGGTGGGAATGCAGAGGGTCGCGCCGTTGCCGTGCCGCTTGATGAAGGCGGGGCTGGTGGGGTCCCACGCGGTATAGCCGCGCGCTTCAAAGGTGGAACGCAGTCCGCCGGACGGGAAGCTCGAAGCATCGGGTTCGCCGACGATCAGGTTTTTGCCGGAGAAGCTCTCGATAGCCTTGCCGTCCTTGAGTTCCAGGAAGGCGTCGTGCTTTTCGGCGGTGGTTCCGGTCAGCGGCTGGAACCAATGGGTGAAATGCGTGGCTCCGCGCTCGATGGCCCAATGCTTCATGGCGTGAGCGACGTCGGCGGCGATTTCGGAATCAAGGGGAGCGCCGTTGTCGATGGTGTCCAGAAGTTTTTTGCAGGTGGCGTTGGGCAAGTACTCGCGCATGGCGTCGGCGTTGAACACGTCGCATGCGTAGTGGTACTCCGGGGCGTGCGCCGCCGCGGCCGGACGGGGGATCGTCCGGTCGGCAATGGCGGTGATTGCGTTGGCTCTGGTTGGGTTGCTCATGATTGGATGCCTTCCTTCCTTGTTTTTTTGCTGGCGGCGCCGGGGAAAATCCGGAACGGAACTTTGCCCCGGAGCCGCCCGGGAAACTTTTTTTGATCGTTATTCTGGTTGATTTACATATTGCTGAAGAACTGGAACCCCGGATAGGCTTCCGCGCCGTGCTCGACAAGGTCGAGTCCTTTCAACTCGGTTGTCTCGCTGACCCGGATGCCGAAGAGTTTTTTCAGCGCGAAGAAAATTCCGTAGGCCGCGCCGAAGGAGACCGATCCGACGGCCGCCACGCCGATGAGTTGCGTGAGCAGCTTGTATTCCGGCGAGAAGATGCCGACCGCGAGCGTGCCCCATACTCCGCAGAGCAGATGCACCGAGAGCGCGCCGACCGGATCGTCGATAAAGAGTTTGTCGAAGAGAAGCACCCCGCAGGTGACCAGCACTCCGGAAACCAGCCCGATGATGATGGCCGACAGAACCGATACGCAGTCCGCTCCGGCGGTGATGCCCACCAGTCCGGCCAGACAGCCGTTGAGGGTCATGGAGAGATCGGGTTTGCCCAGCAGTAGTTTGCCTGCGCACATGGCGCTGACCAGCGCGGCCGAGGCGGCCAGCATGGTGTTGACCAGCACCAGCGAGACGATTGCCGGGTTGGCCGAAAGCGCCGACGCCCCGTTGAATCCGAACCAGCCGAACCAGAGCAGAAACACTCCGATGGTTGCCTGCGACATATTGTGTCCCATCAGCGGCATGGCTTTGCCGTCGACGTATTTGCCGATCCGCGGTCCGAGCAGGAGAATGCCCGCGAGCGCTGCGAATCCTCCGACGCTGTGGACGAAGGTGGATCCGGCAAAATCATGGAAATGCAGCGTATTGAGCCACCCGCCGCCCCAGCCCCACGAACCGACCAGCGGATAAACGACGGTCACATAGATTGCCGTGAAGCATAGATAGCTGGAGAGTTTGATTCGTTCGGCCACTGCGCCGGAGACGATGGTCGCCGCGGTTGCCGCGAACATGCCCTGAAAGAAGAAGTCCGTCCAGTAGGTGTACATCCCGTTGTAGGCGATGGCCGGTCCGGGCGGGTTGTGCAGTCCCCATCCGGCGAAACCGAAGAGGTGTCCGATCAGCCAGTGCGAGTTGGGATACATGATTGCGAATCCGCAGATGGCGTAACTGAGGAATCCGATGGCCGGAGTCATGGTGTTTTTGAAGAGGATGTTGGTGCAGTTTTTGGCGCGTGCCAGCCCTGATTCGACGCAGGCGAAGCCCAGGTGCATGATGAATACGAGCATGGCGCCGATCATGACCCAGAGGTTGTTGACCGAGAAGAGCGCCTCGCGGCCGAAATCGGGGGCGGGTGTGGCGGCGATCTCGGCTGCCGGCGCTGCGAGGAAACAAAACATTACAAAAAATGTAAAGAAAAACTTCATGATGAAAAAATGTCCTGTTTTGTATCGATTGCTACCCGATTGCCTCATTGCCGCGCTCGCCGGTGCGGATGCGGATGCACTCGTCCATCGGGAGGACGAAGATCTTGCCGTCGCCGATGTGGTTGGTACGGGCGCCTTCGATGATGCCCTCGATGGTCTGTTCGACGAATTCGTCGTTGACGGCGATGGCCAGCCGGACTTTTTTCAGCAGATTGACCTCCTGAATGGCGCCGCGGTAGGCTTTGACGTAACCCTGCTGACGGCCGCAGCCGAGGGCGTTGGTTACGGAGATCTTGTAGATCTCGCGGGCGAACAACGCCTGTTTTACGGGGTTGAGCCGTTCCGGTTGAATGTAGGCGATGACTAATTTCATTGCGTCGGCGCTCCTTCCTTGGAAATTTTGGGTGCCGCCGGTGATAAGCAATTCGCGTGCCAACTTTTTTCTCTGCGGGAAATATCTGCGGAGGGCGGATTGTTTTACAAAAAATGTAAATAGACATGGTTTGTAGTTTTACATTATTTGTAATCATTTTACAAAAGATGAATTTTCCCTGCTCAAAAAGTACTTTGGCACGATTTTTGCTAATCTCTTTTTCAAAAAAAACAACCCGGAAGGAGTCCGACAATGAATCCGAAAATGAACAATTTCCGACAGCCAGTCCCCGATCAGGGGCTTTACAGTTTTGCCGACGAGCACGATGCCTGCGGCGTCGGCGTGGTCGCCGATCTGGAAAAGGAGGCGTCCCACCGCACCGTCGAATTGGGAATTACCGTACTCAAACGCCTGATGCATCGCGGCGCGGCGGGGAGCGACC
>JAQUYX010000270.1 GCA_028691615.1 Victivallaceae bacterium
CCACCGACCTTGATGGAACGCTGTTGAACAGTGCCAAAGAATTGCCTGCCGATTTTTTTCATGCAGTTGATGTTTTGCGCAAACACGAAATCCGATTTGTCATAGCCAGCGGGCGGCAATATTACAATTTGCTGACGCTTTTTGGCGATATTCAAGATACGTTGACCTTTATCTGTGAAAACGGGGCAATTGTATTTGACGGGCGCGAGAATATTTATTGTGATGAGATTCCCGGGGAGGCGCTGATGGCGCCCTTGATGGCGATCAGGCTAATCCCCACCGCACACCCGATTTTCTGCGGAGTTAAGTCTGCTTATACACAGAGTACGGATCCGGAGTTTTTGCGCAATGCGCGCATGTATTATGAGCGCTGCGAGGTGGTGCCGGATATCATGGCGGCGGCCAAACAGGATCGCATTTGCAAGATTGCGGTGTTTGACCCGGATGCAGAAGCAAACTGCTGGCCGGTTCTCAAACATTTTCTCGGAGAATATGCCGTGACGTTGGCCGGGCGGAACTGGTTGGATTTTATGGGACCGAGTATCAATAAAGGTGTGGCGATCCGCTTTATTCAGAAGCGTTTCGGCATTTCTGCGCGCGAATCGATGGCCTTTGGGGATTATCTCAATGACGTGGAGTTGATGCGCGATTGTCACTACAGTTATGCGATGGCCAATGCGCATTCGCGGTTGCGCGAAGTTTGCAATTTTACTACCGAGCCAATTTCAAAAGTATTGGCTTTTTTCTGTTAATAACTCGTTTTCTTATGCGTCAAAACCATTTTGACGCATCCAATGTGACTTTTCACATGAAAAGGCGCTAAAAATCCATTTTTTAAGCGTTTTCCTCCTTGCCCGTCATTGCGGGATTTGTTAGATTCTCAAATGTTGTCAAACCCAAATGCTTCTATTCACGTATGTTGAATAGTTGCTTCACTGTTATGGCAATCACGCCGAACATCAAGTGGCAAAAGACTTTCCAATGTCCTTTTACTCTGACGTGACGTGCGCCGTAATTGTCTTTCAAATCCGAATTGCCGCGTTCTACAGTCGAACGTTCCCGATAGCGAATCTTTCGCGCTGGAGCCAGTTCAACTTTTTCGCCTCGGCGTTGATTGGGATCAATAATCGGAACGTGACCAAGTTTTTTCGAAAAGCCCTTGATTTCTTCCGCGTCATAAGCCGAATCAGCCAAATCATATAGAATCGTTGCCCGTTCCGAAGACTTTTGTATCAAGGGAATAGCCACTTGGCTATCATGTAATGACGCTGAGCTTAAAATCGCCGCTAAAGGAACTCCGCCATCTCCGAGCGACAAATGTAATTTGTAACCGCACCAATACGATGTTTTCCCTTTGCTGTCACGTTTACCACCCCAATCGCACCCTTGCGGAAGATCGTCTACATTCTCTGTAAGCGTTCGGTTCGGCTGAAGCTCCAAGCGTCTGGTTTTGACTTCGGCGATTTCTGCTTCGGTCATTGCCATTTTTTCGGCTTTGCTTTTCCGTCCACGCTTCTTCTTGAGTTTGCTTTTCGGCGTGTTTTTACGACACGCTTTTTCGCGTCCTGTGATTGCCGTTGAATCCACACTCGCATGACCGACCAATTTGTCAACATAGTTTTCTTGTACGAGCATTGCGTGAATAGAATCTGTGATCTTTTCCTCTGCAAACTCTTTGAATGCACGGCAAAATGTTGCCTCGGAAGGAACTTCATTTCGACATTCCCAACCACAAAGTCTTCGATAATTCGAATTTGTCTTCAAGTTTTCAATCAGCCCCTTCGTCGTCGGAAGGTCGTATACCGCTTTCAGAAAAAATGCCCGAAGCATTTTCTCGCGGTCTTTCATCGGTCGTCCCAAGCCACACCAACGTAGAGTATCGTTGATGAACCGTGACGGTCGAACCAGTTCCACTATTCGCAAGAATTCCTTCATTTTTGCGGTTATTTCGCCAATTTCTTCTTCCACCATTGGAAAAAGATAGCTTTCCATTGTAAAGTATAGCTTGGGTAGATCGTTCATTTTTTCTCCAGTTTGTGAGACCAGAGTTAAAATAAACCCTCTACCTCTTTTTTTCTGCCTGCCGAATTAAATACTTTTGAAATTACCTCCTGTACAAAAGTGGAACATACACCGCACGCCAACGCGCGATGTCCGAAATCATTGGGGTGATTGACCCCGTTTCCCGTCAGGTCAAGAAAATTTTTCCGCCTTAAAAACCAGCTCCACAGCGCAAATAAATCGACGAAACCAACCGCGTCACCTTGGTCTGTTGCAAACTTCCGGAGCGCTTGCGAAAAAACAGCCGCCGTTTCCAATGGCGTATTTTTCCACGCCGGATTGCCGCACATCGAAGCAAGCAGCAACACTTCCGTATTCGCAGAACAGGAATGGGCAATCCGCAATATTACCGCCAGATTTGCCAGATACCCATCAACCCCTGCGGGAGAGGCAAAATCATTCATACCAAAGGCGACCACCAGCAAGTCTGGTTTGTCTTCGCACCAAATCTCTTGATTTTGAAGAGGATACGCTGTACGAGCTCCGTTGTGACCATGATTGAACAACTCCGCCGCGACCCGAAAATGTCCGCCGATTTCACGGGCCGTCAATTCTGCAAATGGCGGTTGAAACGGGGACACTCCTATATATCCGGAAGCATTGTACCCCTCGGAAATGCTGTCGCCGAGCCAGCCAATGCGCACCGTCGCCCCCGGTTCGGTCAGTTTAGCACGAAAACGGGGAAGCCGCTTTGGCAGCGGAGAAACATCCCCCGACATGTCAAAGT
>JAQUYX010000077.1 GCA_028691615.1 Victivallaceae bacterium
TGACAGAAAAAAATTGCAACTTTTTTTCAGGAATACATCAAAACTGACATCGAAAATTGTGAACCGTCCCTGAATCATGGAGGCTGTTCAAAATATCAAACTTGAAAAACAGGAAAACTTTAGTTATTAATTTTGAAACAGCGAAATCAGGAGCTCAACACAATGTGCGACGCCGACAGAAGAAGTCATTCCCCATACGGTGTGGGGCGGGAATGCCGCCGCGGACTGGTGCGTGGAATGGGTTACACCGAAGAGGAGTTCCGCCGCCCCATCGTCGCGGTGGTCAACTCATGGAACGAATACAATCCCGGCCATGTGCATTTGCGCACTTTGTCCGAGCGGGTCAAACAGGGAATCCGCGAAGCCGGCGGAATGCCCTTTGAGATGATGACCACCGGAATTTGCGACGGAATGGTGCTGAAAAATCCCGCCTACATCGAACTACCCAGCCGCAACAGCATTGCCGACGAAGTCGAACTGATCGTTCAAAGCAATATGTTCGACGCGATGGTGCTGCTTTCCACCTGCGATTCGATCGTCCCCGGCCACCTTATGGCCGCGGCGAGACTCGACATCCCGACAATCATGGTCACCGGAGGCTACATGTCCATGCCGTTTTACAACGGAAAGTCGGCCAATTACATTGAGCTCACGGACAACGTGGGCAAGGTCATGCAGGGCGATTACCCCCGGGAAACCGCCGAGAAGGAAGTGGAAAATATGTATTGTCCCTGCGGCGCGTGCGGAGTTATGACCACCGCGAACAGCATGTGCATTGCCGCCGAAGCCATGGGCATGACCATGCCGGGCAACGGAACCATGCCCGCGACCGGTTCGGAATTGCTTCAGTGCGCCTACCGCGCCGGACGCGCCGTGATGGAATTGTACCGCAAACAGATCACCGCGCGCAAAATTCTCACCTGCGCGGCAATCGACAATGCCATTGCCGTCACCATGGCGATGGCCGGATCGACCAATTTATTTATGCATCTTCCGGCGATTGCGGCCGAAGCTGGATTGCCGGATCGGATTTGGGAGCATTTTGACCGCGCCTCCCGGGAGATTGCGCAAATTGTCGCCGCGTCGCCCAGCGGCCCGTGGCATTTGCAGGAGATTGACCGGGCGGGCGGATCTCGCGCGATCATGCGGCGACTCCTGCCGAAACTGCACACCGACGCGCTGACTGTAAACGGCGAAACCATCGGACACAACTATCAGGACGCCCTGATCTGGGAGGAAGAGATCATTCGTCCGCTGGACAACCCGGTGTCCCGCGAAGGGGCGCTTTATGTCCTTTATGGATCGCTGGCTCCCGACGGCGCGATGATCAAGGCGGCGGCGTGCGAAAAAGCCATGCGCCGTTTTTCGGGACCGGCAAAATGTTTCGACACCCTCGCCGACGCGCTTGCAGCGCTCAATCGCAACGCAATTCAAAAAGGCGATGTGGCCGTGCTGCGCTATTTGGGGCCGAAAGGAGCATTCGGCACAACCGCGTATGTTTTTCAGAAAGAGCTCAAGGGGCGGGGACTGGCGCACGATGTCGCGATCGTGACCGACGGAAGATTTTCCGGCGGGTCCAGCGGGCTGGCGGTCGGCTACCTTTCGCCGGAAGCGGCGCTGGGGGGACCTCTGGCGCTGGTCGTCGACGGCGACACCATCCGCATTGATTTGGACGCGCGGACGATTGATCTTTTGGTGGACAACGCAGTGCTTCAGGAGCGCAAAAGCAAATGGGTCTGGCATTGCGACGACCGGGACACTCCGCCATTCTTACGGCTTTTCCGACGGAACGCCGGATCGCTGGCGCGCGGTGCAACATGGGAATTTTGAACATTGATGTGCTGATTGTCGGCGGAGGTCTGGCGGGCTGTTGCGCTGCGGAAACAATCGGCAGCGAGAGCAATTTCAGTGTTCTTGTGGCGGATGCGGGGGCAATGGCCTCCACCGAGATCATGGGGTTTTCCGCTCCGGCGAATCCGGGGGACAGTGAAGAACTGTTTCTGCGCGATATTCTTCGTGCGGGCGGCGGCGGAAACGATCCCGAACTTGCCAGGATTTTGGCTTCTCATGCGATGGATGAGTTGCGTCACGCGGAGAAACTCGGCATTCGTTTCGACCGCAAAGCGGACGATTCCGCGACCTACGATATGGTCAACGCGCTCGGATCAAGTTGTCCGCGCGTGGTCCACTCCGGGACCACAACCGGCAGAGAACTCCTTGCAAAACTCGCGATTTCCACCGTGCGCATGAAAATTATTCACCTCCTCAAAATTGGCGCACGCGTCGCCGGAGCAATCGCCGAAGACGGCACGATCATCCATGCAAAAGCGGTGATCCTTGCCGGCGGAGGATTTGCCGGGCTTTGGAAATTCAGCACGTGGAGCAAAAAACTGCGGGGGGACGCGCTGCTGCTGGCAATGCAGGCGGGCGCGGAGGTTCGGGATTTGGGAATCGTGCAGTTCGAACCGACGGTGACGGTCGCCCCGACGGCGCTGGCAGGGTTTCCCGTGATCACGACGGTGTTGAACGAAGGCGCCCGGCTGTCGGACCGGAATGGGAAAATGCTGCTGCCGGCGGGATCTCCGGTGCCGGGAAAGAGGCAGCTCGCAAAGATCATTCAACACGCCATTGATCAAAATCTGGAGCCGGTGCGTTATGATCTATCGAACGTCCCGGAAGGGTTGTTTTGCAAAAAATATCCGGAATACCACCGTAAATTCCTCTCCTTTTTCGGCCACTGGCAGAAAGTTTGCTTCGAAGTCAAACCCGGCGCGCACACGACGCTGGGCGGAATTGTGATTGAGCCGGACGCGTCGGTGCGCCATGTGCCGGGACTTTTTGCGGCCGGCGAGTGCGTCGGAGGGATTCACGGCAAAGACCGCTTGGGGGGCAACGCCGGTTTGGAAGTGCTTGTTTTCGGCCATCTGGCGGGCAGAAGCGCAATTCGCTATGTCGCGGAACATCCTTTCCCGCCGGAAGAGATTCCCGAGGTGGTCGATCCGGCGGTTCCCGTTGCGCCCTCGCAGTACCGGATCGCCGCGGAGATTCTGGATCAATGTTGCAAGGTTTCCGGGGAAACATGCGACCTCCGACGGGGACTGGAGCGCTGCAAGGAACTGGAAAACCATGCCCTGCGCGCGCTTCTGGAACGGATCTTTTCGGAAAAGACCTCGGATTAAGCCTTCTTTTCCTGCGCTTCCCTCCCCGGCACGGTATGCGTGTGATCGACGGAAATCCCAAAATGGCTATCGGATGAAACCAGTTTTCCGGCAAGCACATCCGCCTCGGTGAACCGGGCGAAGAGAATATCGCCTCCGGTATATCGGGCAAAATCATAGATCGTCGCGATCGTGCCGTCTGCATCCTGGACAAAATCAGGATAGGCGACCCCCGCACGTTCGTCCAACAAAAGTTTATACGGCCACGAGGCGCCGTCGTCCGTCGAGAGATACGCGGTCATGCGTTCGCGCGTGCGGTGATAAGTTACGTCATTGTTGACAAAGAGCAAATTTCCCGATTTTAAACGCGCCACACAAATTCTGGAACATGGTCCGTCCATCTTTGTCGAGAGCACCGGAAGCGACCACGAGCGTCCGCCGTCACGACTGACCGCTTCGGCCACCCCGCGATTAACCCGGATGTAACACTGGATTGAACCATCTTTTCGCTCGACAAAGCGGTGTTCGTCAAATGAAGCTCCGCCTTCGACTTCACTCATGTCAATGCGCCCCCGGCATTCGAACGACGCGCCGTCGTCCGTGGAAACATAGAAGAAACACCCCTGCCGAACCGCAAGGCTTCTATGCCGTTCATAGTTGCCCGTCCAGACCGAAACGGGCAAAGCCCACGTCCCGTCGGCGAGCGTGATCGGCGGATTCATGATTACGCCGTTTGCAATCCGCCGGGCGGGGGAAAAGCGAAACGCCTGCGGATCGTCGTCGGGATTGAGCAGCTCGGAAAACCATACGCCCGCAATTCCGTCGTAAGGAACGCATTGACCGCTCGGCCCGCCGCAGCCTTGACTCCAAAACCAGTAAACTTTGCCCTCTCGCGAAGTAAACAGCGACGCGTCAAAGACGCGAACCACCGACTCCGCTCCCGCGTCGACGACGGCCACCGGCTCCTTCGACCAGGATTCCCCCCGGTCGTCGCTGATCTTCAGCATGATGAAATTGTCGCGGTTTTCGTCGGTTCCGCCGCCGTACCAGCAGGCGAAAAGCCGTCCCTTCGGCGAGATGCCGATCGAGGGAATCCCCTGAAATGTCCGGTTGCAATTTAGATGCCTTGTCCCTGCCGGTGTCACCGCAAGAGGGTCCAAAGATGCATAAGTAAAATTTTCCATTCTGCAATTCCTTATTTGATGAACGGCGTTGTGTCTTGAAAATATCACTATTATATCGTTTCCCCCTTGAAATTTCAATATAAAAGTTCTATTCTTTATATACGGAATCTATGATTATGCAAAATATTGTTCTGGAACACACCATTTTTGCCGCCCGCAAGCTGGCGCTGCGGCATTTTTATCATCCCGACGGGAGCGCCCCGCCCCGGGGATGTTCTGCACGCAAACAAGGCGCAGCGGCTGGTCGTCGTGCTCGCCGGAGAAAAAATAGAGCGCATGGGATTCGACGGGAAAGCGGTTCCCGTCACGCTCCACGCGGGAGACTTTTATTTTCTGGACAGCGGAATCTGGGAAGAGTGCAACTTCAGCACCGTGCACGAATTGCTCTGCGTCGTCCTTCTGCCGAGCTTTCTGCGGACGGTCTGGTATCCGATCCGAACGCCGCATCGGAGCGGCGATCCGTGGCCGGAACACGTCGCAATGCACATCGGGCAAACACCCGAATCGCTGAGAAAGGCTTTTTCCGTATTGGCGGAAAAAGAGCTGGATGACAATGACTCCGCGGCCAAAGCAGCCGCGCGACTTATCTTGGAATTGACCGTCGGACAGCTGGAACATGGAGTTGCTCCATCCGATTCCGGCCGGAAATTGTTTGAGCAGATGCGTTCCTTTGTGGAAATTCACTTCTCCGGGGGATTGACGCGCAAAAACCTTGCCGTCCACTTTCATCGGAGCGAATCATACGTTTCGGCGCTGTTCCGCAAGCACACCGGAAAAAGTTTTTACGCTTTTCTCGACGAGTGCCGCATTCGCGCCGCGAAAAAATTACTGCGGGACACCTCGCTTCCGCTCAAGGAAATTGCCCAGCGCTGCGGATATTCCGATTATGTCTATTTCGTCCGACGTTTTCGGGAACTGGTCAAAACGCCCCCTGGACATTACCGGCTGACCGGATAAGGGCGACGATTACTCCGGGCGCAATCGTCACACAGGGGGGCTACCCTTCGTCTTTGTCCATGTCCGGCGAAAAAGGACATCGATGTTTTGATTTTTTTTGATGTCGGACTTGTTTTTTGAATGGGACATGTTATTTCCTTAATGCGCCCAATCGCAATTCTCCCGAAAAGCAGGAGGAAAAAACGTCCGCCCGAAGATTTTTTTCAAAACCAGGAAGGAGGCGAGAAAGTTGCCCTCTCCCCAATTCATCATTCCTCAAAAAAGGAGATTTTCATGAAAAACACGACCACGTTAAAAGGGGCCCCTGTCGCATTGACCGGAACTTTTGTCACCCCGGGCATGCAGGCGCCGGAATTCACCTTGATCGACGGCGATCTCAAACGGTTCAATTTGCGCGACGGAGCGGGAAAAAAACTCTTGCTGAATATTTTCCCCAGCATTGACACCCCCACCTGCGCCATGTCAGTGCGACACTTCAATGCAAGCGCCTCAAAAATGCACAACACTTTGGTACTGTGCATCTCCAAAGATCTTCCGTTTGCACAAAACCGGTTCTGCGGCGCGGAAGGATTGAAAAACGTCAAAACCTTGTCCGCCTTTCATGACCGTTGCACCTTCGGCAAAGATTATGGCGTCCAGATCAAAAGCGGTGCGCTCGACGGCCTGTTTGCGCGCGCTGTGGTGGTTATCAACGAAGAGGGGCTGATTATTTTCTCCCAGCTGGTGGACGATATTGCCAAGGAGCCGGACTATCAGAGGGCGCTGGAGGCGCTTCACGCCTAAGAATTGGACTTTATCCGAGCGCAAACGGTCTCTGTGTGGATTCGCAGAGGCCGTTTTTTTGTGTCGGAAAAACGCTTCCTCTCGATTTTATCCGCGGGATGATTTGCAATATCGATTTTAGCACGATATATTACGGGATGAAAGAAACGGAAAAATCAAACTTTCGAGGTTTTATTTTATGATTCAGTTTGATCCGATCGAAGAGATCATCGCAGAAATTCGCGCGGGACACATGGTCATCATCACCGATGACGAAAAACGGGAAAACGAGGGCGATCTGATCGTTTCGGCCAGTCTGGCCACGCCGGAGGATATCACCTTCATGGCGCATCATGCCTGCGGACTGGTCTGCGTGCCGCTGGCACAGGAGATTGCCGATAATCTCGGGTTGGAGTCGCATGCCTCCACATTGGATACCTTCCGCACCGCATTCACGCAGAGTGTGGATGTCCGGAAGGGAACGACCACGGGAATTTCCGCATTCGACCGGACTAAAACCGTTCAAGCGCTGATCGATCCGGAAAGCCGGATTCATGATTTTGTGACCCCGGGACATGTTTTCCCGCTGATCGCGCGCCCCGGCGGCGTGCTTCGCCGCGCGGGACACACCGAAGCCGCAGTCGATCTGGCGCGGCTGGCGGGCTTGGCTCCTGCCGGAGTGATCTGCGAGATCATGAAGGAGGACGGCACCATGGCGCGGCTGGAAGATCTTGACGCGTTCCGTCGGCAATACAAGCTTAAATGGGGTTCCGTGGCGGATCTGATTGCTTACCGCCGCCGCACGGAAAATCTGGTTTGCCGCGGCGATTCCGCGCGGCTGCCCACGCCTTACGGAGAATTTCAGATCACGGCGTACCGGACGAAGATCGATAACAACGAGCATGTGGCCTTGATTTACGGCGATATCTCCTCCGGGAAAAACATCTTGACCCGCGTGCACAGCGAATGTCTGACCGGAGATGTGTTCCATTCGCTGCGTTGCGACTGCGGTGCCCAGCTCGACAGCGCCATGCGCATGATTGTGCAAAACGGTTCCGGTGTCGTTGTTTATTTGCGGCAGGAAGGGCGTGGAATCGGCATTTTCAACAAGATTTCCGCGTATAAACTTCAGGATCAGGGGGCGGATACCGTCGAGGCGAATGAGCGGTTGGGATTTGCCGCGGATTTGCGCGAATACGGAATCGGCGTACAGATTCTGCTTGATCTCAAGATCCAGAGCATTCGTCTCTTGACCAACAATCCGCGCAAGATCGTCGGACTCGACGGCTACGGAATCAAAGTGGTGGAACGGGTTCCGAATGTGATCGCCCCGTGCAAAGACAATGCAAGTTACCTTGAGACCAAGAAAGAGAAAATGGGACATCTTCTTTAACTCTGGAGATCAGGCGGGGCGGCGATGGTATATCTATTGAGCTTTCTCTTCATCGTGGTGCTGATCAGCACTGTGCCGGTGATTGTGTTTTTTGTCCGGCACACAAGATATCTGAACGGACGCATCGAGCATCTGGTCGCCCAGCGCAACAACGACGAAGAGTTTTTTGCCAACCTTTTGCGCGATTTTCAGGCGAACCGTTCCTTCCCCGAGGCCATGGCCGCCGCGGTGGGGCGGATTGCCGAAAAACTCGAAGCGCAATCGGCGGCGATCTATGAAGTTCGGGACGGCGATTTGGTGGTCTGCGCAGTCCACGGAACCTATCCCTTGACCATGCAGGAGTTCGGCATCGGAGAGAGCAATGCCGCGCAGCTGGAGCGTTTGCGCAAGGAACCGGTCAGCCTCGGCGACGGATTCATCGGACAGGTGGCACGCGACATGTACCCCGTGCTGGTTCACGATGCAGCCGTCGACCGCCGATTTGATCCCTATCCGGCGCGAATGCGGATCAGCACGGCTATGGCTGTGCCGGTCATGGAGGACGGCAGACTGCTGGGATTGGTCGCGGCGGTGCGAACCACCGAGGACGAGAATGAATATTTTGTCTCCGGCGATCTCTCCGAGCTGCGCCAACTGACTCCGCAGATTGCAGTCACCTATGAATTGATGACCGGCTATGCGGAGATGAGCCGCAGACAACGGATTGATCAGGAGTTGAATTTCGCCCGTCAGATTCAATCGTCGCTGTTGCCGAAGTCCTTCCCGGAATGGGGGGCTTTTTCGATACATGCGTTCACCTGTTCCGCCAAAGAGGTCAACGGTGATTTTTACGACTGCGCTCAGATCGACGAGGATCGCATGCTGATGGTATTGGGCGACGCCTGCGGCAAAGGAGTGCCCGCCTGCATGTTGACGGCAATGACGCGCAGTTTCATCCGGGCGTATGCCGACAAATTCACCACGTTGCAGAATTTTCTGCGCGATTTGAACTGTCAGCTTTATCGGGACACCGACGCGGAGCGTTTTGTGACCTTGGGTTGCTGCCTTCTGGATCGGAAGACGCGGACAATCGAATTTGGGCGGGCGGGACATACGGAGCTATTGACTTACGTGCGCAAACATGTTCGCAATTTTTATCCGGACGGCCCCGGTTTGGGGATTTTGCCGAAGGATCTCGCGGAGTTCGACACGTTCTGCATGGCCTTTGAACCCGGAATGAGTTTTTTGCTTTTCTCCGACGGGATCACCGAGGCGATCAATACCAACGGCGAAGAGTTCGGTGTGCCGCGACTGGTGGAATACTTCAAGCGCGGCTGCGATCTGGAGGAATCTCCCGATGAAGTCCTGCACGACATTCATCGCGCGGTCAAGCATTATTCCCCCGATCAGGCCGACGATCAGACGCTGGTGCTGATTCGGCATATTTAATCGGAATTATGATTTTTTGAGGGATTGAGCAAGCATGAAAAACATCGAAGTACTCAACCTCGGGTCTTTAAATATCGACTGTGTCTATCGCGTGGATCACATGATCGCCCCCGGCGAAACACTGGCGTGTCAGGAGTATCACCAATATCCCGGCGGCAAGGGGCTCAATCAGTCGGTTGCGCTCGGGCGCGCCGGAGTGAAGGTCGCGCATGCGGGCAAGATCGGGCAGGACGGCTTGTTTCTCAAGAAGACGCTGGAAGACAGCCGAGTGGACGCATCACGCGTGCTGGTTTCCGGGATGCCGACGGGGCACGCGATCATCGAGGTGGATTGCGAAGGGCAAAATTCGATACTGCTCTATCCGGGGAGCAATTGTGCGCTTACCGAAGAGGAAATTGTCCAGATTTTCGACAGTGTCCCGAGAGGGACGATTCTTTTGTTGCAGAATGAAATCAATTTGCCGGAGTTTATCTTTTCCGAAGCGAAAAAACGAGCGCTCGCCATTGCGTTCAATCCGGCGCCATGCCGCCCGGAATTGGCGAAGTTGCCATTGGAAGATCTGACCTATCTGATTGTCAACGAAATTGAATGCTGCCAGCTCTCCGGCGGCGCGACAATTGAAGACTCCGCTGCACTTCTCGGCAAGCGTTGTCCGAATGTCTGTATTGTCATCACATTAGGCGGCGACGGCGTGCTGATGATCCGAGGAGGCAAACGCATTCGAAAAGCGGCGCTGCCGGTGAAGGTGGTCGACACCACCAGCGCAGGTGACACTTTCATCGGCTATTTTCTTGCGGCGCAGTTGCGCGGACTCTCCGACGAAGCGAGTTTGGATGCGGCGAATAAAGCGTCTTCGATCGCTGTGGGGAGACCGGGAGCTGCCTGCTCTATTCCGGAAGCGAAGGAGGTGTTCGCATGAGCGCGCTTGATTATCCGAGCTGGAGTTTTTCCGGAGTGATCCGACATCATGAATGCGATCCGAAGCGTCATGAGGTCAAAATCAGAACTCTGTTCGATTTGTTGCAGACTGCCGCAGCATGCCATGCGGATGAGCTGAATTTCGGAATGGACGCATTGGCTGCGCGCGGACAACTTTGGGTGTTGTCGCGTCTGAAGCTGAGGATCAAGAGGGCGCTCAAACTGGGGGAATCCTTCACCGTAGAGACAAGGCCGAGCGGAGTGCATCGCTTGTTTGCCTTGCGGCAGTATGTAATCCGGGATCAGGAAGGCAACGACGCGGTGCATTCCTCAAGCGAATGGCTGCTGTTGCGGCGCGACACTTACCGCCCCATCCCACCGTCTCCGATCTTTGCGCCGGGCATGCTGGAAGCCATGAATCCAGAAGTTTTTTTCCCGGATCTTGGCAAGCTGCCGGAACATGAAATTGCAGAGCGCCCGATCCGGTTTCCGGTGCGGCATTCCGGCATTGACGTCAATGGGCATCTGAACAATGCGCTCTATGCGATGAATGCTGCGGATGCCGTGGCGGCGCTGATTGATTCCTATCCGGCTTTTGAGGAGCTTCAGATTAATTTCAATCACGCGGCCATGCTGGGCGAAGTGGTGTGTTCCGGGGCGGTCAAAACGCCGGAAGGAACCTATTACGCGGATGGTCGATCTTCGGACGGAGCAAAACTCTATTATCAGGCGCTCTTTCGTTTGCAGGAGTGACACGGCTTCTTCGGCGATTCTGCCGTCTTTTTCATGAATTGCACAAAAAAATTTGGTTTTTTAGAAAAAGACGCCTTGCTTTTGCCAACGTTGGCAATTATAGTAATTCTGGAAAAAATCCGAGATTATGCCGTCTCTGGACGGCAAATAAAACAACAAGGAGTCGAAGAAAAATGAAAAAAAAGACTTATGTTCAAGTCGGCACAGGCAGTCGGGCCGGAATGTATCTGGAAGCGCTTTGCGGCGACTTCAGCGACGTCGGAACAATTGCCGCGCTCTGCGACACCAATCAGACCCGTATGGATTATTGGAACGATCAGTTGGTCGAGAAGTTCCACATTGCCAAGCTTCCGACCTACAAGGCCGCCGATTTCGACCGGATGATCGAAGAGATCAAGCCGGACACGGTCATTGTGACCTCCATGGATCGCACGCATCACAAATACATCTGCCGCGCGATGGAGCTTGGCTGCGATGTGATCACCGAAAAACCGATGACCATTGACGTGGAGAAGTGCCGTCAGATCATTGAGACCAAAAATCGCACCGGAAAGCATGTCACCGTGACCTTCAACTATCGGTACAGCCCTCGCAACACCAAGGTTAAGGAAATTCTGGAAAGCGGCATTGTCGGAGAAATCACCAGCATTCATTTCGAATGGCTTCTGGATGTCTCGCACGGCGCGGATTATTTCCGTCGCTGGCATCGGAACAAGAACAACTCCGGCGGTTTGCTGGTTCACAAGGCCACCCACCATTTCGATCTGGTCAACTGGTGGATCAACTCCTGGCCGAAGACCGTGTTTGCCATGGGCGATTTGAAATTCTACGGCAAGGAAAATGCGGAAAGGCGCGGCGTCACCGAATTTTACAGCCGTGCGCGCAACAGTCAGATCGCCGCAAAAGATCCTTTTGCATTGAAAGTGGAAGCTGGCGACACGCTGGACAAGCTCTATTATGCCGCCGAGCATGAGGACGGCTATTTCCGCGATCAGAGTGTTTTCGGAGACGGCATCAGCATCGAAGACAACATGGGCGTGATGATTCGCTATCACAACAATACGGTCATGACTTACAGTCTCAACGCGCATTGTCCGTGGGAAGGGTATCGGGTCTGTTTCAACGGCACGAAGGGGCGTTTGGAGTTCAACGTTGTGGAGCGGACCTATGTTTCCGCCGACGGGCAGGAGGACTTCAGCCGTCCGGGGATGCGTGAGCTGGAGAATGACAAATCGAAGATGGTTCCGGAAATTATTTTCCAGAAGCAGTTCGGCAAACCGCAGGTCATCTCCTATGACGAAAACGACAAGGCCGGACACGGCGGCGGCGATACCCGGCTGCTCAATGATGTCTTGCGCGGAGCGGGCAACGATCCGCTCGGCCATGCCGCCGGATATGTGGACGGAGCAAAATCGATTCTCGCCGGAATCTCGGCGAATTTGTCGATCAAGACAGGTCTTCCGGTCGATGTCGACAGTCTGGTGGATCTGCGATGAGCGGTCTGACTCGCACCCATGCGGCCTATCCGGTCAAAGTCATCCAGTTCGGGGAAGGCAACTTTTTGCGCGCCTTCATCGATTGGATGATTCAGAAGATGAATCAACATGCGAATTTTCAGGGTTCCGTGATGATGATTCAGCCTCTGGAGCGAGGGATGGGGGAAGTCATCAACCGGCAGGACGGGCTTTACACCTTGATTCTGCGCGGCGTACAGAATGGTAAAATTCGCGAAGAGATCGAAGTGATCGAGTCGGTTCGCGGCTGCGTCAATGCCTGTTCCGAGTGGTCGAAGGCCGTGGAAAGCATGTGCATTCCGACGGTGGAATTTGTGTTTTCGAATACGACCGAGGCCGGAATCGAATACAAGGAGGAAGCATACACCCCCGGAGTGGCGCAAAAAACCTATCCGGCGAAGTTGACCAGTCTGCTTCTGGAGCGTTTCCGGCGCGGTCTTCCGGGCGTGACGATCATTCCCTGCGAGCTGATCGACAAAAATGGAGCAACGCTGCGCAAATGCATGACCGATTACGCGCGTCTCTGGAATCTGCCGCTCGATTTTTCCCGTTATCTGGAAAAGGAGTGCCGATACTACAACTCGCTGGTGGATCGAATTGTCGAAGGTTATCCCCGCGACGAGGCGGCGGAGTTT
>JAQUYX010000078.1 GCA_028691615.1 Victivallaceae bacterium
CGTGCCATGATTCGCCGGGATTGAGTTGCCAGCAGTGCTGCTGCTCAATGAGAAGCGATGGCGGCGCATCGGCGAACTCATAGTTTTTGCCGGAGGCGCGATCCTTGACCACCGTGGCATTCCACGGAGTGAAGAACCAACTTTTCTGTCCGTCGAAGGTTCGCTGCATCTTGGCCAGGCTCTGCCGGAAATCAACCGCTTCAGCAATCACTTCGCGGGTCAGAGATTCCCCCGCTTCATCCATCATCGCCGTGGAAATGTCGTTGGAAACGCAGATCGCGTACAACGGAGAAGTCGTCGCGTGCAGCATGTAGGACTGATTGAACCGGGCAAAATCGATCGGCCGTTTGCCGTGGCGGACATGGATGTAGGATGCTTGACTGAGCGCATTGAGCAGCTTGTGCGTCGAATGCGTGGCAAAGACCGTCGGCCCGCGATGCGCCGCTGGATCGCCGCGCATGGCAAAATGATCTTTGTAGATCGGATTGAACCGCGCGTAAGCGTACCAGGCTTCGTCAAAATGGATCCGGTCGCAACTTTTCGCCAGATCCGCTTCGACGGTCGCCGCGTTGTAGCACAGCCCGTCGTAGGTGCAGTTGGTCACGACCGCGTAAGCGGGCGTTGTCTTTTTGCCTTTGAACGCGGAAGCTTCGATTTTTTTGCGGATTGCCTCCGGGGTAAATTCCCGGCGCGGAATGGGCCCGATGATGCCGTAACTGTTGCGCGTCGGAACGCAATACACCGGAAGTGCGCCGGTCAGAATCAATCCCTGTTCAATGGATTTATGGCAGTTGCGGTCGCAGACGGCAATGTCTCCGCCGGTCAGACAGCTTTGCATCACCGTCCGGTTGGAGCCGGATGTGCCGACGACAACCGAATAGCTGCTGTCCGCGCCGAACACTTTGGCCGCATAGGCTTCACTGGTATGAAAGGCGCCTTCGTGATCGAGCAGCGAACCGATGCTGCTGCGTTCGATGCCGGTGTCCGTGCGCATGAGATTTTCGCCGTAGAAATCGTAGAATTTCTTGCCGGCGGGACTCTTGGTGAATCCGATTCCGCCCTGATGTCCGGGCGCGGCATACGAGTATTCATGAAGGGTGCGATTGTAATCCCACACCGCGCGCATGAGCGGCGGAAGCAGCCGGGCGCGATAGCGAGTCACGGCGCCTTCCATTCTCCCGGCGATAAACGCGGGGGAATCTTCCAGAATCCAGATAAATTCTCCGGCCAGCTCCATAATTTTTTCATCGAGCGCACCGCATGTTTCGGCTCGGTCGCCGAGCAGAAAAACCGGAATGCGGTTGCGGCGTTCCAGAATCGTGTGGAGCAGATGCTGCAATTTGATTTCCGCTGACTTGGTGCGGTTGACCGCGACGGCGAAGGCGTCGAAGTCCATGTCGGTGGCCGCCCGGACGATTCCATCTTCGATGGACTCGGCGGCAACCACCTCGATGCCGCGATTCTCCAATTCGTCCCGAACCCGGTCGAGCGCGCCGGTCATGGCCGCGTTGGTGGAGAAAAATTCGTCCTCCACGATGAGAATTTTGCGTCTTTCCAGTTCTTCGTTCATAAGAAAATCCCTTCCTGATGAAAATGTTGTGCGGTTACATTGAACGGCGCCTTAGCCGAGGTTGATCACTCCGGTGGCCCCGAGAACGGCGGCGACGATTCCGGCGACAACCAGAAGACAGGCCGCAATCAGTTCAAATTTGGTGAAGTAAGGCATGGTTTTCTGCTCCTTATCGGCTGCGTTTGTCCGTTCTTCCTTGCGCGCCCAGAGGTAGATCGGAATTCCGATCGCCTGGAAGATGAAGGCCAGAAGCAAATACTGCAATCCCGCCGCGTAGATCATCCACAAAGCGTAAAGACTTCCCGCCACGCCGCAGAGAAGGGCGAATTTCCTGCCGACCGGCGCGTCCGCCGGATATTCCCGGGTCGAACACAGTTTCCAGAGAAACGCGGTGCACGCCAGATAAGGCGGCAGAATCATCACCGCAGTGATCGAGAGCATCGTGTTCCACGCGTTGTTGGCGAAGAAAACAAGGATCATCGCCAGCTGCATGATGCTGCTGGTAACCCACAAGGAGACATTTGGTGCGCCGCCTTTGTTTTCCGACCGGAAAATCCGGGGAAACGTCCCGTCCATCGCAGCGGCGTAGGGAATCTGCGCAACCATGATCGTGAAAGCCAGCCAGCTGGTCAGCAGCGCCACGATGACACCGAGATTCATCACGTCGCCGCCCCATGCGCCGACCACGTCGCTCAAAAGCGGAGCGGTGGAGGGATTGGCCAGCGTCGCCAGTTTGCTCTGATACATTCTGCCGAAGGGAAGCACCGACAGCAGCACATAGATCGACAGACATCCGAGGAACCCGATGAAGGTCGCCGCGCCGACCGCCTTCTGGCTCTTGGCCCGGTTCGAGAGCACTACCGCGCCTTCGATGCCGATGAAGGCCCACAAGGTGACCAGCATGGTTGACTTCACTTGTCCGAGCACGCCGCCGAGCGGTTTGAGGTTGTCGGCCGCGATTGTCTGGTGTCCCCAGAAGTCGGTCGAGAAATAGCTCCAATGAAAGGCGAAAATCAAGATCAGAATGAAGAGCGCGATCGGAACCAGCTTAAAAATCGTGCCGACCGTATTGATGAAGGCTGCCTGCCGGATTCCAACGAGCACGGCGAAATTCATGCACCAGATCACCAGTGAACCGCCGATGATGCTGTTGAGGTTGTTTCCTCCTTTGAATGTGCCCGGGAAAAAGTAGTCCAGCGCATCCATGAGCAGTACCGCGTAGCCGACGTTACCGAAGATATTGCATAACCAGTATCCCCAGCCCATCTGAAATCCGGCGAAGCGCCCGAAGCCGAGTCTGGCGTAGGCGTAAATTCCGGTGGTGGCATCGGGCCTCGCGTCCGCAAGGATTCGGAAGGTGTTGGCCAGAAAGTAGATCCCGATGCCGGTGATGACCCATGAGATCAGCACCGCGCCGACCGCGGCTCCCTGCGCCATGTTCTGGGGCAGACTGAAGATCCCTCCGCCGATCATTGCGCTGACCACGATTGCGGCAAGCGCGACGACCCCCAACTTGTGATTGCTGTTGTTGTCGGGCATAACGATGTACTCCTTCTCGTTTTTTTTCCGGTTTGACGAAATGAAAAATTCGTCTGAAACCGGGGCGAATATAACCGAAAAGAAGTTGGCGGCAAGCCGGATCGTTCGGGAAGAAAGAAAATGAAAATGCTTCCTATTCTTGGTCGCGGCGGCGGGGCGCTTTGGCTCCCAGCTCTTCCAGAAGCGGATCAAACCAGCCGACGCTTTCATTCACTCCGCCCGCACGTCCACGAGCAAGAAAGTTTTGCCGGTGGCGTTCGATCAAAGGAAACAGCCGATTTGCATGGCGCTGCCTTGTGGCGGCAGTCAATTCCCGCAGATAATGGACGTTTTCCTTCAGAAAGTCAAGCGCCAGTTCCGCGGCGAATTCCAGCATGTCGCGCGCCCATGTCAATTCCATATGGAGGATCGCAGCGTCGGAAACTTCCGGGGCCATCGTTTCGAGCGAGGCTGTCACCCGGTGCAGTTCCGTCAACGTTTGCCGCAGCGACGCCGTATCGAAATCGGCGAAAGGGGGCATGTCGGCGGCGCGTTGCGGACGGTGGACAAGCTGAAAGAGATTGGCGGCTTCGTCCCACCCGGCGGTCGGCAGGTACACGTTGCCCAAATCGCGCAGAAGTGCGCCGATCACATGGTTTTTGTCGCGATAGACCAGCGTGTCGAGGACCCCGGCGAGGTCCAGATCGCGGCCGCCTGCCGGGTTCCAGCTCATCGCCGCAGTATAAAGATACCCGGTCATCGAAACGCATTCGGCGGTCCAGTGCCCCCAGTCGCCCCATTCGGTGGTGACCAGCCCGAGGGCGTGGTGCTTCTGCGCGGCGAATGCCGCCGCGCGGATGTTGCAGAGCATCCGGTGCGTGCGTCCGCCGAAGGAGCTGTAAGCCGCGTTGGAGGGAACCAGCATGAACGGAATCTGATATTTTTCCAGCAGCGCCGCATCGGTTTCAAAGGGGAAGAAGGCGCTGTACCCCCAATGCTGCAGGATCACGTCGCGGGGAAATTCTTTCAGGAGTTCGGGATGCTTCATGATGATGTCGGAGTAACAGATCATCGTGTGGCGGTGTTTGCGCACCAGGGAATCAAGCTTTTTGAGATATTCCAAATAGAGTTTGCCGACCCCCCCCGCTTTCCGGCAGGCCTCCTTGCTGCGGCCGGTGCCGATTTCAATGGTTTCGTCGCAGCCGACACAGAAGTTTGCACTGCGGAAATTCGACAGATATTCGCGATAGAGTCCGTCGAGAAAATCAAACACTTTCGGGTCCGCCGGGCAGAGACTGAAGGGTTCCCGGTCGCGGGACCACGGGTGTTCGATTCCCTCGGGCGTTTCCGCGAGGAATTTATATTCATCGAATTTGAGCCAGCGGTGCAGATGCCCGAAGGAGTTCTGGAAGGGAACCAGCTCGATGAAGCGTTCGGCGCAATAGTCGTCGAGCGCGCGGATCTCTTCGGCGGTGAAGGGGGAGCTGTGTTCCCAGACGCGGCGGTGATTTTGATACGCGTAGGTGTGTTCGATGTATAGTTCCAAGTGATTAAGCTTGAGCGCCGCGAAACGGTCGATGAGGCGGAACAAATTCTCCATGGTCGGCACTTTGTCGCGGCTGACGTCGAGCATGATGCCGCGCACCGGAAATTCCGGGGAATCCTCAATGGTCATTGCGGGCGCGGCAGCGGCTTTGGATTGCATGCGAATCTGTTCGAGCGTGCCGCGTGCGTAAAATGCGCCCGCTTCCCCGCCCGCGACAATGGTAATTTTGCCCGGGGCGAGTTTGAGCAGATATCCCTCCCGCCCGAACGGGGAAGTGCGGTCGATGGTTTCTTCGACTTGCGTATCGAGCATACAAAGCGCTGCCGCGTCGTCGAACTGGATTTTCCGGGGCACCGGAGCAAAAAGATATTGCATAAAAAGGAAGCCTTCTATAGAGTTTGAAAAAAGCGAAAACAAACGCCGGAGTTCTTGGGTTTTTCTCACACGAAAAGCCCCCTGTCCGACAAGTAATATATTCTCTCCGCCGTGTGAAAACAACTTTTTTCCAGCGGAAGACTTGAAAAAAAGAAAAAAAGAAATACATTGCTATGTATATATTTGTCACAGAAATGTCGGATCAGGAGAGGAATCATACAAGATCATGAAGCCGTTGGAATTGAACGAAGTACATGTCAATACGCGCGAGGCCTTTCAGCGTGCCTGTAAATCGGCCGCCCGTCTGGGCGCCAAGGACGCGGTTGAGCTGTTGCTGCCGATTGTGCTGCGCAATCCCGCATTGCTCCCGGCGCGGGAGAAACTGCGGGAATACGAGCGGGTCAAAACACAAGAGGCGGGGATGCTCGGCAAGCTCAAGGCTTTGCTGCTTGCTCCACTGAAAATGCTTTCGATCAAAGGCAAGGTCGAAAGCGATCCGGTCGCCGCGGTGAAGGCCTGCGAAACGGTGTTGGCAACCTATCTGGACAATCCCCCGCTGCTCAAGCTGCTCGCGGACGCGGCGGATCATGCGAACGCATTTTTCCTTGTCCGCGAGGCGATGGAGACGCTGCGGACCTATCACCCGACCGATGAGGCGTCGCTGCGGCTTTACGTCCAATATCTGGCGGACAACAACTGCCAGTGCGAGGCCGCCGCGCTTTTCAAGGAGATTGCCGCCAGTCATCCGAACGACACGGCGGTGCAGGGGGAATTGCGGCAGTATCTGGCCGCCGCCAGCGTCGAACAGAACCAGCGTACCGAGGAAGGCAGTATTTCCGCCGCGCTCGAAAAAGAGTCGGTGGAGCAGCACCTGGTCGAAAGCACTCTGCATGATTCCAGTCAGGCGCAGCGCGCCATTGCCAAGTATGAAGAGGATCTCAAGCAGGGCGAATCCATGGACATCCGGCGGAAGATCGCCGAGGCTTATATGGTTTCCGAGGATTACGACAAGGCCATCGAGAATTATCAGCTCATTCTTCAGTCGCTCGGGACGCTCGATCCGCAGATCGACAAACAAATTGAGCGGGCCAATCTCTGCAAATACGACGCGGTCATCAAGGAGCTGGAAAAGAATCCCACCGCTTACGAAGCGCCCGAGGAGCAGAAAAAGGCGTTGCTCGAACAGCGTGCCGATTATCGGTTCCGCAAGGCCGCCGAGCGCGTGCAGGTCTATCCGAATGACCAGCAGCTCCGTTACGATTACGGCATGATCGCCTTCGAGCGCAACGAATTTCAGACTGCGATCGAACAGTTTCAGATGGCGCAGCGCAATCCGCAGCGGCGGATTTCCTGCATTTATTATCTGGGCCGCTGCTTCATGGCGATCGGTCAGGCGGATATGGCGGTCAATCAGTTGGAAAACGCGCTCCGGGAAGTCAACCAGAACACCCAAAGCTACACGCGCGAAAAACTCGATGTGCTGTATGCGTTGGGCCAAGCGTATGAATCCGCGGCTCAGCCGGAGAAGGCGTTGAACTGCTTCAAGGAGATCTACCAGAACGACATTTCCTATTCCGATGTCGCCGAGAAGATCAAGAAGCTTCAGGGCAAATAGTTTTTTCCCCGTTCCCGTTTTCTTTTCTGCGAGGATCGGTTCATTGTTCAGCGAAAGGCGTGCCGCGCAGTGTCTATTCGAAAACTCTCATGGCCGCCTGCTGCGGTGTTGGCTCCGGTTCCCCCGGTTCTCATCGGCAGCGGCGACGGCAAGTTGTTCCGCTACAATCTCATGACTGCAGCATGGAGCGCGATGGCATGTACCAAACCGCCGATTGTTTCGGTGGCCATCCGCCCCGAACGTTACAGTTATGAAATCATTCGCAAACTCGGAGCGTTCACGGTGAACCTTCCTACGGTGGCGCTTGCTGCCGATGTCGATTGGTGCGGGGTGGTTTCCGGGCGAGATCATGATAAATTTGCTGAACGGCGGTTGGTCGCATTGCCCGGAGAGAAAGTTGCCGCGCCGTCGGTGGAAGCGTGTCCGCTTTCGCTGGAATGCACGGTGCTGGAGGTTTTGGAGCTTGAAGGCAGCCATCATCTCTTTCTCGGGAAGGTGGTCGGCGTACGCGTCTCGGAGAATTTTGTGGATGAAAAGGGGAGGCTCGCCCTCGAAAAAGCGGGACTTTTGGCGTATGCCCACGGACACTATTATGCGTTGGGGCGCTGCCTCGGGCATTTCGGCTACTCGGTTCGCAGAAAAAAGGGTTCGGTCGTGCGCAAATGAGTTCCGCCAGTCATGCGCCGGATTCCGCCGGGGCGTCCCCGCGCCGGATCGCACTGATCGGCGACAGCGTGACGCACGACGGCGAATATCCGTGGCTTCTGCAGCTTTATGCCAGCTGCCGCGATCCGCGGTCGCGCGTGGAGATTCTCAATCGCGGAATTTCCGGCGGAAATGCCGTCGAAGGCTTTGCCCGTTTGGAGGAGGACGTGCTGGCGCAGGGCAAATTGGATGCTGCGGTCGTTTGCTTCGGACTCAATGACGTGGATCGCGACGCTTTCGCTCCGACGGTCGATTCGACCGGGGCAAAGCAGGCGCGCCTCCTTGCCGCGCGGGAACGGTATTGGATTCACATGGAGAAGATTTCCGCCGCGTTGGAGTCGCACGGCATCCGGGTTTATGCTTTGACGCCGCCGCCTTACGACGAATGGGGAAGTCAGCAGATGCCTCCATTGGCCGGATGCGACACCTTGGGGGTGTCGCTCCTTGCGGATGGTTTGAAACATAGTTTTTCCCAAAAGGGGCGGCCGGTCATCGATCTCCATCAGGTGCTGGTCGAACTTTACCGGAAACGCTTGTCGCCTCCGATCGCCCCCGACCGGGTGCACCCGGATCGGCGCGGGCAACTTGTCATTGCCTCGCTGCTGGCGGAAGCGTTGTTTCCGGAAAAAGCCGCTGCGTCGACCTGGCATTTCCCGCTGGAGGATTCTGCGGCCAAAGCGATTCAAAAGGAGCTGCCGCTTCTGGGGCTGGTCAACAGCGGCACGGTGATCCCGGAGCGATTTTCCGACGTGCTTGGCGCACTGGCTGCATTGAAACGCGCGACGCTCTCACTGCGCTTGCTCCGGCAGGTGGACGATATGATTGCCCGTGCAGGGGGCGATCCGGGAAACGGATCTCAAACCGATGTGCGGAATTGCACGGCGGAGCTTCTGAAATCGCCGCAGTTATCCGGCTATCGGGAATATTTTTCGGCGGTGTTCCGCAACTACCTTGCGGTGCGAACGCGCCGCAAGGAGCTGCAAATCGCGTGGGGCGAGGCTTCGGAACGTTATTTCGCAACGGTAACGGAAGTTGCCGCGCGCGGCTGAACCAAACCGCTGCGCTGCCCGGCCGATTCGATTCCGCCGGGGAGGGGGGTGACGGTGCAATTCGCCGGACGGGGCGAGGAGGTCGCCTCGAAGACTTTCCAGCGGACTTGTCCATTGACTTTTTCTCCCAGCAGCACGCAGGGAGCATCCACACGAATCCGCCCGAAGGACGGGGCGTCCAGCGTGGCTGCGGCATCGAAAAAGACTGCGCCGAGAACGGTTCCTTCCGCGTTCTCCGCAGCTTGGAGCTTCGGCGTGTTCGAAAGAATCCGGGGCAGCTTCGAGGGAATCGAACCGGAACAATCCACCACATAGGCATAACGACCGCCGTCGGGATTTTTGCCGTGGTCGATTGTCAGCTGGAAAATCTCCACAGACTCCTCCTCTTTCCCGTTGCGCGGATTCAATTCGTGCCAGCGGGTGCGGCGTTTTTCCCGGAGCGTGGAGACCGTGCCGGTGGTGTGTTCCCTAAGAACACGGTAGGCAAATCGATTGTTGATCTCCCATTCGCCTTCGCGGCGACTGTCGGGGGCGAGCAACGTCTGTTCGACGCTGGTGGTGATCGTACCGGGAAACTCCGGTTTCTCATTGACGATCCCCGCGCCGAGGGCGAGAAAGGTGTCACCGAAGAGAAAATAACTCTTGCAGGCACGGACTGCGTAGAGAAATGGATTGACTTCGTGCTTCATGGCAGGCGCTTTCATGCGTCGCGCGCCGTCCGCCTTGCGGAACAGGAAGCCTGCGGCGAAATCCTTGCCGAACGTCGCGCCCCCGGCGAAATCGAACGTGCTGTGATAGCCGCGCCAGTTGCGGACCGGGCGGATGACTTCCGGACTTCTCCGGGTGGTGACGCCCGGATAGGCGTAGAGATCGATCGCACCGAAACTCCTGCGGTACTCGTCGCCGCGGCGCTGAAAGAGCGTCGCGCCGTCGGCGGAAAAGAGATTGTAGGCATCATCCATTCCCACGGCGCTTTCCACGCCGTCCACACGGCTGGAGGCCATATTCACGTGAATGTAGTAGTCTGCATTCTTGTGAATCATATCGTCGTTGTCGAAGAAGTACCAGCTGGAATGATATTCTCCGGCGGGACGGTGCATCATCAAAGGATCGCCGTGGCGGCTTTCTTTGAGATATTCCCGAAGCTCTTTTTGTTCCTCGGGGGTGAACGCGTCCGGCCAATGCTTCAAAAATAATTCCGCCACCAGTGCCGCTTTGATCGGCGAAGGGGTCAGTTTTTTTCGGTCGAAATTGGATCGGCCGCTCACCGGCGGCTCGAATCCTTTATAATAATAGAACGCGGAACGGCGAATAAAATTAAGAATCGCATCTTTGTTTTGCTTCTCCAGTGTTGCGGCCCACGGCGTGTCGCGCAGCAAGGCCAGATTCATTCCGGCGGCAAGCGCCCCGTCGACCGGATACCCCCAGACATAGCACTGGCGGCCGTGACCCCATCCGGCGCCGTCGGAGGTGAATCCTTCGCTCCAGAACGCCTCCGCCGCATTGCGAAATGAAGTCGGGGAAAGCGCTTTTTTGGCCACTTGCGCCATGACATCCAGCATGGGGACGCTGTTGAGCAGGATCGCCGCCTGAAGCGCGGGGCGGTAGCCGATCGCATTGGCGCCGACCCAAAGCGTGTCGTTGCGAAACCGTTCCACGCTGATGTAGTTCCGGTCGGTCGCGTCGCCGCGGGACGGAATCGTCCATGCCTGAAGCGCGAGTTTTGACAGCATGGCATGAACTTGGGATGTCATTTTGTCGCTTTGGGCGGGGGCGGTTTCATACTGCCGCATGAGCGGATAAAATGCGAAAAAGGTATTGACTGCCGCCGTGGGGATGTCAAAGCAGGATTGCGTCCAGCGGCCGGTGAACCCGGGATCGCGGTCGTGCTCGATTTTGCCGTAGTGCAGGATTGCCCGAAAAAGCCGTTTGCGTAGTTTTTGATCGAAATCGTTCTTCGTCCGAAAACTTTCGGATAACGTCCAGATCCGATGAAACGCCTTGGTGGTGAGTTTTGCAATCGCATGGGGCGAATTGGCAAGCGCGTTTTCTTCGGCGATGAGATCCGAAAAGCGTCCGTCCTCTCGCAGCGTGCGTTCGACTGCGGAAAAGGTCAGCTTCTCCTGAGAAGTGCGCACATGGGCGCGGAAGGGCGCGGCGGCCATCTTTTCCCGCAACGCCAGAAGTGCGTCCTCTTTCGTCGGATTGCCGCTCGCGGCAAGGCACAACGCAGAGAGAATCAAAAAAATTACTGCAATTTGCTTCATAATGCCGCCAATTTTTTTTTGCCCGGGAATCGCCTTCTCTCGGAACAATAGCACCTGTTCCTTGAGAATGCGACCCCGTCGGCAAATAATTTTTCCCGATTACAGCCCCGGAACCGTCTTGCTTACCCGGTTCTGATCGAAATATTTTTCGATATAAGTCACCTGCGTTTGCGTGCCGGAGACCGAGAGCATGAGATAATCCGAAAGCGCTTTCTCTTCCACAGCTTCGACATGCCCGTCCAGGAAGGCGGAGTTGGCCCGGTTGCTGTGAACGGTGTAGATATTGCCGTTGGCCGCATTGTTGTTATGCAGCTTGAAATGCGATTCGATCCCGGAGGTCGCGCTCTTGGCGCTGTCCGCCAAAAGGATGATCTTGTTGGCCTGCAACGCGTACTTTGCGCCGTTTGTTCCGGTGACACGCCCGCTGCTGAGCGCCTGTTTGATGCTCAGCGCATAGGGATCCTGCGAAAGATACGGCGCGCCGTAGATCGTCCAGAACCCGTTGACGTTGGTCGCTTGCGGGCAGGTCATGACCTTCTCCGAAGAGAGGTATTTCTGATCAACCAGTTTGCGGCCCCAGTTGTCCGTTTGGACGTTGCTGCTGTAAAACGCGTCGTTGTAGTCATCCATATAGAGTCGCACCGCCAGAGAATCCTGTTTGAGATTGCTGACGCAGGCGATTGCGCGCGCTTTCGACCGGGCCTGATTCAACGCAGGCATCAGCATTCCAGCGAGGATGGCGATGATCGCAATGACGACCAAGAGTTCGATCAGAGTGAAGGGCTTTTGTGTCTGTTTCATGGCTGCTCTCCTTTTTGTTGTGGTTGCGTGTGAACTTGTTTTATGCTTCGGGCGGCACATAATTTCGGTCTCCTCCGAGATTCAGGAACATGCGGTAGGTTTTCAGCATGCACGTCAATCCGCCGAAGGCCAAAATCGCGCCCATGACAAAGAGATATTTGTAGTTGTTGCCGAGCAAGTCAAGAATTTTCCCGAAGAGCGGGGCGGCTGCGACGTTGGCGATTGCCATAAGCATCCACATGGCCGAATTGAACTGCGCGAAACGGGCGATCGGGAAGAGCCGCTGTCCGAGGGAGGCCGTGGCGGTCATGTAGCAGCCGGCAATGATGCCGTGCAGCAGAAAGAGAATCCCGAAGGAGCCGATCCCGCCGATCGTGAACCAGCTGACGCACATCAGCACAAAATATGCTCCGATCGATGCAATCCCGAGCCGCAGCGGATGGTAGCGGTCCGCAAGCACTCCCAGCACGTAGGTCAACGCCAGCGACACCGCATAGGTCATCGCATAATAGAACCCGAGATGATCCATCGACATGCCGAGCGTTTTCGCGTAGAAGATCGTGTACATATTGACCGGCAGTGACGCCAGCACGCTCAACACGAAGGCGATCATCAACCACGCATAATAGCTGTGTCCGAAGCACTCCTTGAAGTAGGTTTTGACTGCGCCGGTCAGATACTTTCCTGCGCCGCCGGATTGTTCCGTCGCTGCCGGCGGCGGCGGATATTTTCCTTCGCGGACTTTGAGGCAGACCGAATAGAGCCCCACGCCGTACAGCACTGCCAGCGAGAGGAAGATGAACATGAAATACTCTTCGGCATACCCGAGCAGCCAGAAGTTGAATAGAATGCCCGCGCCGAGACTCACCGCCCGGAAGAGCGAGAAGAATCTTCCCAGAAAACAAACCGGAACCACATCGTTGACCAGCGCCACGAAAATGGCGTTGGTCAGCGTCGTGCCGAAATCCAGAATCGCCCAGAAAACTCCGAAAACGATCAGCCCCGCCATCGGAAGGGACAGAAATTCCGGCCCAACCGCATTTTGCAGCATCGCGGCCAGAATCTTGCAGAATCCAAGTCCGGCCAGACCGATCACGACCAGCGGCGTCGTCGCGAACAGGAAGGGGATTCGACGCCCCCAGCGGCTGCGGCACCGGTCGGACCAATAGCTGATGACCGGCATCAGGAAGATATTGGTGAAATTGGGGAAGACGATGATCAGCAGCCCG
>JAQUYX010000271.1 GCA_028691615.1 Victivallaceae bacterium
AACCAAGAGAATCGATAACAATCAGATCAATCGGATGGGACGAGGAAAAATCATGGATTTGTCCGGCAAAGTCGGATACGTTTGCTCCGCAGCACGGGTGAATCCAAAGCGGAAGTCCCTTTAATCGGGCAACGGCATCCGCCAGTTTTTTCGCGGAGGCGGGCTTCATCTCATCAATGATTTCCATGATGGAGATTTGCGCCTCAAGGCAAAGCAGACGGGCCATGACTTCGGTTTCGTCCAGCTCCCCGGAACAGTAAAGAATCCGGCTCGACGTTTCAGACTTCAGCATGTTTCGTACGATATTCAGTGTCAGCGCGGTTTTACCAATGCTCGGACGCGAAGATAGAACCAGCAGTTTTCCCTTTTGAAAACCGCCAAAGATGGAATCCAATTCTGGATATCCGCTTGGAATTCCCTGTGGGGGATTCCCGGAAATGGAGTCCATGATCGTTTGAAACGTTGTTTGTAATGCTTCCTGAGCGGTAAAAAATCCTGTCATAAAAAACCTCCGGTGGTTGTTCTTGCGTTATGATACCACCGGAGGTATGACAGGGAATGTCGTATCAGGAATTTCTTTCCATAATTTTTTTACCGGCGGCGGCAACCTTTTTGCGCAGTTCCGGCGGATACAGCACCTCGATATGGCCGCTTTCGCCCAGCACCCAGCGGATCACCTCGTGTTCGAACGCCGGTTTCAGCGTAATCTCCAGCGAGCCGTCGTCCTGACGTTCGATCTTGAACTTTTTGGTTTTCTGATGCTCGTAAAGATAGAAGGCAATGGATGCGTCGCAGCGCAGCCGGACACCGTCGACTTTCGGGTATTCAAACAGACCGTTACGTCGGGTTTCCTCCAGCAGTTTTTTGTCGGTTTCAAAGCAGTCCACCCCGAATGCGGCGGTTTCAATCCGCTGGACGGCGTAACTTTTTACGTTTTTCGTGCCGTATTCGTATCCCTTGACATACCAGATGCCGTGGTGGAATGCAATGATATGCGGTTCGAATTTCCGTTCGGCGATTTCGCCGTTCGGTTTTTTATAGGTGAGTGCCAGCACCTGATGCAAACGCCAGCCGTCGAATACCTTTTTGAAAATCACCGGATCAACCGCCGCTTTGATGCCGGTGGCGCAGAGCAGAGATTCGATCATCGTGTCGTCAAAAAATTCGGAATTGTTGTTCGCCAGCGATTTCTCCACAGCACTGTTCACATCCGTCCGTACCGGTTCCGGAAGAATATCGGTGGCAAGCCTGGTTCCGAGAAGCGTCATACTCAGGATATCGTCATCAAGAACCGGCGCGTTTAAATCCCAATAGCGATTTTTTAAATAATATCCCCGATGGGAGGCGTCGTAGGCGATGGGAGCGTGAAAATCGTTCTGCAAAGTCTCGATATCCCGCATGATTGTCCGGGTGCTGACCGCGCAGTCGAAATTTTCATCCACATCCGCTTTCCGCAGAAGTTTGGCAAAACTCCCGGCGTTGGGGTAGCTGTTTTTTTTCATCTCCGCAACAAATTTAACCATGCGGAGAGCCTGTCTGCTTTGGACGCTCATGATGGGAATCCTTTCCTGATATGACATTTTTATTTAATTGCATGTTCATTGTAATATAACTTCATTGAACGATAAATACAAACAAGTATGCCAAAATATAAAACGATGTTTTTCTTGGGGTGCGTCGCAGTATGACATCTCTTGGCAGAGTGCGTGGTGTATACTTTGAATAAAACACACCAACCGAGGCTTTGAATGGAACTGATATACGTCTGTAAAATCTGCGGAAGCGAGAACACGATTGACGCGGAGGAATTGCTGGCAAGCAAGGAGCTCGTCTGCCCGAAATGCCGCCATCACTCCAGCCTTGTCGCCGACAAGTCAGAAACGAAGCGTTGGGACAGCACGCTTAATTTTGAACAGGAGAACGCCGCCTGTTACTCCGGCGAGGCGAAAGCCGTGCTGGTGCTGGCTGGAGCCGGGTGCGGCAAAACCAAAACACTGATTTCACGGGCCTTGTTTCTGCATCGCGAATGGAAAGTTCCGGCGGAACGGATCGCGCTTCTGACCTTCACCCGCAAGGCGGCGAAGGAAATATCCGAACGGCTCAACGCCGAGGTTTTCGGCATGGGCGAACGCATGTTTGTCGGCACGTTTCATCGTTTCTGTCTTGATCTCATGCACCACAATCACGGGTATTTTGACTGCGATCACGCGAAACTCATCGACCGCGAGGATCAAAGTTCCATCTTCCGGAAACTGCGGCACAAACTGGAACTGCCGGAGGAAATTCCGGCAAATCTTGTTCCCGGTCCGGACGAACTGTGCGGGATTTTTTCCTACATGAACAACTGCCGGATCGATCTTGACGAATATTTCATCCGCCGTCCGCCGATTCTTGCCGATACCGAAAAACACGTCCGAACCCTCCATCGGCTATATTTCGAATACAAGGCGGAGAAAAATCTGCTGGATTTTGATGATGTCCTCTCTAAAACGGTGGATGCACTGGAGAATGTAAGTGACTTCCGCCGTCTGGTTCAGGATAAATACGAACACATTCTTGTCGATGAAATGCAGGACACGAGCCCTGTGCAGTGGGCGATTCTGGAAACACTGTATCCGGCGGTCGGGCTGTTCTGTGTCGGCGACGATGCGCAGAGCATTTACTCCTTCCGGGGGGCGGATTTCGCCAGCGTCCACCACTTCTGCGACCGTCTGCCGGAAAGCGTCACGCTGAAACTTACCGAAAACTACCGCCCAAACCAGCAG
>JAQUYX010000079.1 GCA_028691615.1 Victivallaceae bacterium
GGGTATTATATGCGAAAGCAGTGCCGCAGGCAAGAGCGCGGAGGGGATCTTTTCCCCTAAAAATGCCTTGTCAACTTATTTTCCACAAGGCAGGGTGCTGCCCCGGTCGAGCCAATACGGGGAGAACCTTTTTTCCGGGATGGAGCGGTGTTCGATTTTTGCCATCAAAGACTCCACCGTATATTTCGCAATTTCCTCAAGGGGAAACGTGATCGCGCTGACCGGCGGCGAGAGAAACCCCGCAAACCCTTCAAAATCGACGCAGAAAAGCGAAAGCTCCTCTGGAATACGCATCCTTCTCCGGTAGGCCCACTGCAGAACCCTTTCGGCAAGATATGTGTTTTGAAGCAGCAATGCGCGAACCCCGGAATCGAACAAGTGCTCCATGACCGGGGCAATTGCTTTCTCCGAAAGCGTTTCCCTCGGTTGAATCGCGATTTCAAATGCGATTCCCGCGCGGGTCAGCGCCGGGTATTCCTGAATCGCCTGAATGATCTGCACGGAATCGTTCGTGTTGCGTTCGTCAAACATCAAAAAGGCCGCTTTTTTCACCCTCAAGCGGCAGAATTCCGCCGCCGCAAGCTCGCCGATCCGTCCGATGTCGCTGCCGCCGTTGGAAAGCATCGAACCTTTCCGGTTGTAAATGACAAGGGGAACGTTTTTGCAGCGTTTGATCAGATCGAAGCTGTTGACATCCGGGTGCGTGCAGATGATGCCCGCCAAATTCGAATCGTTGTTGAGCAACGCGGCAATCTGGGGGAGAGCACTGCTCATATCGTCGAAGCGCGGCAGGCCAGTTTGCGCAGTTTGTCCACCGACTCGGTCTCACCGTAAACCAGCAGCATGTCGCCGGGTTGCGGCCGATAGTCCGCAGTCATTGCTCCGTCAAAAACACTTCCCCGCAGAATCCCCGCTATGCCCGCGCCGTCCAGAAGTTGTTCCGTCAATTCCTTGCCGCACAACGTTGAATTTCCGGTGATTCGAACCCAGCAGGAATCCGGGGCGCTGCCGCCTGCCGCATTTTCCTGACCGGCCGCGAGGCTCTCCTGATATTTGGCGCTGCGCATGGTATCCAGCGCCGCATTGATCTTGTGCCGTTCCATGCCGAGAATGCCCATGGCGCGCGCGGCAATTCGGCATCCGGCTTCGAAATTCGGGCGGATCACCTCTCCGACCTTATAGGTGTGCAGCATGCCCAACTCGTCGTCGTCGTCGGCCGTGGCGATGATGCGCAGGGTGGGATTGAGCATACGCGCCGACCGGATGATGTCAAAATTGCCCTGATAATGCGCCGACGCCGCGATCAGCAGCGCGGCATTTTCCACTCCGGCGGCTTGCAGGATCACTTCCTCCTGCGGTGCGCCGAAGACAATCCGGATGTTCTTTTCGCGCATGGCCATGAACGACCGGTAATCGGCTTCGACGACCACGCAGGGCATGTTCAGCCGCACGAACAACTCCGCCAATTCGCGCGGAATCGCCCCGCTTCCCGCAATCAGAATGTGGCCGGAAAGCTCCGGCAGCGGGGTTGTAATCTTCTTGACCGCGCCGGAAATCCCGTGTTTGCGCCACCAATTATATGCGGGGCCGACCAGGGTATTCGCCAGCGGACCTCCCAGCATGGTCACGATCACCACTGCCAGAATCATCGAATAGTGGTCGTGACCGAGCGTCTTGAGCGAAAGCCCGACGGAGATCACCAGGAAGGCGATTTCCGAAGTCGGCAGCATGCCGAAAAGCATTGCCACCGGGATCACATTGCGGTATCCGAAGAAGTAGCTTAAGCCCGACAGCAGTCCCGAGCGCAAAAACGCCGTCACCGCCGAGAGCAGCAGGATCATTGCCCAATTTGCCCGGACAAATTCAAAGTCGAACAACATTCCGATCGAGACGAAGAAGAGCAAACTGAAGAGATCCCGCACCGGGATCACTTCATACAGCGCTTTTTTTCCGTAATCCGAATCGCTCAGCACGATTCCCGCGATGAACGCTCCGAACGAAAATCCCAGCCCCAGACTTTGCGACAACGCTCCGATTCCGAGGCTGATTGCCGTGATGCTCAACAGGAAAAGTTCCTGAGAGTTCAAATGCGCGACTTTCTTGAGCAGCCACGGCATTGCCGGACGCCCTCCCCAGATCATCATTACCAGAAAGATTCCTCCTTTGGCCAGCGGTGTCAGGTAGCGCACCATCCATCCCTGATGCCCTTCGGTTGGGACGCACACATGTTGCAGCACCACCAGCAGCATGATGACCGCCAGATCCTGTACGATGGATACGCCGATCATCGTTCGGCTGCACAAACTTCCCATTTGATTGCGTGCGGCGAGGGTTTTGACCACCACGGCCGTCGAAGTCGAGCTGATTGCCGCGCCGAGAAAGGCCGACGGCACCAGTCCCCAGTCGAGCATTCTTCCGATTGCCATACCGCCGAGAAAGGTCAGCAGCACCTGCAAGAGTGCGCCGCCCAACGCCATATTGCGGATCGGCAGCAGGTCTTTGGACGAAAATTCCAGACCGACGGAGAAGAGCAGCAGCGCCACGCCCACGTCGGCCAGCCATTGGATCTGGTCGACGCTTATGGAGATACTTTCGACCTGCCGGTTGAGGATGCTCAGAAACACGCCGGCCAGGATATATCCGAGCAGAAGCGGCTGATGCAATTTCTTCATGATCAGTCCGCCGACAAGTCCTGCGATGACAATTGCGATGAGAATTCCGGTCATAAGGAAGAACCTTTGTCTTTCTGCTTTGCGGGGGAACGGGGCTGAAGTTTTCTTCTGCGGATTTTTAATTTGCGTTCTTTGATTCTGCGGTAAGTGGAGACCAGACGGCGCACGCCCCAGTAGGTCAGCAAGGTTGCGATTGCCGCCAGCAATATGCCGCCGGCGAAGAAGCTCCACAGCAGATGATCCCCGAGAGCGATCAGGGAATCAAAGGTTTTCTCGCGGAATACATCCCCCAGCGCCGCGCGGATTCCGGCAAAGGAGAGATCGCCGCCGATGATTTTGTTGCCCAGATAACATTGAACCGGATAGATGACCAGTACGGTGAAATGATTGGTGATGCATGTGCCGAGTGCTGCGCCGATTTTCGATCCGCGCAGGACGAAGGAGAGGGGAACTGCCACGACCAGCTGGATGCCGATGGGTACGACAAATCCGACGGCCATTCCGAGCGCCCATCCGCGGGCGATGTATTCTGGCGTGCCGTGTTCGCGTACCATTTTCAGGTAATAGTAACGGACCAGTCGCAACAGTTGTTTCATTTTTTCTTCCCGTGGAACGACCCGAACTCTTGCCGCTTTCGCCTCCCTCCGGTAGAGACGTCAAAGATAAAATCCCGACCTTTTGCGAAAAGAGGCGTTTTCCCATCTACGGCACCGCGAAAACCCGTGCCGTGTCTGCCGCAGACGGAAAACCGTCTGCGGCACAATCGGAAAAAACGCCTCTATTTCAGGCTGCCGCGTCAGGACGGCACGAACCAAACTCGCGCCGCGTCTTTTCCCGCGCAGCTTTCAATCAGCGATCCGCCAGCGCCATGACGCCGGGCAGTTCCTTGCCTTCCAGAAATTCCAGCGACGCGCCGCCGCCGGTGGAGATGTGGCTCATCTTGGACGCCAGACCGGACTGGTTCACCGCCGCCACGGAGTCGCCGCCGCCGATGATGCTCACACAATCGGCTTCGGCCACAGCCTTGCAGACTTCCATGGTGCCGAATGCGAAATTCGGCATCTCGAAGCAACCCATCGGGCCGTTCCACACCACGGTTTTGGCCTTGGCAATCTCGGCGGCGTACGCCTTGACCGTCTCGGGGCCGATGTCCAGCGCCATATAGCCGTCGGGAATGTCGTTGCCGACAATCTTGGTCTGGGCTTCATTGTCGAATTTGTCGGCAATCTTATTGTCCACGGGGAGCATGAACTTCACGCCCTTGGCCGCGGCTTTCGCCAGCACTTCTTTTGCGGTGTCCAGCAGCTCGTCCTCGCAGAGGGAGTTGCCGATCTTGTGGCCCTGCGCCTTGAGGAAGGTGTAAGCCATGCCGCCGCCGATGAGCAGCGTGTCGACTTTTTCCATCAGCGAGTTGAGCACTTCGAGTTTTCCGGAGACCTTCGCGCCGCCGATGATCGCCAGGAACGGGCGCTTCGGATTGGCGACGGCCTTGCCGAGGTACTGCAGCTCCTTGTCCATCAGGAATCCGGCGGCGCTGTTCGCCTTGCCGAGCACGTCGGCGATGATCGCCGTGGAGGCGTGGGCGCGATGCGCGGTGCCGAATGCGTCGTTGACGTAGGTGTCGCCCAGCTTGGCCAGCTCTTCGGCGAACTTGCGCATGACGGCCTTGTCCTCCGGAGTCTTGGTCTTCATATCCTCTTCCTTGTGGAAGCGGGTATTCTCGCAGACCATCACTTCGCCGGCCTTGAGCGCCTTGGCCATTGCCACGGCCTTCTCTCCAATGCAGTCATCGGCGAATTTGACATCCGTCTTCAAGAGCTTGGCCAGATATTCGGCGACCGGCTTCAAGCTGAATTCCGGCTTGACTTCGCCCTTCGGGCGGCCGAGGTGGGACAGCAGCACCAGACTGGCGCCGTGCGCCAGAATGTATCGGATCGTCGGCAGCGCCGCGGTGATGCGGGTGTCGTCGGCAACTTTGCCGTCTTTGAGCGGCACGTTGAAGTCTACGCGGCAGACCACGTGTTTTCCGGAGAGATCGAGTTCTTCGACCGTCTTTTTGTTGATGTTCATTTCCTGTTTCTCCCAAAAAATCGAAACTTAAAATAAAAACGGGGCGGGCGACATATTACCACCCGCCCCGTATGGGTCTAACATAACTGAATTGATTAAAAATTCAAGTTACTTCGCAATGACTTTCGCCATCTCGAGAACCTTGTTGGAATAGCCCCACTCATTGTCGTACCAGGAGCAGACTTTGACGAAGGTCTTGTCCAGCTGGATTCCGGCCTTGGCGTCGAAGATCGAGGTACGGGCATCGCCGCGGAAATCGGTGGAGACCACCGCTTCGTCGGTGTAGCCGAGGATGCCTTTGAGTTCGCCTTCGCTGGCGGCCTTCATCGCCGCGCAGATTTCCTCATAGGTGCACTCGGTGTTGAGCTCGGCAACCAGGTCGACGAAGGAGACGTCGCTGGTGGGAACGCGCACCGACATGCCGGTGAGTTTGCCGTTGAGCACGGGGAGAACCTTGCCCACCGCCTTGGCCGCGCCGGTCGAGGAGGGGATCATGTTCTCGAGGATGCCGCGGCCGCCGCGCCAATCCTTCTTGGAGGGGCCGTCGACGGTCTTCTGGGTGGCGGTGGCGGCATGGATGGTGGTCATCAGACCGCGCTTGATGCCGAACTTGTCGTTCAGAACTTTGCTGATCGGGGCCAGGCAGTTCGTCGTGCAGCTGGCGTTGGAGATGATCTTCTGTCCGGCGTAGCTCTTGTCGTTGACGCCGTAGACGAACATCGGAGTCGCATCCTTGGAAGGAGCGGACATGATGACTTTCTTCGCACCGGCCTTCAGATGGGCGGCGGCCAGCTCTTCGGTCAGGAAGAAACCGGTGGATTCGACGACCACATCGGCGCCGACTTCGTCCCACTTGAGGTTCGCCGGATCTTTTTCAGCGGTCAGACGGATCTTGTTGCCGTTGACGATCATGCTGTTGCCTTCGACTTTGACGTCGCCTTCGAACTGGCCGTGCACGGAGTCATATTTCAGCATGTAGGCGAGGTAATCGGGATCGAGCAAGTCGTTGATGCCGACGATCTGAATGTCTTTGCCGAAATTCTTGACTGCGGCGCGGAAGACCATGCGTCCGATGCGCCCGAAACCGTTGATGCCAACCTTAATCATTGTTCGTTCCTTTTTTGATTTGGGGGTTGATGTCCAAATTTTTCGGCTGCAACGGAATGTCGCCGCCGGTTTGATATTGCCAATAATATACAGCCTCTTCTCCTTAAAGTCAAGACGTTCCACGGGAACTTTGGCGAAAAGTCTGAGGGGGCGCGAAAAAGGCTTGATCCATCGTTCTTCCCGGCTTGAAAAATCCACAATCCGGCGGTATATTAAGCAATTTACATCCAGATGAACTTTTTCGCGAGGGAGGGGCAAAAGCAATGTCAAAGTATGTCGATGATTTCATGGCTCATTTTTTGTACGAGGGATTGACGTTCGACGACATTTCTCTGGTGACGCAGTACGCTGATTTTCTTCCATCTGCCGCGGATATTTCCAGCCGGTTCTCCCGCAATGTCAAATTGAACATCCCCTTCGTCAGCGCCGCTATGGACACGGTTACCGAAAGCGCGATGGCCATTGCCATGGCGCAGCTCGGCGGGCTTGGCGTGATTCATAAAAACCTCGATCCCGAGCACCAGAGCGACGAAGTGCGCAAGGTCAAACTTTATCTCAACGGCGTCATCAAGAAGCCGATCGCCTTCACTCCCGATCAGACCGTCGAGTCCATGCTTCATGAAAAAGAACTGCGCAAATTTTCCTTCTCCGGTTTCCCGATCGTCGACGGCGAAGGCAAACTGGTCGGCATCATCACTGCGCGCGATATTAAGTTCCTTACAAATTATCAGGTCAAAATCCGCGATGTGATGAGTTCCACTTTGATTACCGCTCCGGAGAGCACCGGTATCAACAAAGCCTATCAGATCATGCTTGAGGAAAAGATCGGCAAACTTCCTCTCGTCGACAAGAACGGGCGGCTCACCGGCCTGTACAGTTTCGCCGACGTCAAATCTCTCATTGAGAAGGAACAGCCCGACTACAACCGCGACAGCCGCCACCAGTTGCGCGTGGCCGCTGCGGTCGGCCCCTACGAGGAAGGCCGCATTGCCGCGCTGGTCGATGCGGGCGCCGACGTTCTTGTGCTCGACACCGCGCACGGCCACAGCAAGGGCGTGATTGAAACGGTCAAGATCATCAAGCGCGAATACGGCGACAAAATTGATGTTGTCGCCGGCAATATCGCCACTGCGGAAGCGGCCAAGGCGCTTGCGGATGCGGGCGTTGACGGCGTCAAGGTCGGCATCGGACCGGGGTCCATTTGTACGACCCGGGTCGTTGCCGGTGTCGGAGTGCCGCAGGTCACGGCGGTTTATGAAGCGGTCAAGGCTCTGCCCAGGGATATTCCGGTAATTGCCGACGGCGGGATCAAGCAGTCCGGCGACGTCGCCAAGGCGATGGCGGTCGGCGCAGCTTGCGTGATGATGGGGTCCGCGCTGGCCGGGACGAGTGAATGCACGGGCGAAGTCACGCTTCATCAGGGGCGCAGCTATGTGATCTACCGCGGCATGGGCAGTCTTGCTGCCATGAAGACCGGCAAAGGTTCCCGGGAGCGGTATGGGCAGCGCGATGTTTCCGACGAGCACGAGCTGGTTCCGCAGGGCATTGAAGGACTGGTTCCGTTCCGCGGACCGGTGGCGAATGTGATCATTCAGTTCACCGGCGGGCTGCGTTACAGTTTTGGATATTGCGGCGCGCGCAATGTCGCGGAGTTTCAGGAGAAGGCGAAAATTGTCCGGGTCACTTCCGCGGGACTGCGCGAAGCGCATCCGCACGATGTGACCATGCTGCGGGATGCGCCGAACTATTCGGGTTCCAACTAAAAGCGATCTCTGCCGAACTCACGGGGGGGAAGCATGACCACAGCGCAACGATTTCTGGTGACCGGCGGCGCCGGTTTTATCGGTTCGAATCTGGTCGCGCGGCTGTTGGAACAGGGGGGCGAGGTTGTCGTCCTCGACAACTTTTCGACCGGACGGCGGCGGAATCTTGCCGCGTTTGGGGAGCATCCCAAATTCCGGCTACTGGAAGCGGACATCCGTGATTATGCGGCGGTTCTGGAGGCGATGCAGGGGGTCGGCGTTGTGTTTCATGAAGCTGCGCTGGGGTCCGTGCCGCGTTCGATTGCCGCTCCCCGCGATACGCTTGACAACAATGTGACCGGTTTTCTCAATGTGCTCTGCGCGGCACATGCTGCGGGGGTTCGGCGTCTGGTCTATGCTTCCAGCAGTTCGGTCTACGGGGACAGCCCGGCGCTTCCCAAGCGCGAGAATGCGACGGGGAATCCACTTTCGCCCTATGCGGCAAGCAAAGCGGTCGATGAACTGCTGGCGAATAATTTTGTCCGTGTCTATGGCATGGAGTGCATCGGGCTTCGTTATTTCAATGTATTCGGCCGCAATCAGGATCCTGCCGGGGAATATGCCGCGGTGATTCCCCGTTTTGTCTCCGCGCTTCTGGCGGGGAAAGCGCCGCGAATCTATGGCGACGGCTCTGTCTCGCGCGATTTTACCGGGGTGGCCAATGTGGTGCATGCCAATCTTCTGGCTGCGCAATGCGACTTTTCCGGGTTAGGCGGGAATACGGTGTTTAATATTGGTTGCGGCGGCAATGTCACGCTCAACGAGCTTTTTGCGATCATCCGCTCGGCGGTCGGGCAAATTCGTCCTGACGCTCTGCAAATCCAAGCGGAATACGCTCCGCCGCGTCTTGGCGATGTGCAGCACTCCAGTGCCGACATTTCGCGGGCGCGGGCATTTCTCGGGTATTCTCCGGTCGAGCTGCTCGATCAGAGCATGAACCAAGCGGTGTCGTATTATTATGACGGTCCTGCAAAAAGTCGCGTCGTGTCTTCCGGCGGCTCGAAAAAAGCCTGAAACGGTGGCTTTTCGGTCGTTATTCTCCGAGTAGCGACGTTCAAATCCTCCATTTCATTCTTTTCCCGATACATCCGGCATCCATCGACGGGATTTTTTGCAGGACCGTCTTTCGACGGTGCTCGCCAAAAAGAACTGAAAATTGCGTTTTTTTCGCTTCATTCTCTTGAAAAACACAGAGAACACGACTATATTACGGAATCGAGGCCGCCCTTCCGGGTGTGTTGCGAATTCTGGTGCGAGTGTAGCTCAGTTGGTAGAGCATCACGTTGCCAACGTGATTGTCGCCGGTTCGATTCCGGTCACTCGCTCCATTTTTTTTGCCCACAGCATCTGCACAGCACGTATTTCCCCTGCTGAAAATGTCCTGTCTGGAAAGCACATTCCTCCAATGGGCTTGTCCATTGGAGGAATGGGATTCAAATAGGGTTGCAAAAGGAAGAGCGCTTCCTGAAAAGGTTTTTTCCTTCTCGGATCTCAGCTTTTGCAGCATCGACGCAGCTCAGAGCATTCCCTTTGTCGACGGAATGCACTTCACGCGTTCATCCAGTTCGGTCGCCATGTCCAGCGCCCGCGCAAAGGCCTTGAATACCGCCTCGAAAATGTGATGATCCTCTTCGCCCCGGATCAGATCGATATGCAAATTCATCCCGGCCTTGACGCTGAGCGCCTGAAAAAATTCATGGAAAAGCCGTGTGCCGACCCCTCCGACCGTCTCCCCGCGCGCCTCGACGTTGTAAACCATATAAGGCCGTCCCGAGAGATCCAGCGCCACTTGCACCAGCGTTTCATCCATCGGAATCAAGGCGGACCCGTAACGCCGGATCGAACGCTTGTCGCCGAGCGCCTGCGCAATCGCCTCTCCCAAAGTCAACCCGAGGTCTTCGATGGTATGGTGCGCGTCGATTTCCAAATCCCCCGACGCGCGCACGGTCAGATCAAACAAGCCGTGTCGCGCAAACAAATTGAGCATGTGATCGAGAAACGGAATCCCCGTTTCCGGCGAACACCCGCCGGTGCCGTCCAATTCGATCTTGACGTAGATGTCGGTTTCCTTGGTGGTGCGTTTGACTTCCGCATTGCGCATGGTGTCACTTCTCCTTTTGCCCGGAACCGTCCGGCTCGGCGTCGAATTTCTCCGCCCGATGAATCAGATCGGCGAAGGTTTCGGCGTCGTATTGATATTGGGTGTGCAGAAAGCTGATGATTCGCTTGATCCCGGCCGGTTTCTCCAGCTCAAAACCGCGCACGCTTCCATCCGCGAAGAGAACTTGGAAGAAATCCCGATGATTTTCGGCAAAGTCGATCAGCACAGGCAAATTCTTGTCGTAATCGGTTTTCCATCCGCCAAAATAAGCGTAATCCACCTCATCGGCCTCTTCTTCGTTTTTCGGCTCGCCCACGGCCGGACATTGGAACAGCGCCCGGATGGCCGGCGCCCCCGCAGCCAGTTTTTCCAGTCCCTCCGGGCCGTCCGGCGTCGGATACGCGCCATGATGTTTCTCGGCATAAGCGCGAAGAGCCACGCCCAGTTTCGCCAGCTGTTCCCCGCAGAGTTTGCGGTTTTCCATCTCCGCCTTTGCCTCCGCTTCCCGGTGGATCATCGGCATCAGATTCTTTCCGAGGATCGCCAGCGGAAGAGCGCTTCCGGCGGCAAAATCCAATTCGTTGAACTCCCAGCCCGCAATACAGTCGAAAGTCCAGCCGAAGGATTCCTGCCGCACCACCGCGAGCGTGTCGGAGGCGAAAAGCCCCGCCAGAGAATCCACCACCCCTGACACTCCGACGCATTCCAACTGGGAGACCAGCTTGACAAAACGCTCCGTGCTGTACCATGCCGCGCATCCCTTGTCGGGCAGCAGCGCGGCGCGGGCGCTGAATTTCTCGGAGGAGGTCAGTTTCTGGTAATCCGCGGCCAAAAGTTCAATCGTCTTGGCGCTCGAATAGATCGTCAGATTTCCGTCCCCCCCCAGAATGACCGGAGTCAGCCACGATGGAAAGCTCTCCTGGTGCGGGATGTCGATGCGATTGCCCTGAATCCCCGCGCCCCCGCGCCGGAGCATGACCGAGTCGGCCAGCAGCTGAAACAGAACGCCCTGAGTATCGGGAATGACCACTACGATATTCAGCTCCGTCTCCTCCGGGCCGGAGGGCAGCACCATAAAACTGTATTCGCCGGTCATGGACTCCGCCAGTTTCGCCCGGATGTCGGGGGAATTTTTGGCGGACACGGCGGGAAGGACATCGCCCAGCGTGCTGTTCATCCGGATGGTATGATAAACCGCCTTGAAATCAAGAAAACAGAATCCGGCGGCAAGCGTCTCCTTTGGCAGCTGCGCATAGAAATCGTCCAGCTTGCGGTTTTCACCGCCGAAGAGCCGCCAGAATGCGCCGCGCGGCTCTTTTCCAGAGAGCCCCAAAATCCCGCGGTTTCGGTAAACCGGACCGAGCGCGTCCTCGCCTGCGAGAATACTGCTGCCGCCAGTTTGTTCCAGTTGATCCAATCCGAGCAGCAGGAGAATCGCTTCGGCCGTGCTTCCGGCGCGCGCGCTCCATGCCGCCTCTTCCGGCGCGGCCTCGGGATCGACGGCGCGGGAGGTCAGCCGGGTGCTTTCCTGCAGGAGCCGTGTGAAGAGATTGCGATAATTTCGGATGCAATAGTAAACTCCGCCGCGATCGAGGTGTTTGGCGGCGAAGTCGAAGCTGTCGCGATCGGCGCTGCCCGGTCTGGCCTCTCCCCCGCAAAGGAACAGGGCGAACGGGCCGCAAAGCGCGGCAAGAAGAATCAGCATCGATCTCTTTTTCATGAATGACACCTTTCGACAAATACTGCCAAGACTCGCGTCGCGTGTTCCGAAATTATCTCGAAACCCCCTCTGAAAACGGCAGAGGTCGTTTCGCTCCGGGACGGGGCGCAATACTCAGTAATATATCGGGCACTTATCGTTTTGCAAGTTCAGGAGCCGGGGGAACTCCTGCATTCTTGAAAAATCTTTTGTCCGTACCGTCCTGCCGGAAAAGCGCGATGCGTCTTCGATGCGGATGCTCTCAGCAGGATTGTGCTTTTCGGGCCGCCGCAATCTCGGCGCAGAGCTGTTCCGCGGCCATGCGCGACCGCTCCGCAAAATCGCTCTCTTTCGATGCGTAGATAATTCCGCGCGAAGAATTAATCACCAGTCCGTATCCGGTCGAATCACAGCCGTTCGCCAACACCTTGGCCACGCTTCCGCCCTGCGCACCCACGCCCGGAACCAGAAGGAAAAGATCCCCGACCGCCCGGCGCACCCGGGCAAGTTCCTCCGGATAGGTCGCGCCGACCACCAGGCCGACATTGCCGTTGCCGTTCCATTTGGAGGCCGCGCGCTCCGCCACTTCCAGATAAAGCGGTTTTCCCGACTCCATGGTCAGGCTTTGGAAATCGCCGCTGCCCGGATTCGAGGTGCGGCAGAGGACGATGACGCCCTTGTCCGCGCGCTCGAGAAAGACCTCCAGCGTATCGGTGCCCATATAAGGATTGACGGTCAGCGCGTCTGCGGCGTAACGGTCGAAAGCTTCCTTGGCATACATGCGCGCGGTGGCGCCGATGTCGCCGCGTTTGACGTCGAGGATGACCGGTACTTCCGGATAGTTCTCGTGAATATAATCGATTGTTTTCGCCAGCTGGTCGTCCGCGTCCTGACCGGCATAGTACGCGGCCTGCGGTTTATAGGCGCACACCAGATCGTGCGTGGCGTCGATGATCGCCCGGTTGAATTCGAAAATCCGATCCTTGTCCGCGCCCAGGCAGGCGGGCATCTTGCTCAGTTCCGGGTCCAGTCCCACGCAAAGCATCGAGCCGCTCTTGTGCCAGCGGTTGCGCAGGTTTTCCATGAATTTCATTTTTGTTTTTCCTTCCATAATCTTTTTTCCAAACAGC
>JAQUYX010000272.1 GCA_028691615.1 Victivallaceae bacterium
GTGGGGCTTCGTCGAGCATTGCATTCGTAAATTGGTCAAACGCACCAAGACGGATTTTGACGATCAGCTGGTCACGGCGCTGATGGCGCCCGCGGGATTTCTGGTTTTTTTGATCGGATTTTCCGCCAGTGTGACGCCGTTGGCAATGTCGACGCCGTCGATTTTCCGCAATGTGATTCTGCTGCGCGTTTTCTTCGCGGGAGCGGCCATCTGCGTGGTCTGGGGAATTTTCCGGGTGATCGGCGTGATCGACTGCTTTCTCAAGAAAAAGGCCGAAGAACGAAACGGGCGGCTGGACACACTGCTGATTGATCTGGTGCGTAAGACCGTCAAAATTGTGATTTTGGTGCTGTCAATCCTGTTTATCGGGCAGAATATTCTCGGCGTCAACGTGACCGCGCTGCTGGCGGGCGCGGGCGTGGCGGGGTTGGCGATCGCGTTTGCCGCGCAGAGCACGGTGTCCAACTTCTTCGGATCGATCATGATTATTCTTGATCGGCCTTTTTCGATCGGGGACCGGATCAAGTTTTCAGCGATCGACGGAATTGTGGAGTCGGTCGGCTTCCGCAGCACGCAGATCCGTTCGCTGGACGGAAATTTGATTACCGTGCCGAACAGTCATTTGGCCGATGCTTCGGTCGAAAACGTCAGCGTCCGCCCCAACATTAAACACGCTTTCACGCTGAGGCTGGTCTATTCGACCACCCCCGGACAGATGCGGCGCGCCGAGGAGATCGTCAATCAAATTCTGCAGGGGCACGCCGAGTGGTTCGATATGGTCAAACAGCCCCCGCGCGTCGGATTCAGCAATTTCAACAGTTCGTCGCTTGACATCAGCGTGACGGTGTGGTTTCAGACGCTGGACTGGTGGGAATCGCGCTCAATGGTGCGGACGATCTATTACCAGATTATGGAGCAGTTCAATGCCGAAGGATTGTCCTTTGCATATCCGTCCCAGACGTTGTATTTGGCCAACGACGGGGAAAAACCATTGAAAATTGATCGACACGATATTGTTTCGTAGTGTAATACCAACCTTCCCAAACACATAAAGGAAAGAAGAAAACATGAAAGTCATCGTAGCTTATTCCGGCGGACTGGACACCTCGGTCATTGTCAAGTGGATCAAAGAGACCTATCAGGCCGAAGTGGTCGGATTCTGCGCCGACGTGGGGCAGGCCGAAGAGCTTGACGGCGTCGAGGCCAAGGCCATCGCCACCGGAGCGAGCAAGTGCTATGTCGAGGATCTCACCGAGGAATTTGCCCGCGATTTCATCTTCCCGATGATGCAGGCCAATGCGATTTACGAGAACAACTACCTTCTGGGAACCTCCATCGCCCGCCCCTTGATCGCCAAGCGGCTGATCGAAATTGCGCGCGCGGAACATGCCGACGCGATTTGCCACGGCGCCACCGGCAAAGGCAACGATCAGGTTCGTTTCGAGCTGACCGCCTACGCCATGGAGCCGAACATCAAGATCATCGCCCCCTGGCGCGAATGGAAATTCACCGGCCGTATGGATCTGGTCGAATATGCCCGGAAGAACGGGATTCCGGTTTCCACCACCGCGAAGAAGCCGTACAGCATGGATCGCAACCTGCTGCACATCAGTTTTGAGGGCGGCGTGCTGGAGGATCCGTGGAATGAATTTCCGGAGGAGATCGCGGTGATGACCGAGCCGCTGGCGAAGGCCGCCAACGAGCCCGAGGATGTCATTGTGGAATTTGAGAAAGGCATTCCCAAGAAGGTCAACGGCGAAGCGCTTTCCCCGGCGAACCTCATGCGCAAACTCAATGAGCTGGGCAAGAAGCACGCGGTCGGCCGCGTGGACATTGTCGAAAACCGTTATGTCGGCATGAAGTCGCGCGGCGTCTACGAGACTCCGGCGGGGACGATTCTGTACTTTGCACACCGTGGCTTGGAAGAGATCACCATGGATCGCGAAGTGATGCATCTGCGCGACAGTTTGATTCCGAAGTACGCTGATATGATTTACAACGGGTTCTGGTATGCTCCGGAGCGTGAAATGCTTCAGGCGGCGATCACCGAGAGCCAGAAGTTTGTCACCGGCGAAGTGCGGGTCAAGCTTTTCAAGGGCGCCTGCCACGTGACGGGCCGCCGTTCGCCGTACAGTCTGTACGACAGCGACATTGCTTCGTTCGAAGGGCTGGAAGCCTACGACCACAAGGATGCGGCCGGGTTTATTAAGCTCAATGCATTGCGGTTGCGCGTTCGCGCCAACAGCAAACAGCGCGTGTACTAATAGATCCGGGCGGCCGAAGCTTATGTGGCGCTTCGTCAACCAACTGCGAATTTTACTGAAACCGCGGGACAAATTCCGTCTGGGGGGGATTTTTGCAGGCACGGTTGCCGGAGCGCTGCTTGAGCTTGGGGCCGTATCGATTCTAATGCCGTTGATGGCGGTTCTGGCAAGACCGGAGATGCTGGAGGCAAATCGATACGGAAAATGGCTGTTGGATTTTGCCGGAGGGGGGAATCTCCGGCAGTTCACACTGGTGTGCTGCGGTTTTATTTTCTTTTTTTACATTTTCAAAAATCTCTATGCGTATGTGCTGATCTATTTTCAGTCGCGGTTCACCATGCGTTTGATTTCCGATTTTGAATCGCGACTTTTGGAATGCACTCTGCGCGAAAAGTATTCCTATTTCATTCTGCACGGTGCCGGAGAATTTTACTTCCACCGGAGCCTGCTCGGTGGGCTTACCACGAATCTG
>JAQUYX010000002.1 GCA_028691615.1 Victivallaceae bacterium
CTGCCCTATGACATTGCGACGACCCAGCAAAAGATTCTTGCGGCCGGGCTGCCGGAGCGTCTGGCGCTGCGACTGGCCTCCGGCAACTGAATGAAAAACCGGACGCGGGAAGTTTCTTCTGTGTCCGTTACAACGCGAAAAGGGGTGCTCCGATCATGAAGAATTCTCTGTACGCACTGCTGTTTCTCCTTGTTCTGACCGGCCCGCTGACGGCCTTCGGGCAGATTGCCATGAGTCTGAAAATGAATCAGCAGACCTACATGCTGTACGAGCACATCCATGCGCAGCTGGCCATGCGCAACGACAGCGGCCGTGCGATCGTCTTCGGGGAGGATCCGAAGTTGCGCGGGACGCTGGAGTTTCGGATTATGGACGTGCAGGGCCGGTTGATTGCGCTGTTGCCGGGGCAGAAGCATTCGCTGACCGGAACGATTTTAAAGCCGGGGGAAACGAAGGTGATCTATTTCCCGCTGGATGCGATGTACCAGTTGAATCATACGGGGCGTTTCCGGGCGACGGCGCGGGTCACGCATCCGCTCTTCAAGGGAGGTTTTGTTTCGGGGGAGCGGCCGTTTGAGATTGTCACGGGAATTGACGATTGGAGCAGGACGGCGGGGGTTCCGGATTTTCTCATGCGCAATCCCGGCGGCAAAGTGGAGCATCGGACCTATCGGATCAAGACGATGACCGATCATGTTTACCGTTATTATTATATGGTATTGGATGATCCGCGCAAAGTGTACAGCACGCGGCGGCTGGGCAAAGTGTTCGGCAATGAGAAAGTGCGTGCGGATGTGGATTTATTTTCGAAGCTGCATGCGGTTGTGCCGATCGCGTCCAAGCTGGTGCGGTATATGGTGTTTGACATCAACGGGAAACTTGAGAGCAGCAAATACCTGCGGGCGGGAAAGACCGTTCCGGTGTTGACGCGCGACCAGAAGACGGGTCGGGTTTTTGTGGTCGGTGGGGAGCCGGCGGTTCCGGGAGTGGATTATGAACTTCCACGTTCTCCGTCAAAAAGTTTTGAAGCCGAAGCGGACAAGATGCGTTGAATCCATTTACAACGGGCGGAATTTTTTCCCGGTCCGGAGTTTGATTCCGACGCAAAAACGCACTCAAAATCAACTATAATGTTTCAAAATGGATGGATTTTTTTAATTTTCGAAAAAAAATTGAAAAAAAGTCGGAAAAAAGAGGAAATGGCTATTGCATATTTCCGATACCCCTGCTAAAATATACGTTAAGCACTGCGGAACTGTTGCCTGGAGTCATGAACACGACGGATTTCGCAGGTCAAAATCAACCAAGGAGAAGTACAAAATGAAAAAACGCGAGTTCACTCTTATTGAACTCCTCGTCGTGATCGCCATTATCGCGATTCTCGCCGGCATGCTGTTGCCCGCCCTGAACCAGGCTCGCGCCAAGGCCCGCGCCGTCAACTGCGTGTCCAACCAGAAGGGCAGCACCCTTCAGGCTCTGATCTACGCCGACGACTTCAACGGCATGCTTCCGCTGGTTTCCAAGGGGTACACCCACAAGGACGGTCACAAAGTGAAGTCCTGGGCTGACTTCCTGATTTCCACGGGCAATATGGATGGTCAGGCCAAGACGACCGGATGCCCCTCCATGAACGCGAAACGCCGTGCGTCTTCTGATGAAGCCGATGAAGTGACTTTCACCTTCGGTACTTGGGGTGAAGCTGCAACTGTCAATGGTACTTACGGCACTCCCGCCGTCGACACCAAACCGTATGCCGCCAGCGTCATCGTCGAAGTCGCCTCCGGCAACAGCCGTTTCCTCAATACCGGCGCAGCCAAGTCCTCCGACAGCCTGGTCTATCTTCAGGACTCCATCAGCGGCGCCACTTCGGGAGCCGATCAGAGCTATTTCATCGATGGAACTGCGCTGCAGAGCTATCGCCACAGCGCCCGTTGCAACACTGCGTTTGCCGACGGTCACGTGGATGCCCTCTCTCCGGAAGAGCTTGCCGGTCGTTTGAAGAGCAACTCCGACTACGGCGCCAGCTCCAACCTCGCCTCGTTCAAGTATGGCGACAAGAACAACGTCGAGAAGACTCAGACGATCTAATCGGGATTCCCGATGCTGCTGCGCCGGACTCCCGGCGGAGCAAGTCTGAGATAAATAAAACCATGGGATCTGTTTTCAGATCACCATGGTTTTTTTTGCCTCTGCATAGACCGCACGGCGGGAGATTCTGTCATGGGCATTCGCCCTGTTCTTGTATCCCTTTTGCAAGTTCGCATGGATCCAGTTGGCTTGCCAACTGGATCCATGTCACTTCAAAAAGGTTTGGAAAAGGAAGAGCGCGAGAAGGAAAAAACCGATCCAGCAAAAGGTTTTTCCGTCTCGCATCGTGTGATGAATTCCCGACGAATCTATCGGATCGCAAGCGGGCAAATCTCCCGGTAATGCCGGATGAATTGCGTAATTTCATCATGATCCTCCATCGCGCGAGCGGGACGGGTCATGGCTGTACCGCAGAATCCGAGCAGGCTCAGTGCTTTTTTCAGTCCGGCGGCGACTCCGCAGCAAATGTTCTCACGGAATTGGTAGATGCTCTGGAGCGCCTCGATCTCGCGCTGCCACTTCGCGGCTTCCTCAGAATTTCCGGCGAGAATCGCTTTGCGCAGATTGACATAAAATTCCGGCGCGACGTTCGACCCGGAGTTCACCCCGCCGCAAGCGCCGGCGGCCACCGCTTTGCCCAGCAAGGTGTCCGGCCCCATCAGAACGGAAAAATCCTTGCGGTTTTTCAGCACGGAGACCACCTTTTCAAACGCGGCAAAATTCCCTGCGCTGTCCTTGTACCCGATCACGCCGGGCAGTTCGGCGATCTTCAGCAGCAATTCCGGAGCCATATCGATTTTGGTCATCGCGGGCATATTGTAAATGAAAATCGGCAAGGGCTGTTCCCGGCTCAGAATCCGAAAATATTCCAGCAGTTCCGCATCGTCCCCGGGAAGATAGCACAACGGCGCCGAAACGATCGCATCGGCTCCGTGGTTCGCGGCGAAGCGCGCCAGTTCCAGCGAATCCTCAAGCCCCGCCGATGACACGCCCACCAGAAGCGGAACCCGCCCGTTCACCGCACAGCGGGATGTTTCGATCATATCCTTGCGCACAAAATCCGGCAGCGCAGGCCCCTCGCCGGTAGTCCCGAGCACAAAGATTCCAGCGATTCCGCGATCGATGAGAAAATTCTGGTGACGGATCACCCCGTCGCGATCCAGTTGCCCGTTGTCCTGCAGCATCGTGACCACCGGGGTTACGATTCCTTCCAAACGCTCTTTCATTGCAATGTCATCCTTTCATCAAAATTTTGTTGCTGTCTCGATTGCCTCTGATATCATTATGCCTCGATAAAATAAAAATGTCAATATTTTTCCGAAATTTTCATGCAACTTTTATTGAAATGTTTCCGAAACGTTTCTATATTATGACAAAAATTCAGGCTTTTTTTGAGACAAAGGAAGGTGCGACGCGAGTTTCCGGCAGTGTCGTCAGAAATACGGCACGATCATGCCCCGTGCCATCCACAACGAGAGGTCGTCATGAAACTTACCGTTCGGCAGATCGCCAAAGAGACCGGCGTTTCCCCCGCCACCATTTCCCGCGTATTGAACGGACAGGAGGGCATCGGAGAGGCGACCCGGAACCGCATTTATGAGTTTTTGGAACAAAATCCGGGAGCCGTCCGGTCAAAAAAAACCAAGAGCAGGCGAAACATCGCCTTGCTCATGCCGCGCAATGTGCTCAATTCCAGAGTGTTCTTTGATAAACTCAACAGCTTCCTCGCCCTTTTCAACCGTCGCTGGAATCTGCTGCTGCTCCCGCCGGACACCACCGCAGAAGAACTCGAACTGGCCCGAATCCGCAACGAGATTGCCGGACTGATCCTCTTCGGATTCCGCTGCCCGGAGCCTTCGCTGGCCGCCGTGATCGAACGTATTGCGCATGTCTGGGTCAACAGCCACAACACCCCCGGTCAGGCGCCCTGCGTCCTGATGGGCAATGAACAGGCCGGCCGACTGGCCGCCCGCTATTTACTCGCCCGGAAATGCCGCCGCTGCGCCGCACTGGAAATCCCCGGGGAACATCCCGGATTCCCGGTCCGAATCGACGGTTTCCGGTACGAATTTTTTTCACAGAAGAAAGAGTGCACCATCCTGTCGCTCCAAACTCCCATGCTCGAAACGCTCTCACTGCCGCAGCTCGACGAGATTTTTTCCTCTGCCGTACAGGATGGCAAATTCAACGGCTTCGACGGCATCTTCCTGCCTGAATCCTATCTGGCGCCGGGATTGCATCTGGCAATCCGGCGCTTTCGAACGGGCGAAAAGTTTCCAGAGTTGATCTCCTGCTCGGATTCGCCGGAACTGCTGGCCGGACTCTGGCCGCGCCCGGCGATCATCGGTCTCGGGGAAGAGCTGCTGGCCGAATATGCCTGCCGCGAACTCTTCCGCCGCATCGACGGCAACTTTGAACAGGATAAGCGAGCCTCCGTCTTCATCACGCCCCAGCTGCAGGAAGCGTGAAGTTTTTTCTGAGGGAAGCTCTGCCGCCCGCGTCAGCGGTGCTTGGCGATCCGTTCCGCGACGGATTTCTCGTAGGCGTCGAGGTCGTCAATCTGGATGGAGGCAACGGAGCTGAGCATCGCAGCTTCGGCAACCTTCCGCGCCACATGCGGCACCACCCGCGGATCGAACGGCTTGGGAATCACATAGTCTTTGCCCAGCGGATTCGCCCGCGCAAACATGCCGGACGCCTCGTCCGCCGGATATGCTTTGGCCAGAACACTGCGGATTTCCGCCGGAATCGGGGAATCCGCCAGCTCCGCCAGCGCATGCGCCGCCGCGAGTTTCATCGCCTCATTGATGTCTTTGGCACGCACATCCAGCGCGCCGCGGAAAATCCCAGGGAAGCCCAGCACATTGTTGATCTGATTGGGGAAGTCCGTCCGCCCGGTTCCAACGACCGCCGCGCCCGCCGCAAGCGCTTCGTCCGGGAAAATCTCCGGAGTCGGATTGGCCATCGCAAAAATAATCGGGTCCTTCGCCATCGTGCGCACCATGTCGGCAGTCAGGCAGCCGGGTTTGGACAATCCCAGAAAAACATCCGCGCCGCGAACCGCCTCCGCCAGCGTCCGGCACTGCGTTTTCGCCGCAAAATTGCGTTTTTCAGCACTCAAGTCGGTGCGCCCTTCGTGAATCACGCCTTTGGAGTCGCACATCAGGAAGTTTTCCCGACGGGCGCCGCCGGTGATATAAAACTCGCTGCAGGAGATCCCCGCCGCGCCCGCGCCGTTCACCACAAAACGGCAATCTTCGATCTTTTTGCCCAGAATCCGAAGCGCATTGATGATCGCCGCCAGCGAAATGATCGCCGTCCCGTGCTGGTCATCGTGGAAAACCGGAATCGACATGCGTTTCTTCAGCTCCTGTTCCACCCGGAAACAGGCGGGCGACCCGATGTCTTCCAGATTGATGCCACCGAAGCACGGACCGAGCGTTTCGACCGCCGCAATCAATTTGTCCGCGTCCGTCCGCTGCTTGGCGTCAAAGACCTTCTCCAGACAAAGCGGCATCGCGTCGATGTCGGCAAAATGTTTGAAAAGCACGCATTTCCCTTCCATCACCGGAATGCCAGCGGCCGGGCCGATGTTGCCCAGCCCCAGCACCGCCGTACCGTCGCTGACCACCGCAACCATGTTGCCCTTGGCCGTGTACTGCCAGACCGTCTCGGGCTTCTCGGCAATCTCCAGACAGGGTTTTGCCACGCCCGGAGTGTAGGCCAGCGCCAACTCCTCCGCCGTCGCACAGCTCTTGGTCACTTCCAACGCGATTTTTCCCGGTATCGGCTCCGCATGATAGCGCAGCGCACTTTCTTTCAGATCCATTTTCCATGACTCCTTCCTCTATGAGTTTCTTCATGACACGTTTATAATATAAACGCTCGAATGATGTTTTGCAATGTGTTTACATATAATAAATACATGAGAGAACATGCATTTTTCCACTCTTCCACTTGCAAAGCACCGGAAGTTGAGTATATTCCAATCGCCGGGACGCGAGAAATCGATCTTGACGCAAGGAAAGCAAAAAATTTGCAGCAAGGAATGCGGAACCCGACGGAAGTTTTTTTTGAGGGCGAAGAAAATGAAACGACTCTTCTACAACTGCACCATCGTCGACGGCACCGGAAAAAATCCTCCGTACCGGGGGGAACTTCTCGCCGATGATCTCAAGATCCTCTCCGTCGGGATGGAAAATTCTTTTGCACACGAGAATGCCCGGCGCATCGACTGCGGCGGACAGCTGCTCGCGCCCGCTTTCATCGACGCCCACGGCCATTCCGATCTCTCCGCGCTGGCCGCCCCGGAGTGTTTTGCCCGGCGTTCGCAGGGATTCGCCACGGAAATCTGCGGCAACTGCGGGCTTTCCGCCTTCCCGGTGACCTCGCGCAACCGGGAGCATCTGCAAGAATTATACGCCGCCTACGGTGTCGAAATCAACTGGAGCGAATGCGCCGAATACCGCAAACTCCTCCAGCAATGCGCCATTGAGCTGATTCCGCTCTCCGGGTACAACACGCTGCGCGCGGCGGTTCTCGGCTACGGCGACGTTCCCGCAACTGCGGCGGACGCGAGACTCGAAGCGACCTTACTCTCGGCGGCATTCGACCACGGTTCGCCGGGACTGTCGCTCGGACTGCTCTACGTGCCGGGGTGTTTTGCCAAACGCGAAGAGCTGCTGCCGGTTCTGCGCACCGTCGCCAAATACGACCGCGTGCTGACCTGCCATCTGCGCAGCGAAGGCGATCGGATTCTCGAAGCGCTGGACGAATTTTTCGCTCTGGCGCTCGACGCGGGGATTGAAAAAGTTCATATCAGCCATCTCAAGCTGGCCGGAAAGCGCAACTGGGACAAGGCGGAAGCCCTTCTGGCAAAGATCGCCGATGCCCAAACCCGCCTCCGCGTCACCGCCGACGCCTATCCCTACACGGAATCGATGACCGATCTGGGCGTGATTGTCCCGGAGGCGTTCGGCGTATTCGACAACGCCACGCTCGGAACCCTTCTCCAGTCGCAGGAGAACCGGGAAAAACTTGCCGCCATGCTGCAAAGCAGCCGGGGCGAAGACGCCTCGCCCATCCGCCTTCTGGATGGGGAATTCTCTGGAGAGATGCTGACCGACGCGGCCGCGCGGAACCACCGCGACCCATGGATTTTCGCCGCGGAACTTCTTGCGCAAGCGCCCAATTCCCGCGCCTCTTTCGCCGGGATCAGCGAAGAACGCATGGAGGAATTTCTGGCGCTCGATTACGTGTGCGTCGGGACGGACGAATCCAGCCGCCCTGCGGACGGCACTCTGGGGTGGAGCCATCCGCGCAACTATGGAACCGCACCGGAGTTTTTCCGGCGGCTCGCAGCGCAAAAACTCCCCATCGAGCAGATCATCTGGAAAATGACCGGCCTTCCGGCACAGATCTTCGGACTTTCCGATCGCGGCGTACTCGCCCCGGGAAAGAAGGCTGACGTGGTGCGGATCGACCCATCCGGTTTCCATTCGGAGGCGACCTGGACCAATCCGCATCGCCCCGCAAAGGGCGTCACGCTTTAGTTCGCGGAAGAGGAGTCGTTATCCCCTCCTGCGGGGGAGGACGGATTTCTGCGTGCGGCTTTCAGAGGAAAGCTCAGAAACTGCGCAATCAGCATCAGTACGCCAAGCAGAACCACAAGAATCGGCACTTCCCAACTGACGGAGAGTTTGCCCGTCTGCCGGAAGATCGAAAGGATGGTTCCCAGCATCAGAAACATGCCGCTGACAAAGGCGAACCGCCCCGGCTTCGTCCCCAGCAGGATCGACGCCCCCGCCAGAAAGAAAACACTCGTCCACACCCAATCGACACCGGGAATGAAATTGCCCTGATTCAAGAGCCACGCGGTTCCGATCAGAATGATCAGAAGCGGAGCCAGAAGGTTTTTTCTTTTTTGCATGAGAGGAAAATCCTTTCCGGTGCGGAGATGCTTTATTCAGAATCGGTCAGACGCGGGAAAGCGCCTGCTCGAAATCAGCGATGATGTCGACAATGTCTTCCAAACCGACCGAAACCCGGATCAGGTCCGGCGCGACGCCGGCCGCGGTCAACTCCGCGTCGGAGAGCTGCCGGTGGGTGGTCGAAGCCGGATGCAATGCGCAGGTGCGCAGATCCGCCACATGCACGGCAATCGCCGCAAGTTTCAACGAATTGAGCACGGTTTTGCCCGCCTCCTTGCCGCCCTTGACGCCGAAGGAGAGCACGCCGGAACCGCCCCGCAGATATTTTTTGGCCAGTTCGTATTGGCTGTCGCCGGGCAGGAACGGATATTTGACGTAGCCGACCTTGGGATGTTTTGCGAGGTATTCGGCCAGCGCGAGCGCGTTCTGACAATGCCGGGGCATCCGCAGATGCAACGTCTCCACGCCCATCTGGGTCAAAAACGCATTAAAGGGCGACATCGGCACTCCGAGATCGCGAATCCATTGGGCGCGCATCTTCGCGGAGAAGGGCGACGCGGCAAAATTTTTCGTATAAATCAACCCGTGATAGCTCTCGTCCGGCTCGGTAAATTCCGGGAATTTGCCCGAACTCCAGTCGAAATCCCCCTTCTCGACAACCACTCCGCCGACACTTGTGGCATGCCCGTCCAGATACTTTGTGCTGGAATGCGTCACGATCGCCGCGCCGAATTCAAACGGATTGCAGAGAAACGGCGACGGGAAGGTGTTGTCGACAATCAGCGGCACGCGAATCTGGTTGGCGGCGGCGGCGAACTCTTCCAGATCGGCGACCACGAGGGCCGGATTGGAGAGTGTTTCGGTAAAGATGGCCCGGGTGTTGTCCCGGCAGGCGGCCAAGACAGTTTCCCGCTTTGCCGCAGGAGGCACGAAGGAGACTTCGACGCCCATCTTTTTGAGCGTATTGCCGAAGAGCGCGGTCGTGCCGCCGTAAAGTCCGGCCGAAGCGACCACATGCCCGCCGCAAGTACAGACATTCAGAATGGCCAGCGCGCTGGCGGTCTGACCGGAGCTGACCGCCACGGCGGCCACGCCGCCTTCGAGTGCGGCAATCTTCTTTTCGAGCACCTCGACAGTGGGGTTGGCGAGGCGGGAATAGAAGAATCCGGGGGTCTTCAGATCGAAAAGATCGGCGACGCTCTGCGCGTCGTCGTATTTAAACGTGGTGCTCTGAACGATCGGAGTAATACGGGGAGCGCCGTTGCCGGGAGTGTATCCGGTCTGCACGGCGCGGGTTGCGAACTGCCATTTTTCATCCATGATCAATCAAACTCCTTAAAGATTACAGTGATCCCGAACGCCATTGGTTCCGGCGCGATAGTCAGGTTTCAAAACTTAATATATCCCAGACGTTAATATTTTCAAGTGCAACGGCTTGACTTTGCGCGGCAATGCGTTTATATTATTACAATGACTTTGGTACTGAGTACGAGGGGCTGCGAGTGTTTTTATGCGCGGCGCCCGAGGGCGAAGGCCGGACGAAAGATGGAAAAGAAGAAGTGTCCCGACAGGCCGGATGGCCGAACGGGGAACTTTTGGGAAGAAATCGTCTTTTGATTCGCATGCCCCAGCTTCGGGCATGCTTTTTTTTGCCGCGATTGGAATTTTCGCACTCCTTCAGAATGAAAGAAGGGAAAAATGCCGGAAAACCGAATTGCGCTTCTTGGAATCATCGTTGAAGATCCCTCGTCCGCTGAGGCGATCAACAAATTTCTGCACGAAGCCGGCGAATACATCGTCGGCCGCATGGGAATTCCGTATCGTTCTCGCAAGCTCGGAATCATCAGCGTCGTGCTCGATGCGCCGCAGGATTTTGTCAGCGCGCTCTCCGGCAAGCTGGGAATGCTTCCCGGCGTCAGCGTTAAAGCCGTTTATTCGAAACAATAACCGAAAGGATTTTTTTGATATGTACAACGTAATGTCCCCTCATGCCGATGACTTCATCGACGACGGCGAAATCCGTCAGACCCTCCAATTCGCCGAAGAACACAAGTGCGACCGCGAACTCATCCGCTCGATTCTCGACAAGGCCGAGAATTGCAAGGGCGTTTCGCACCGCGAAGCGCTGGTTCTGCTCGACTGCGAACTGCCGGAGGAAAACCAGCGGATGTTCGAGCTTGCCCGCCGCATTAAACAGCGTTTTTACGGCAACCGGATCGTCATGTTCGCGCCGCTCTATTTGTCGAATTACTGCATCAACGGCTGCGTTTACTGCCCCTATCACGCCAAGAACAAGACCATTCCGCGCAAAAAACTGACGCAGGAAGAGATCGTCAAAGAGGTGATCGCCCTGCAGGACATGGGCCACAAACGCCTTGCTTTGGAAACCGGCGAACACCCGACCATCAATCCGATCGAATATATTCTCGAAAGCATCCGCACGATTTATTCGATCAAGCACAAAAACGGCGCCATCCGGCGGGTCAACGTCAACATTGCCGCGACCACGGTCGAAAATTACCGCAAACTCAAGGACGCCGGCATCGGCACCTACATTCTTTTTCAGGAGACCTACAACCGCAAGAATTACGAAGCGCTCCATCCGACCGGCCCGAAGCATGATTACGCGTGGCACACTGAAGCGATGGACCGCGCCATGGAAGGCGGCATCGATGATGTCGGCTGCGGCGTTCTCTACGGATTGAGCACCTACCGCTACGATTTTGTCGGTCAGCTCATGCATGCCGAGCATCTGGAAGCGTACAAAGGCGTCGGCCCGCATACGATCAGCGTGCCGCGAATCCGTCCGGCGGACGACATCGACGCCTCGACCTTCCCCGATGCGATTTCCGACGATATGTTTGAAAAACTGGTGGCGGTGCTGCGCATTTCCGTGCCGTACACGGGCATCATCATTTCGACGCGCGAAAGTCAGAAGGCGCGGGAGCGGGTGTTGTCCGTCGGAGTCTCGCAGATCAGCGGCGGATCGCGCACCAGCGTCGGCGGGTACACCTCGCCGGAGCGTCACGACGAAACCGCGCAGTTCGATGTGAACGACACGCGTTCGCTCGATGAAGTCATCAACTGGCTGCTTTCGCTGGGCTATATTCCGAGTTTCTGCACCGCGTGCTACCGCGAAGGGCGCACCGGCGACCGCTTCATGCATCTGGTCAAATCCGGTCAGATCGCGAATTGCTGCCAGCCGAATGCGCTTATGACGCTGGAAGAGTATCTCTCGGATTACGCCTCGGAAGACACCCGCGCGAAGGGGGAGAAGGTGATCGCCGCCGAGTTGGAACGCGTTCCCAACGAAAAAGTGCGCACCCTGGCCGGAGAGCACCTTGCCGAGATCCGGCAGGGAAAACGCGATTTCCGTTTCTAAAAAAGTTCAAACGACGGCGCTCCGTCAAAACTCCGTCATATTCAAAAGTCTGACGGAATTATGACGGAGTTTTGGCGGATAAGTGACGGAGCTGCCGGACATAACGCTCGCCCAGCTCCGTCAAAGGCCGCATGACAAAATCGCGCTCCAGCGCTCGCGGGTGCGGAATCGTGAGCCGTTCGGAGACGAAACGCCTTTTGCCATAGAGAAGAATGTCCAGATCCAGCGTCCGGGATTCGTGAACCCCGTGTTCCGCCGGGCGGCCGCACTTGCGTTCAATCCTTTGCAGCGCGTCGAGCAGCGCCTCCGGTTCCAGAGCGGTCTGCACAACGGCGGCGGCATTGAAAAAATCCGGCGTCCCCTCCGGGCAATCCAACGGTGCGCTTCGCAGAATCGACGAGATCGCGCAAAGATCAATGCCCTCCTCCGCCAGCAGCGCCGGAAGTTTCCGGAAAAGCTCCGGCGTCTCCGGGAAATTCCCCCCCAGCGACAGAACCGCCTCGATCCTCATGCAAGGCGTTCCTTCCAGTACGCGATCTGCCGCTCCACGGAGCGGAACCCGGTTCCGCCTTCGCTCTCGCGCTTGGCCACGCTCGCCTCGGGATCGAAGAGGTTGAGAAACGCCTCCGTCGCCTCCGGGATGCTCTCACGCATCTGAGCAAGCGTAAGTTTCTCGGGGGAAGTATTGTTTTCCCGGCAATACTTAACCAGCGAACCGACCCGGCTGTGCGCCGTGCGGAACGGAACGCCGAGCCGGACAAGCTCCTCGGCCATGTCCGTTGCCATCAAATAAGGATCGGCGGCGCGGGCACGCATGTGATCGGCTTTGATCTTCATTTTCGCAATCATGCCGGGGTAAACCGTAAGAATCGCCGTGGCCGTGTCCAATGCGTCGAAAATCGCCAGCTTGTCTTCCTGAAGATCGCGGTTGTAAGTCAGCGGCAACCCTTTGCACATGGTCAGCAGCGTCATCAGATCGCCGGTCAGCCGCGCACTTTTGCCGCGCGAGAGTTCCGCCACGTCGGGATTCTTTTTCTGCGGCATCAGGCTCGACCCGGTGCAGTAGTCGTCGGAAAGCTCGACAAAATCAAATTCCTGCGAACTCCAAAGAATGATATCCTCGCTCAAACGGGAGATGTGGATTCCGAAAATCGCCAGATCGGACAGAAGTTCCAGCGCAAAATCGCGGTCCGCCACCGAATCCATGCTGTTGCGCGTGACCTCCGCAAAATGCAGCTCCTCGGCGACCGAAGCGCGATCGATCGGCAGCGTGCTTCCGGCGATCGCCCCCGCGCCCAGCGGCATGCGGTTCAGCCGCACACGACAATCCCGCAGACGTTCGGCGTCGCGGCCGAACATTTCGACGTAAGCCAGCAGATGATGGGCGAAAAGCACCACCTGCGCATGTTGCAAATGGGTGAATCCAGGCATGATCGCGCGCTTGTCGGTCTCGGCGCGTTCGACCAGAATCTTCTGAAAAAATTCCACCTTCTCCAGCAGCAGATCGATCTGATCGCGCAGGTAGAGCCGCACATCCACCGCGACCTGATCGTTGCGGCTGCGCGCCGAATGAACTCTGGCGCCCTCCGCACCGAGCACCCCGATCAAGGCAGACTCGATGTGCATATGAATGTCTTCAAGCTCGATGGAATATTCAAAATCGCCCTTTTCCATCCGGTCGCGGATCTTCAAAAGCTCCCGTTCGATCGCCTCCGAGGTCGCCTGCGGAATGATATTCTGCCGGGCAAGCATGTGCACATGCGCAATGCTTCCGGCGATGTCATGCCGAAACAACCTCCGGTCAAAGGAGATCGACTCCGTATATTTGGCCACTTCCCGATTGGTTTCCTCTTCGAACCGTCCGCCCCACAATGCCATGATCCATCACTCCTTCCACTCGCCGTATCGTATCGTAATTTGATCAGAAAAAATACCTTATGACTGCATTTTCCCGCAGCTCTTTCCGATAAAGTTCCAGTGCCGCCTTCCGCTTCTGCTCGTTGAGTTTGGTCTGAATCGCCTCCCGGTGCGCCGCGAAATCCGCCTTGCGCCCCGGACGCACAAACGTGATTTGCACATAATAAACGCCCTCGGGAAGTTTGAACGGGCCGACCACCTTGCCCGCCACGGGCTTGTCCAACAGCGCTTCGCGGAACTCTTTGCGCAAATTGTTGTATTCAATGAAGCCGATGTCGCCGTATTGATCGCGGTTCGCCGCGTCGGAGTAGGTCAGAACCAATTCGCCGAACTTGCCCGGATCGATTGCCAGCGCGCGGTCAATCGCTTCGAGTGCCTGCTTGTACTGCGCATTTTTGACCGAGAGAAACAGCAAGGAAAGTTTCAACGCGCTCTCCTCCTGAAATTCCTGGCCGTGCTCCACAAAATATTCATGGATCTCCCGGGGAGAGGCCTTGCCCGCCAAATCGACATGGTGCGTCATCAATGTGCGTACAATGAGGATTTCGCGGATCGATTGGGCCAATTCGTCCAGACTGGAATGGTTCTCCCGCAGTTTTTTGGCAAACTCCAGCCGGGTGCGGCAGCCGTAGGAGAGCGCCATCTCGTTCAGGGCGGCATCCACATATTTTTCCGGGATGGCAAAAGGTTTCGCCTTGTAAGCAGCAAGAATCAGTTTCCGGTCGATGAGCTCGTCGACCACCTCGCGCCGGTTTTCCTTTACCGCCTTGTACGCCTCGTCCCCGCCGAACGAATGCGTAATGCGCCACTCCGCCTGACGGGTTTCGGAAAGCACGTCGGAGAGGGTGATCGCTTCGCCGTTGACCGAAGCGAGAATCGACTCGACTTCAATTTCCGGCGCTGAGACGTCTTTCGCTTTCGCCCCGGAAACGGACGACTTCGCCTCGATCTTGGGCGCGAGCACAATCGCCCCCGTTTCGAGCTTGGGCGCGGACACTTTCGTCCCCGTTTCCGCCCCACCGAGCAGAAGCACCAGCACCAACACGCCAATCATTTCGATCTTCTCCCCTCGGCGCGCCGGATCGCCAGCTCCGCCGCCGCGAACATGCTGCCGGGATCGACCCGCCCCGTCCACGCCGCGTCAAAAGCCGTCCCGTGATCGGGACTGGTTCGGATGATCGGCAATCCGATAGTCGAATTGACCCCCGTGTCAAACGCCAGCATCTTGAACGGGATATGCCCCTGATCGTGATACATGGAAAGAATCCCGCCGAACTGTTCGTAATGCCCGGGCACAAAAAGCGTGTCCGGCGGCAAGGGATCGGTCACATCCCACCCCTCCGCGCGCAAACAGGCCACCGCGGGCTTGACGACCATCTCATCCTCCCGGCCCATGCAGCCGTTCTCGCCGGCATGAGGATTGATCGCCATGACCGCGATCTTCCGGGACAGTGCATGTTCGAGCGCCATCACCTCGCCCAGCAGACGGCCGACTTCGACGATCCGCTCAAACGTCGCCATCCGCGGAACCTCCCCCAAGGCAATGTGCGTGGTGACAAAGGCCACACGCAATTCCCCCGACGACTGCATCATGGCAAAGCGCTTGCAGTTGCAAAGTTCGGCGATCATTTCCGTATGCCCGGAAAATGCGATCCCCGCCAGATTGACCGCGTACTTGTTGACCGGCGCAGTGACAATCGCGTCGGCGTGTCCGGCGATCACACTCTCGGTGGCCGACCGGACACTGCGCCAGGCGGCCAGACCGCATTGGGCGGAAACACATTTCTTCTGATAAGAATAAAGTGCGCCGACATCCGCGATCTCGAATTGCGCCTGCGGTGCAAATTTCACGCGCGCCTCTTCAATCACGTCAGCCGGGCCGTGGAGAATGAAACGAACGTGTTTTCCGTCGGAAAATTTTTCCGCGGTGCGCACGGCCAGTTCCGGTCCAACTCCGGCGGCGTCTCCGATGGATATGGCGATTTGCAAGGACATATCGCTTACCAGATTTGTCCCTGTTTCTCAAAATACGCGGCGACATGCGGGATGTACGGTTTGATCAGCTTTTTGATCGCGCAGGCGTATTCGCGAATTTCCCATTGGGCGTGTTCGCTGTCCCGCAGTTCCAGAAAATGCAGCAAATTCGAGAGATCCACCGTCCCCCAGAACGTGACCATCATGTTCTGCGGCAACACTCCGCGCGCCTGTTCCCGGCAGACGCCGGCCTCAAGCAGTTCATTGTACAAGGCAAAACTGGTCTGGTTGTGAGCCGCGATTTTTTCGCGCAGCCCCCGATCGTCGAAATCAGCATCGGCCACAGACGCCTGACGGTTGTTTTCGGCCTGACGGCGCAACGCCGGGGGCGTATAAAATTCGAGATCAATTTCGGTGTATCTGCGGGAGATCTCGTTGTAGCTCCAAGTGCGGTGCCGATGCCATTGGCCGCGCACGAAGAGCGGACAGTGAATGCTGAAAGTGAATACCAGATGTTCGAGCGGACTGGTGTGTTTGTTGGCAATCAGGTATTCCAGCAGCCCCACATCGCGATCGTCCATCTCTTTTTTCAATTTTCCGAAGGAAACGCGCGCGGCGTTGACGATGGTCGTCTCGTTGCCGAGGTGGTCGATCAGTCCGACCCAACCCTGATTGTCAAGAACCATCACATGGTTGTCCGGCGGGACGTTGAGGTGTTCCATTCTGCAAAATCCTTTCAAAAAAATCGTTTTTTTGGGCAAATCATATCGCTTGATTGTTTTCTACTCAAAGACCGGCCAGCACCTGAGCGAGCGCCGCGACACAGCGGGTCATCGCCTCCGCGCGCAACCCGGCGGACGCATACTTTTCGCGGAACACGCGACTGCCGGAAATCTTCTCGCCCTTGCGGTAATTGACGCCGAGAACCGCCTCGGAGGTTTTCGCGTCAAAGGCGAAGACAGTCAGCTGCAAAAAGACCTTCTCCCGGGAGGGGCCGCCCGCAGGAAAACGTTCGGCCAGGGCATTGGAAAGCATCTGTTCGGGCAGCTGAACCCAGCGGCTCCGAATATCGAAGGAGACTTGCGAATTTTCCTCGAGAATCATGAAGTTGAGCTTGGCCCCGGAGGTATTTGCGACCGATCCGAGGGCGGTTGCTGCGGTTGTAGCGGGCGCCGAAGCGGAAACGCGGGGAAGGGAAACTTCATAATAATGCACCCGGATCGGCGGATAGGCCGAGAAACATCCGGCGATGCAAATGAACGCCGCGCTCAAGATGGACCATCTGAAAATTCGCATAACACCCCCGTCTCCCCTGTTCCTGCCTGTTGATCCCGATTCGGCGGCTTTTCGCGCGTCGCCGGGAAGCGCTTTCTATAAGGGATAATATAGCAGGAGTGGCGGGCGCTTGCAATCACGCGGGACGGGGATTTTCTCTTTTTTTCTGGCACGGCAGACGAGGCGCGGTTTTTGGCGGGAGTGCCGCCGCAGCCCGAAGTCCGGCGGACAAGTCATACCGGTCGAACGGATCGAACCTGTCACCGGAAAAATCATCCGCTTTCGCGCCCCGGTCACTTGCAAAAAAACAGGAGTACTGTTATATTCCTTTCCAGGAAAAACGAAAAACACAACGCGATTTTTAGAAGTACGATCAAAAAAAGGATCTCTTGATTCCGATGAAAAAAATTCAATTCTTCTGTTTTGTCTTGGCCGCCAGCATGCTACTGTGCGTCGGTACGCTCTGCGCAAAGGATAAAAATACCGCCGCATTCAATCCTCCGGCAGAGAAAAACACCCCCACTGTCACCGGGAATCCCCGAATGGAGATGGCCGAATTTCGCAAATTATGCATGCTTTATCGCGCCAAGAACGATGACGACTCGTTGCGCGAAGTCGTCGCAAAAGCCAATCGGATGCTGGACTTGGAAGAGAGCGATCTGATGCGCGAGATCAACGAACTGAAAGTCAGAAGTTCCTCCAAGAAGTTCGCCAAAAAACGCAAAAGCGACATGAAAAAAGCGGAAAACCGCCTTGCTATCTACAAGAAAAACCGGCAGCAGCGCTTCAATTCGCTTATGACCCGGGAACTGGGATCCTTCTGGCAGCGCGCTTATCAGAAGATGCAGCACGATGAGGCGACACCTGCTCCCGCACCCGCTGCGAAAAAACAAAAAGCAACCAAGTAATCCGATGGAAACACAGTATTTGGTCATCTCTCTGGCACGAGCTTTGGAAAACGCGGGGCTCACCGCGCGTCCTGAGGTCGCCGTCCGTTTGACCGGATCTTTTTCGACCGGCGAAGGCGAAGGGTATCTCTTCGCCTTCCCGCAAGTGCTCTGCATGGCGGAACGCCCTTTGGGAGAGGCCGCCTATTTATGCCGGGTCGTTCCCGTCGAACAGGTCGCAATTCTGAACGCCCGGGAAGGGGAACTGCTCCTTTCGGTCGACGGCGCGGAACTGCTCTGCCGCTGCAATTGGCCGGAAAATGCCGATCTGGAGGCAATCGCGGCACGCTTTCCGCTGGCAGCACCAATTCAGGAGCCAGACGCCCCGGAAGCACAATCATCCGGGGAGAAAATTCCCACCGCCGTTCTCTTTGCCGCCGCGCTCTTCTTCGCGGCGGGAGCGGATGGCTCTCTCGAACCGATGGAGGAGCAGTTCCTGCATTCCATTCTGCCGGAGGAGATTTTCCAGCTGGGATTGCATTATTATCAGCGTTGCGATTACAAAGATTTTCAGCGGCAGCTGGCCGCACGGCTCAATCGCGAACAGAAGCTGTGTTTGCTGACCAACCTCTTCGACCTGCTGCTCGCAGACGGAGTGCTGGCCTCCGAAGAACGGAATTTTGTCCGGGAACTGGCTGCCGGGATGGATTTTTCGCTTATCGAGCTGGATTCGATCGAGACGCTGATGATCGCCCATCGCGATCTGGCGTCCCTGCTGAACAGCTAATTCGCATCCTGCGCAACCGGCATTCGCGGCGTTTCCCCCGGGACGGGGCATCCGACAACTTGCGCGGCAAATAATTTTTCCAGATATTGCCCCGCCTCCGCATCCCTTCCGGATAGAGTCCAAAGTCGGACTATCTCGGCGGCCAATGCGCTTTGAGCGACCTCATTCATCCGCACGGATGCCATTTCGAATCCCTTCCCGGACTGCCAGATTGCATTGGCGTAGGGATATTCCGGCGATCGGTCAACGTGGGCACTGTCAAACCGGACGCAATCGCGCCAGCGCGGCTGCGGCATCCGCGTCCGGTCGGGAAAGAGCAGACGCGTAAACTGGCGGTCTTCAGAGATCCGTTGCGCCAAAGGAAAAAACCAATAATATTTGGTATGCCGTACCCGCCCGGAATAAAGGTCGATTTCGACGCTCAGACAATTCATTCTGCTCCACGGAAAAAGGTACGGCGCCATCTCCGGAAGCCCGACCGCCAGCAGAATCGCCCCCAGCACCGACACGCCGACCAACCGTTTCACTTTGGAAATTCTCATTTTATTGAATTCCTTCCCCCGATCAAATTGATTTTTCGCCAACAGCCGGCATGGAACCGCCAGAAGACAATCGACGCCTCCACCAGCGCATAACAGGCCAGAAAGATCCACACCTGAACCACCGAGGCGTGCAATTTAAAAATCAAAAAGAGCGTTCCGGGCATCATCACCAGCCAGGCCCCGCCCGAAGTGATCAGCAACACCGCCAACGTATCTCCCGCTCCGCGCAACGCTCCGGCAAATGTGAATTTGGTCGCGTCGCAGAAATTAAAGAAGACCGCCGTCAAAAGAATCTGTTTGGTCACCTCGACGACCTTTGCAAAATTCACCGCCCCGCCCTGCTGCGCCGGCGCAAAAATCATAATCAACACTTCCGGCAAAAAGACATACAGCAACGCTCCGCCGATCATATAAACCATCGCCGATTTCCATGCCCGCACCGCCGCCTTCTCCGCAATCGACGGTTCCCCGCGTCCGATGTATTGTCCGACGACGATTCCGCAACCGTCGGCCAGTCCCATCAGCGGCATGAAAAAAATATTGTTGATCGCCAGCGTCAGCACGCTGGCCGTCAACGCCTCCGTTCCAATTTTGCCGAAGGAGAACGTCACCACCGCAAACGCCGCGCAGTCCAGAAAAATTTGACTTCCCGCCGGAGTTCCATACCGGAGAATCTTCCGGCACATCGCCCATTGAATCCCCACCAGACGCCGGGTCGGATACTGTCGCTGATTGGTCAGCAGGAACGCCCCGAGCATCATCAGAAATGTAACGCCCGTACAAATCGACGTGGCCCATCCGGCCCCCGCAATTCCCATTGCCGGGATTCCAAGTCTGGGCGCCCCGAAAATCATCCAATAATCCAGCGGCACATTGAGCAGACATCCAAAAATACTGATCGCGGCGACCAGCTTGGTTTTCCCGCGCCCCGAGAAAAAACCGCAGAACGGCGCCCACAAGCAGGAGAATACACCGCTGGGAATGAGTGCGTCAAAATACGTCAGTTCCAGTTTCGCCAGCACCGGGTCGTCCACCATCGCCCGGATGACGCCGTGTCCGATCCACGGATTGAGAAAAACCACCAGCAGCGAGGCCGCCGCCATGAGAAATCCCGCCGACCATACTGCGAAGACACAACTCCCTCTTTTGCCCGCGCCGAAAAACTGCGCCACCAGCGCCGAGGTATATCCGCCGGTCGCCATATAAAAACAGAACAGGCAGAAAAAGAGAAATCCCGCCGGAAATGCGGCGGTGACATCCAGCGTCGAATTACGGGCCAAAAAAGTCCGGTCGCAAAATTGCATGAGCATATGCGACGCGCTCATCAGCACCAATGGGTAGGAAATCCGCAGAATTTCCCGGAATCCGCCGGGACGCGGAGGCGCGGAAAGCCCCCGGAACAGAATTTTATCTCGCATAAGGCCTGCCCTCCCGGGGCAGCGCAAAAAAGTCGTTATTCCTGAAAAAGTCGGCACACCTCTCACCGGCGGATGTGCCGGTAGAGCAGCGAAAAAAGATAAACCGCGCCGGCCAGCAGCACCACCATCGCGCCGCTGGGCAGATCCGTCAGATAGCTCGCCGCCATGCCGGTACTGGTGAAAAGCATTCCCAGCAGCGTGGCCAGAATCATCATCGACCACACATTTTTAGCGAACAACCCGGCGGTGGCAGCAGGCAGCGTCAGCAGTGCGATCACCAGAATGATGCCCGCCACGTTGACCATCACGACGATCGTGAGCGCGGTCATGACCAGCACCATGAAGTAAATCAGTTTGACGCGCGCCCCGCGCAGTTCCGCGTAGGTATCGTCGAAAACCACCGCGAGAATGCCGTTGTAGAAGAGCACCAGCGGCACCAGTACCGCCAGATCCAGGAGGATGGTCGCGTAAACCTCCCGCTCGGAAACCAGCAGAATATTACCGAAAAGATACCCCTGCAAATCCACATACCCCGGCGTTCTGGCCAGAAAGACCAACCCGATGGCCATGCCGAACGCCCAAACCACGCCGATCACCGTGTCCTCCCGTTCCCGGGCGCACAAACTGACCGTCCCGATAATCAGCGCCGCCAGAACCGCCGCAATCATCGCTCCGGTCATCGGCGTCAACCACGACACATGCCAGACCCTCTGGAAATACAAAGCCGCGCCGACCCCGCCCAGCACCGCGTGCGCGATCGCCCCGGCCAGAGAAGTAATCCGTCGGATGATGACCAAAGTCCCCATAGCGCCGAATGCGACGCTTCCGAGCACCCCCACCAGAAGCGACGCCCGCAAAAACCCCATGGAGGGGTCCATCAGATCCACCAGAAATTTCGTCATGATTGCCTCTCTTCCTCGCGTCCGCCGCAACATTTGCAGTGATGCACCGGCGCCACCGCATGGTGATAGAGGCTGTCCATCTCATGTTCGGAGAGCGCCACCGGATCGTGAATTGTGAGACTCCGGTTGACGCAGATAACCATGTCCACATTCTTGTCGACGAATCCGAGGTCGTGGGAGATGGTCACCAGAGTCATACGCTTGCGAAGCTGGGCGAGGGTGCGATAAAATTGTTCCCCGGCGCCGGGGTCGATGTTGGCCGTCGGTTCGTCCAAAAGCAGAAGTTCGGGATCTCCGCACAGCGCCCGAGCAATCAAGACCCGCTGCCGCTGTCCGCCCGAGAGTTCTGCGAAGGAGCGTTTTTCCAAATCGGCCACGCCGACTTCGGCGAGCGCGGCGCGAGCCTTTTCGCGATCCTCGCGGCGGTAAAAACCAAACGGACGCAGACGCCCCATGATGACCACATCGCGTACCGAGATCGGGAAATCGCTGTCCAGCTTGTGATATTGGGGCATGTACCCGACCTTCGGCCGTGCGGAAACCGGATCGGTTCCAAAGACATGCACGCATCCCTTCTGCGGCTTTAAAAGTCCGAGAATCAGCTTGAGCAAAGTGCTCTTTCCTCCCCCGTTGGGACCGATCACGCAGGCGTTTGCGCCCACGGGAATGTTCAGATTAATCCGGCTGAGCACAGGCGCGCTTTTGGCGAGGTAAGAAAAGTCCAGATCATGAATTTCGACGGCGTTTTCGTTCATTTTTTGCTTTCGACAGGTTTTGCAATCAATGCTTCCGCACTGGGATTTTCTTTTCGACTCTCCACAGTGTCCCGGCGATCCGCCGCGGTGCGAACCATCTCCGCGTCAAAAACGGTCGTACGCACATAGAAGAGCGCCTTGGCGCGAATGACAAAGAGGTTTGTTTTCCTCGAAGAGATATTTTCGACGGTTCCGGCTGCGGTAATCCGAATCGGAGCGCCGCCGGCAGTTGTACCGAGCGAATCGGTAACGTCGTTGATCCGGTTGGAGCCTGCCCCCGGCGGAGTGAATTCTCCGACCTTGACCCGGCGCACATATTCAATGGCAACAAGCGTCGCTCCGACTTCACGAGCCTTCTCCTGAAAGTGTTCGCGGATCTCATAAATGTCGATTCCGTCTCCGGCTTCCATTGTGGCATACCCGATCAAAGTGTATCCCGGAGGCACTGCTTTGACCGAATTGACCAGCTCAACCGTCTCGCTCTCGGGCACAGGTGCAAACGTCTGTCCGTTATAATCAAGCTGCACGCAGCCGGAAAGTCCTGCCGCCGTGATCGCCAGCGCCAGCAAACGCCCGGCCGACTCAATCAGTAGTGATCTTCTTTTCATATTTCCCGCCTCCCGCCGGATCGATCTTTCTCACATTAAATTCCAGCACGCTTCCACGTCGAAGTTTCCGCACGCAAAATTCTGCATTTCCGACGCGGTAAGAGTCCCCGCCGCGGGGCACGCGTCCGAGCATCCGAATGAACCATTTGCTGACCGGTTCGGCGCGACGCGGCAGTTCCAGATTGGTTTCGCGTCCAAGTTGCGCCAGCGAAATTCCTCCGCCAACCACCCACAGGTGTTCCGAAGGCGAATAGAAGGTGCGCGGCAACGGATCGAATTCATCGTCGAGGTCGCCCATAAGCTCTTCAACGATATCTTCCATCGTGACCAGTCCCAGCGATTTCTGGTCGGCGCCGCGCACGATGGCCATATGACAGCGTTGTGTGGCAAAGCGTTCCAAAAGTTCCGCCACGCACTCATCCGGCTCGGAAAAACCGATCGGGCGCACCAGATCGCCGAGCCGGGCGGTCTCCGGCGCCGCGCGGTAAACGGCCACAAGTTCCTTGAAATTGACATATCCGAGCACATCGTTGCGGTCGTTCCCCCGGCATACCGGATACCGGGTGTGAAAATCGACGCCGACTTTGCTGATGGCGTCGCTCAAACTCTGATCGGTGGAGATGAAAGAGACATTGTCGATCGGCAGCATCACCTGTCGGGCCGTTGTCGCGGAGAGCTGCGGGACGGCGCGAATGATCCGTTCCTGACGGGAGCTGATCTGCTGCCGGTTGCGTGCGACTGCGGCGAGGGCGGAAATTTCATCCGCCGTGGAAGGCTCCTTGCCTTTGCGGCGGAACTCGAACGGCCGGTTGAGCAGTCCGACCATGGCAATCAGAGGTGCAAAGAACATCGTCATGAAGTTCAACGGGCGTGCCGCGCGCGCCATAATGGAGGTATTGAATCGCACGCCAATGGTTTTGGGCAGAATTTCGGTGTATTGCACCATCACGAGGGTAAACGCAAGCGTAAAAACCCAAAGCCAATGATTGCCGTAAAGACGCCCGAATTCCGCGCCTGCGACTGCGGCGCCGATGGTGTGTGCGGCGGTGTTGACGATCAAGATCACGGCGATCGATCGGTCAATATTCTGCTTCATCTGGCGGCAGAGGAATCCGGTCTTCGGATTGCGCCGGTCGATTGTTGCGAGCTGGCTGGGCGTCAAGCTCAGAAGCGCCGCCTCCAGAAGCGAACACAAATGCGAAATCACCAAAGCAAAAACAACGCTGAATATCAATAATGTCATAGTACTAAGAAAACCACTCCTTCCGGAAAAAAATAATCCTGTTTCTCATCGCGGTCCCTTGCTGAAACAAACCGCATCCCATCTTTGACCACTGCCCGCGTGCCAAAGCGCGGCGTGTCAATTCAAATTCGTCTAATGCGGCGAGGCGGATTGGAAAATTCCGTTCATGAAGTTACTTTTTGTTTTCCTCCGCTTCGGACACGGCGCGCGCCTTGAGCGCGGCGGCCATCTCCGGTGGGAAATTTGCAATCGCATTGCGATAAATTGTCTGCTTCATCTCGTTGTAAGGAGGAAGGCCGCGGCTCTCCTGCACATCGGAGTTCTCCTTTTGATACCGGTTGTAAATATAGCGGGCCATCCGGTCGTTGGCGGCGGAGGCGTCCATATCGCCATAGGCGGCGTAGTACATGCTGCGCAGCAGCATTCCGGAGATCAACTGCAGCGCCTGCTTGACTCCGCCGTCGCGAATGTCCTCGCCCCACCCCTCCATGGCGAAATCCTCCAAACTCGGACGCCGCTGGGTGCTGTCGATTTTTTTGAGTTCCTCATAGTATTCGGCGGCTTTCCGAAATTTTCCGTAGGTGAAAAGCGTAACGATCGCGTCCTTCATAAAATTGACCTTGGCGCTGAAGAAGGAGGAGACGTCTGGATTTTCCTTTATCGTCTTGTCGAAGGTGTCCTTGACGGCATCAAGCACGTCGAAATTGGGGACCATGATCACATTCTTGCGGCTTTTCGGATCAAAGAAAAGCAGTCGTCCACTCTTGAACGATTCATACAAGGCTTGCGTGACCATGCGTTCGCAATCCAGATTGCGGTGTCCGATGGTTTTCTTCAATCCCATTGTGGCCCAATAAAGCGCCTGCGATTCCGGCATGCGCCAGTCGAGCCGTCCGTATTTCGCATCCAGCTCGGCAAGCAGTGCGGCATCGAGTTTGAACCGTTCCCGCAAATAAGTGCGGCGGAAATAATTCTCCAACTTTTTCGCCATTTCGGGATCATCGAGCGTCCCGATGAATTTCTCCGGCAACTGAGCCTTGTTCGCCTTGAATGCTTCATAAAGCTCGTCGAAGGTCGAATATCCAGCCTCCTTCCTTTTCGCAGACAAAAGCGCATTGTCCGCATAAAGAGCGTCGAATTCCTTGGCGGAGGCGGGCGCGGCGGCCATTCCGGGGATATCGGGATTCACCCCCAGCACCTCGAGCATCTCCAGAGCGATCGCATTCTTGTAAAACAAGTTTGCATCATCCATGATATTCCCGATTTTATGCTGGAAAATCCATCCCAGTTCCTTATAAAGCTTGGGATCCTCAGGGTTGTACGCCAGCGCGCGGTCGCGCAAAAGTTTGATTCCTTCGTTGACCCATTTCCAGCGGTCTTCAAATGAGGACCGAGTGACGGAGATATTGTAGGCCATGTTCCACGCCAGATAGGCCGCTCCACCGGAGAACGTCGGCTGAAGGTCGGTGATCCATTTGGCCAGCTGCACCATTTCAAAGTAGTTGCCCTTGTCCTGCAACCCCATGGCGCGGAACCACAGCAGATCCGCGATGATCCCGCGGAAACTACCCAGCGCGGCGGTGGTGAACGTCACCAACGGAGACGCGTTTGCGATCTCGCCGGTAAAGCGCAGATTGTTCTCCTTGATCTCGCGGTCAAGCCGTCCGGAGACGACGGAAATTCCGCCCAGCAGAACCAGCGACGCCGCCAGCGCCGCGAAATAGATGCAAATCGTTCGAAATCTCATTTGCGTATCACCAGTGCCAGTTCGCGTTTACAGTACAAAATGACCCCCAGCGCAAACAGCGGCAGCGCCCGGATCACCAAATAGTCGAAAAAGAGTGTTCCGATGTAGGAAAACTCCACCAGTTCCCCTTTGGCGATCAGATCGGTCACGTCGAAGCCCTGCATCGGAATCACAATTGCCAGCAGCAGTTTCCCGAAATAATACGAGAACCCGATCTGCGCTTCAATCGTGGTGGAAACCACATAATCCGCGAGACTTCCAAAGAGGAGATAGGAGAGCGAGAAGAACACCGCCACCGGCATGGAAAGGAACCCCGCCGCGGCGCATCCGAGGCCAGACATAATCAGCAGCTGCAGCGCAAGCACTAAAATCCCCCGGAAAAAATTCCCGAAGAATCCGGTCACGCGCACCAGAAGAAACGGTCCGTCCTCGAGCTGAAAGAACTGCGCTTCCTGCTTGGGGTCGAGATTGATGTAATCCAAATAGAGCTTGTGATCCGGCGTGACAATGCCCCATTGCGGATAGAGTTTTTTCTCGTAAAATTCATTGCCGCGGAACTGTTCGGGCGCACCGGAAAACGCATAATAATCGACCTTGTACGGCTCCTTGGTCACATCGCGGATCTCCTCCTTGGGCTTTTCAAAGCGGGGAATCCCGACCAGCCACAGTCCAGAAGTCATACGCTGCTGATTCTTCTCCTGAATTTTTCCGGCATAAGTACGGCTGCGCAAATAAAGCACCGAGCCGGGCTGGTCGGGCAGATCTTTGAACACCCAGCTTTTTCGGCCTTTGGCTTTGAGTTCCGTATATTGCGCGGCGGCCTGCCGGGTCATGTCGGAGAGAACCTGCTTCTCCCCGCCCATCTTGGCAAAATCTGGTTGTTTCCCCTCGACAGCCAGCGCGGCGATGCGTTTGCGCAACGCCTCTTCGCCCATCTTGCGGAAATCGGGCTGCTCCGGTGCGAATTTGCGTCGCCCGGACAAAATTTCACTCTCCGCATCGCGCCGTTCGGACGCTTTGAAGTCCTGACGGGAAAATTCATAGCGAACGATTCCGTAGATCACCGTCCCGGCGATCAAGAGCAGCACGAAATGCAGCGCGAACACGCCCGCCCATTTTGCCAGGAAGATGCTCCAGCGCGGCACTGGCTTAGTCACCACCATGTGCAGCTGATAGCTGTCCAAATCCTGCGTCATGGTAAAACACCCCATCCAAAGGCTGGAAAGCGACAGCAGCGTTGCCACGGAAGACAGGCTGTACAGCAAGGATACCTGAATATACCCCGACGCAGTTCCGTCGCCGGTCACGGTCGACGGAATCAGCACAACGGCCAGCAGCAGCAGCACCAGCAGGAACTGAAAAATATGCGAGCGCAGCGCGTTGCGGCAGGTCAGAAAAAAGACTGCCAGAAATGCTCTCATTCGCCTTTGTCCTGTGTTTGGTCCGCACCGCCGCCAAGCAGGCTTCCCAGTTTTTCGTTGGCTTTGGCCAGCGACTCGGCATCCATTGCCGACTGCGGCGCCGACTGTGGAACAACTTCCACACGTTTCTCGCTCATAAGATCGGAAAGTTTCTCTTCCACCTTCGCGGCCTCCGCCTCCGGCTCGACCGTGGGAGCCGCCACCGGTGCGGGGGCTGCCGCCGCCGGTGTAACCGGGCGGGCCTCCTCAATCAGCGCGGCAAGCACCGCATCCTTCGGGGCGTTTTCGCCCTTGAGGTAGTTTGCGACCTCTCCGCCGCCGACCACGCCGGCGGTCTCGACGCTCTCCTGTTTCGCCCGGTTGACCACGTCGAGGAAGAAATCCTCCAAAGTGCGGCGCGGATGCGAAACGGCAAAATTCCCGTCGCCAAATTCCTTGCGCAAAATCTCCAAAAATTTCGCCGTCTGCTCCACATTGAGCGTCGGCGCGGTCACTGTGGTGCTGTCCTCGACGGTCAGAAGTTCGCGGATGGAACCTTCCGCGCGGATCTTGCCGCCGTAAAGAATGATGACCCGGTCGCACACATCTTCGACATCGCTGAGCAGGTGACTGGTCATCAGCACGGTTTTGCCGCGTTTTTTCAGCGTCAGAATCAGATCCTTGACCTCTTTGCTGCCGAGCGGATCCAAGCCGGAAGTCGGTTCGTCGAGAATCAGAAAAGAGGGATCGTTGATCATCGCCTGCGCCAGTCCGATGCGCCGCTGCATTCCCTTGGAAAATTCCCCGACGCGACGGTGTCTGGCATGCGCCATGCCGACCATGTCCAGAAGCTGATCGATGCGGCTTTTGCGTTCTCCGGCGGAGAGATTGAACAACGACCCGAAAAAGTCCAGTGTCTCCTCTGCCGTCAGATACTTATAAAGATACGATTCCTCCGGCAGATAGCCGATTTCCCGTTTGGTCTCCACCGCGCGCGGACTTTTGCCGAGCACCGAGAGCTGTCCGCCGGTCGGATAGAGAAGCCCCAGAATCATCTTGACCGTCGTCGATTTCCCGGAACCGTTGGGTCCCAAGAGACCGACAATTTCGCCTTCCTTGATCTCGAAGTCGATGTCGTTGACGGCCTTGGCCTTGGGACGGCCCCAGAAGTCACGAAAGACTTTGGTCAATCCCACCGCTTTGACCAGGGCCTGTTTGTTGTTCTCCATATCCGGCATAGTTTCCCTCAAGTGTTAGTCGCGATTTTCTTCGAGCGTCAGGTCTTCCCCGGTGCGAACCAGCCGCGCGCTGTTGAAAATAATCAGCAGCGTCGAACAGGTGTGCAGCACCGCTGCCCAGATCGGCGTCATCCAGCCGAACACGGACAAAATCATGCCGCCAAAAACCATCAGCATACCGAATACCAAATTCTGATTGATGATCCCGCGGGATTTGCGGGAGAGATACACCAGCATTGGAATGCGCCGCAGATCATTGGTCATCAAAGCGATCGACGCACTGTTGATCGCCACATCGCTGCCGATGGCTCCCATGGCGATTCCCAGATCGCCCGCAGTCAGCGCCGGCGCGTCATTGACACCGTCGCCCACCACCGCCACGCGGTAACGCTTCTTGCTCTCTTCGACGTATTCCACCTTCCCCTCCGGCAGACATTCGCTGCGGTGATCGTCCAGCGCCAGCGCCGCGGAGACGCTCTCCGCCACCGATTCACGGTCGCCGGTCACCATCGAACAGCGACGGATTCCCAATTTCCGCAGATCTTCGATCATCCGCGGCGACTCGCTGCGAATCTTGTCCCGGAATCCAATCCAGCCGAGCACAACATTGTCCCGCACGACGTAAACCACACTCATGCCTTCCGACGCCGCCTCGTCTCCGGCGATTTCGATCTTCATTGAGCGGAGCCACGCGGCACGGCCGACCATGCAGTGCGCGCCGTCGAATTCTGTAATCACGCCCTTGCCGGGAACTTCCTGAAACTCTCCAGTCTCGCGCAGCGTGATTCCGGCCTCGGAGGCGAGCTGAAGCAGCGCCTTCGCCGTCGGGTGGTTGCTGTGCCGGTCAGCGGAAGCCGCCGTAAGCAACAGTTCCGCGGAGGTGATTTTCCCGAACGGGGTCAACTTGACCACCGAGAGCATTCCATCGGTGAGCGTTCCGGTCTTGTCGAAGACAAAAGCTGTGATTCGTCCGGCCAGCTCAAGATGGCTGACATTCTTAATTAAGATACCGAGTCGGGCGGCTGCGGCGACCGCGGCGACCACCGCCGTCGGCGTGGCCAGCACAATCGCGCAGGGGCAGGCAATCACCATCAGCGTGATGACCCGCTGCATATCCTTCTCCACAAACCACGTTAGCCCGGCCAGCATCAGCACGGTCGGAGTGTAATACGCCGCATAGCGGTCGATGATCCGAACCATCGGCGTCCGGCTGCTTTCCGCCGCGAGAATCATGGACTTGACCCGCCCCAGCGTGGTATCCTCGCCCAGCTTGGTCACTTTCATGTCGATCTGTCCGGTCAGGTTCTGTGTTCCGGCGAACACGTCGTCCCCGACCGCCTTTTCAACCGGCATGGATTCTCCGGTGATCGACGCCTGGTTGACGGTACTTTCGCCGGAGATGATCTCGCCGTCCACCGGGAAGTTTTCCCCGGGCCGAATCCGGATCGTCTCGCCCAGCACCAGTTCGGTCACTTCGCATTCGATCTCCTGACCGTTGACAATCTTGCGCGTCCGGTTCGGCGTCAGCTTGATCAGCTCTTCGATCGAGCGCTGGGCGCCGCTTGCCGTCCGGCTCTCAATGATGATCGACACCAGCAGGAAAAACGCGATAATGCCCGCTGTCTGAAAATCGCCGCCAGCCAACGCCGCGAGGATGGCCAGCGCCACCAGCTCGTTCATGTAGACTTTGCCGTTGACCAGATCGCGGATCGCCGTGAAGATAATCGGCAATGCCAGAATGAATGCGCCGAGAATCGCGCTGAACATCGATGCGAAGGTCTGCCGGGGCAGCAGCGCGTCCAGCAGGAAAGAGTTTGCCGTAAGCAATCCGCCGAGCAGCGCGAAGGAGATCTTCCCCATCGTGCGGTCGTGCCCAACTCCGCCGACCGCGTCATGTCCGCACGGACATGCCGGGCGGCCTTCCTCCTGATCGTGGGAGTGATTGTGATGATGCCCGCAGGCGCAGTGTTCGTCGTGAATATGCCCCGTGGCCATTTCAAGTGCGTCAGCCATTTTTATTTTCCCTCCGCATTCTTCGCCGCGGGCCGGGTGGGCTCGGGATTGAGTTTGATACGGATCTGTTTATTCGCCTTGCCGGCGGTCCCGATGATATATTTGCCGTCCTGTTCGGTCAGAACGTCCGAAAGCGTCTGATTGTAAAGCGCCATGAGCACGGTGTCGGGGCTCTTGAGGAACTCCCGCTGAATGCTCTGGAAGTAGATGGTCTCCGCTTTGACCTCGGAAACAATCTGCTTGCGGTAGGTGTCCGCCGCGGCCAGAACCTCCGCCTTCTGAGATTGCGCTCTGCCGGATTGCGTCACACTGTATTCCCGCGCCTGATCGATCAGCGTCGACTGGGTGCTGGTGGCCGCGGCCACCTCGTCAAACGCCGCTTTGGTCTTGAGCGGCGGATAAATCCGGTCCAGCGTGACACGGCTGACTTCCAGCCCGACGTCGCAGCCCGCAACCGCCTTCGAGAAGACCCGTTCAACCTCCTCGCGGTAGTCCCCCTGCTTGGTGTAAAGGATCTCATCCACATTCCGGTTGGCCGTCACAGTGATGACCGCCTGCTGGAAGAGGTTGGTCAGCAATGTCTGCGGTCCGCGACGCCCCATCGCTTTGCCATCCGGCGCGGCGATCACATCGTCGTCCTGCAGCGGATCGACCGGCGTCAACAACGTTTCATAATATTTCTTCGGATCGATCACCCGGTACGACAAACTCCAATTGCAATGAATGATATTGGCGTCTCCGGTCAGCAAATAACCGTCCCGTCCGGGTTCCAGCTGTGCATTCTCCTGCCCGCCGACTCCCGAAGCCGGACGGAAATCCACCTTTAGAAACTGCGGATTGGTGCGGATGCGCACGAAGCTGTTGATCGGATAAGGCATGAACCAATGCCAGTCCTTGTCATAAGTCGCCTGATATTTCCCGAAGCGAAACACAACCACCGCCTCCTGCGGCTTGACGACAAAATAGCCGCCGAGACTGAAGAAGTAGATGAGCATTCCCACAATCAATACGATCAGCAGCACAAAGGCAATCCGCAGCGTTCGCGTGACGGACTGTATCCCGGAGTCATATTGACCGCCGGGCAACTGATAACCGAGGTCTTCTTTTTTCTGTTCCATAACAATGAATTCCCTTCGCGCTTATTTCCGGACGGGGCCTTTAACCATCGTGTCCGCACCCGGTTTGAGCAAATCAAAGGGAGCGGCGTTGGTGTCGAGCACCAGCGTGGTCCGCGACTTCATGATCTTGCGCAGCGAATCAAGCCGCCGCAGGAATCCGGCCAATTCCGGATTCTCCTTGAACACCGCATAATACCGGGCGGCTTCGGCGTCGCCAAGCGCGCGAACTTCCTTGGCCGCGGCCTCCGCGTCGGCAAGCACGACTTCTTTTTCACGATCGGCTTTGATGCGGATTTCCTCGGCCAGAGTGTTGCCCTGCGCCAGATACCCCTCCGCCACAACCTTGCGTTCGCGGATCATCCGGTCGAACACCTTCTCGCTGATCGAGCTGGGCACGTTGATCGAACTGATCCCGACATAGGAGATCGAGATGCCGTACCCGGAGGTGCTCTTCTCCAATTCCTTGCGGATGCCGGATTGAATTTCGGCCAACTTCATCTTCTTGGGGTCGGTATTGATGATCTGATTGAAACGATAACGCCCGAATGTGGAACTCTTGGCGCTGCGCATCCAGATATTGAGCTGCTTTTCCGCCTCGTCAATGCGCTCGAGCTGCGTGAAGAACATTTTCGGATCGCTGATCCGGTAATCAACGAAGATTCCCACGAGAATATTCTGCCCGTCGCTGGTCATCATCTCTTCGAGTTTCCCCTCGGCCCCGGAGAAACAGCGAATCCGATTGTCAAAACGGTAGATTTTCTGAATCGGATAGGGCCAGCGGAAATGAAATCCCGGAGTCGGGTTTCCTTTGTTGATGCTGCCCATGGTGGTAACCACCGCGCTCTCCGTTTCCGCAAGCTGGTACGAAAAAACCACCAGCAGCAGCACCGCCGCGACGATCACGCCCAGAAGCACCGTCGGCCAATGACGGAAGATATTGTCGTTCATTTTCTCTTGTCCCTCTCTATGTTTTCTTTTGAATGATAAATGTTGCTCTGCCGGCTGGTTACTTCTTTTCCACAAGAGTGTCAAGCGATGCATCGACCAGATCCATCCTCGGCTTCTCTTCGAAGTTCAGCTCGTAAATTTCATTGTCCAACGTGGAACTGATGATGAATTTGCGCATGTCCGCACAATCTTTTTCCAGAAAGTCCAGATAAGAGCGCAGCCGGAACATCGACGGCATGGTCAGATAGCTGGCCAGCTGCGTGCTGAACCGCCCGCTTTCCGCCTTTGCCACGCGGGTAATCATGTACTGGTACGATCCGGCTTCGGCGACAATGCGCATCGCCTTGGATTTGCTCTCCGGAAGAACCTTTTCACTGTACGCCTTGGCCTCGAGAATCTTCGACTCCTTCTCCTCCATCGCGCCGATCACGTCCTGATAAGCCTGCGCAACCTTGTCGACCGGAGGATGCACGTCAAGCAGATTGACCGCCACAAGCTGAATTCCCAGATGCTGCTGATCCGCCAGAAGCTGAATCTGATCGAACATCGCCTTTTCGGCCTCATGCCGGCCGGTGGCGATCAATTTGTTCATCGAGCAGCTCGCCAGATAGCGCGTGGCGACCGCTTCGCCGATCCGCGTAAGAATCTTTTCCGAATCCCGGTTGCGATAGGCGTAATTGAACACCCCGTCGCGCCGGATGTGGTACTGAATCGGCATAGTCATGCCGACAAAGGAAATATAACTGGCGACATTTTCATCGCTCTTTTTATTGCCGTGTTCCGGCTCGACCGCCACAAGAAAGTTATTTTCCGTCAATTTCGTATGCTGTTTGGTCCAAAGAATCACGTCAAGCGCATTCTCCTTGGCGGCATCGGGCGACTCCTGAATCGACCCGACCGTCACGCTGTGAATCTGCGAGCAACTGTACGTGGCAATCCTTCCGAACGGCCAGGGCAACGTGAAATAAATTCCCGAATCCAACAGTTGATATTCCACCACGCGGCCGAAGCGCTCCCGCACCCCGACCTCGCTCGGCCCGACCTCGTGAATACAGGTGAAAGACCAGAGAATCGCCGCCCAGAGCAGCAGCAACGGAAAGAGCGACCGCTCCACAAATCCGAAAATCCACGTCCCGGACACCTTGAATCCGAACTGATAGTCGAGCATATCGGCAATATTGCGCATCACCCCGCCCGGCTCGGTAAAGAGCGCCAGGAAGCGGCTCTCAAAGATCGGCCGCACTTCCCCGAGCGTCCGGGGCCGGTAAAATTCGACCACGAAATTGAAGATGAACTCCACTCCGAGAACGCCAAATACGATCAGGATCACCCGCGAAGCCGGCCGATCCACCCCCGTCACCCCGAACCGGTAAAACGATTGCACGATCATCGCCACGAACATCACGGCGAATCCCGCAATCAGCCAAGCACCCAGCGGGCGCAGCCACCGAAACGAAGAACGCCGGGCTTGTCCCACATAGAAGGCTCCGACGAAAATACTAGCAAACATAATGATTGCGGAGACCAGCGCCGCCTGCATCGGTTCCGGCGGAAGCGCCGGAGTCGCCACCCGCGCGCCCCATCCGCGGTAGAACCCGAACACGATCGCGCCGGTGATCAGCGCGGCCAGAATGGTCAGCACATAAGGAGCATATTTCTGAAAATTGGCAAAACTGCGTCCTGCGGTAAACCGGACGTCCTCCTCCACGGAAAGCATTGTGCTCTCCTTGCGTTTTGCCAGCAGCAGCTTCTCCTCTTCTTCGATCAGCGCGGCTTTCTGCAGAATTGCAAAGAGAATCGCCGCCAGTGAAAAGAGAAACGCCAAGGTATATGGCAAAATACCGATCGCAAAAACATCACTTCCGGCAAATGTCGTTTTGACTGTGCCCAGCAGCAGCACCGGCAGTGCCAACACCGCCGAAACGATCGCTCCGACCACGCCGAGACGCAGCAGCATTGCCGCGTCGTCGATCGCCGAACCGATCTGGTTAGGTTTGTTCATCCGTTTCCTCCCGATAGAGCTTGGCGGACGGAATTTCAACAATTCCATCCTTTTTTGTTATAAAACACAGGAAAATCGTATCTCCGGGCACAAAAGCCCGGACAACTGGAAAATAATACACCGATTTCTGCAAAAAAGCAAGCACCCGGCATAAGATTTCCTCCGGTTTCTTTCGCCGCTCTTTTGTGCATGGAAGCGATTCTCCCGCGCAATTTCTTCATGAAGAGGTGGTTGCCAATCGTGCAAGCGCATCGCTTCCATGTTCTATTTGCGCCCCCCAAGCCTCTTGACCGTTGCAAGCAGATTGACTTTTTTTAGAATCGTATAGACAATCGAACTATGCAGAATCGCGCACAGGATATCCAGCCGGGTCGTCCGGGCCCGCAGATCGATTCCGTGCGCCGCCGCGTATGCATAGCTGAGACGGGAAAACTGATCCCCCGCCGTCGGGTGCATCAGCATGGCAAAATCCCGCTTCCGGCATTCCTTGCGGTAATACTCCACGTCAAACGACTCGTGGAAATCATCCAGTTTTTCCAGAATCTCCAGATCGGTCATTGTCCGGCGGCATTTGAGGCAATGCGAGCAGTTCCGTTCGACCGTCGCCGTGCTGTTGCAGACATTGAGGAACTTCTGCGCGGCGGGAAAATCCGAGATGAAATCAATCTTGGCAATCCGCCCCAACGCGGTTCCGTCGGCAATCAACTTCACCTCGGAAGTGGACAGTAGCGGGGTCAGAATCGGATCGATCAGCGACATATCGATATGCGTCGATGCGTTGCTCTTCTGATAATAGTCGAAGAGACGGTCATAAGTGAATCCGGCCGACGCCATGAAATAGCGATGAATCCGACCGCTCACAAAATAGATGGAGGCCGCATTCATCAGCGTGATCTCCGCCAGAATATTGTCCGGCAGGAAACTTGGCATGTTCCCGTCGATCGGGATGTACGGCAGATTCAACATCTGCGGCGCAGGCGCAAACGCGGCAAAACGCGCCCGGAATTTCGTCCGTGTCTGACGCAATTCCTCCTCCGTGCGCCCCTGCCCGTGGGTTCCCACGTCAAAGAAAAACAACGTGTCCAAAGGTTCTTCGTCGCTCAGATGCTTCTTGACCGAATAAAAAGAATCGACTCCGCCGGAAAATCCAGTTCCGACGTTTTTTCCGATCGGGAAATGCCGTTTGGTCTCGGCGGTGACCCGGATCGGCTGCAATTTATCCCGGTATGCGACCAGAAGCGGAATCACATCCGAATTGATCTGTTCCAGAAGCGTCTTGTTGACCGCGCCCTCCAGATGCAGATCTTCGCCACGGCGCATCGCAAAATAAAGCAGTGCAAGCATAAAACAGTCGCTGGATTCCGAAGCCGCATAATCCGCATACGCTTCCGGAATGGAAAAATGCAAATTCCCGTGAATCGCGTCCAGCGGGATTTTGCCGCTACAAGAGATCCGGGCATTGTAAATGAAGCGCCCGTTTGAAATCTTTCCCTGTGGTACCCCGACAATCAACATAAGTTCAGCATGCTCCCCGCTCTGACGACAAAATCTGTTCCATTACCGTATTCTTGAGAGAAGCGTCCCCTTCCTCCGGCCATGCGGCGGAGGCCACGGTCACGCCGTACCGTTTGGCGGCAAGCGCGGCGCCCCGGGCCAGAATCGTCGGCTCCACCTTCATCTCCAGGCAAAGCCGGATCGCACCGATCACCCGGTCGTTCCAGGCAAGCTTCCGATCAAGATCGCGGATGACGCGATCCACGCTGTCGGCGAGAAAATCGGAAGTCATGCGTTCCAAAAGTTCCCCCGCCCATTCCAGATAATTTTTCTGTTCAAAATAGGGATCGACCCCGGCGAATTTCCGGCAAAGCGCCGGAGCGCACTCTTCGCGCAGCGCGCGACGGGTCAGTTCAATCACCTCGGGATACTTCTTGGCCTCCGACATGTACCGGCATCCTTTTTCAGCGGCCAGGATCCCCAACAGGAAGTGGCTTGCATTGTGCCCGTAAAGTTTGGCCTCTTCAAATGGATAAATATCCTTCTTGGCGAAAAGATTGACGATTCCGACCTTCTCGATGCCGGGCGCGTCGGTGGTGTAGATTGTGGAAAAAGCCTCCACCAGATGCCCCTTGGCATATCCCGGAGCCAGCACGGGCAAGTCGGACTCGCCCGAGGCGAAAACCTTGCTCATCTTGCCGATCACCGTGTCAAGGAAATACGTATTCGGATAGTTGCCGATGAGCTTCTGCAGCTCGGAGGCGGCCACCGTGCAATTTTCCGACGTGTAAACATAACGCAGCCCGGTCGGATTGCGGTCGAAACCAGCCTTGAGCCACGGGGCGGAGAAGCGATAAAAGGAAACCGCCGGCAAAGCGGTATTAATTGCAATCGCCTCCGATGCGGCCTGCGTAAGCTTCTCCAGATCCTCGGGCACGCTGGGATTGTAAATTTCGATCTTCCCATAGGTGTCGCTGACGATGGCGTCGCGACCTGCGGTATTGACCGTGATTGAACCGGAGGAACGGATTGCCTTGACCAGCGCGGTGTCCACATCCGCCAGTACGATCCGGTCGAAATGCCCCTGTGCGGCGCCCGCCACATAAATGCCCGTCTGAATCGGCCCGCAGCCGATCCCGAGAAATGTCTTGCCCATGTCCCTGACTCCTTACCGCTTCATCGCTTTTTAAAAAAAGTCCTGTCCGACGACTTTGACAACTCTTCCCCGAGAGACCGTATCAAATTTGCTCCGTATGATCCTCCGGCTGCTTTCTTCGTTTCCACGCCCCCCTGAAAACAAGATCGGGAAAAACCTCTTCTCCGCGTACAGCACAAAACCCTGTCGCGCCCCGTGCTGTATGAAAAAAAGTTCTTCCCATTCGCCTTCATCCGGCTCGGCCTCAACCACGCCGAAAATTGTTCTTCCGCGCGTCAGTTCCGGCCCTTGAGGCGTCCGCTCTTGAGGAATCCGTCATAATGCCGCATGGTCAGGTGGGATTCCAGCTGGGTCATGGTATCCAGCACCACGCCGACCATAATGAGCAAACTGGTGCCGCCGAAGAACTGCGCGACCATGAACGGGATCTTGAAACTTCCGTAAAGGAACATCGGGAAAAGTGCCAGCGCCACCAAAAAGACTGCGCCGCCGAAGGTGATCCGGGTCATCGTGGTGTCCAGATAATCCGCCGTCGGATTCCCGGGGCTGATTCCGGGGATGTACGCGCCTTCCTTTTTGAGATTATCGGCGATCTGAACCGGCTTGAACTGCGTGCCGACCCAGAAATAGGTGAATGCAAAGACCAGGAGGCCATAGGTAATCATGTATCCGGTTCCCATGTACTGGAAAGCCGCGGCCAGCGTTGTAAGGTTGAAATAACGGCAGACCCATTCCGGAATCACCATCAGCGCACCGGCGAAGATGATCGGCATGACGCCGGCGAAGTTGACCTTGAGCGGCATGTGGGTGGCGCCGCCGGTCAGTTTGCTGCCGACCGCCTTGCGCACCATCTGGATCGGAATGCGCCGGTATCCCTGAGAAAGCATGATCGTCGCCGCCGTCACCGCCACAAACACGATCAGCAGCAGCAAGAGATGCACGACCCGGAAATCACCGGAACCGCTGTCCTGATTGAGGGTCATCTCCACCAGCTGGAAGACCGCTGCGGGCAGACGGGCGATAATGTTGATGGTAATAATCAGCGATACGCCGTTGCCGATTCCCCGGTCGGTGATCTGCTCACCGAGCCACATAAAAATCATCGTCGTGCAGGTCAGCACAACCACCGTCATCGCCACGAAGAGCTGCTGATTTCCGACGAAAAGCGCGCCGGACGGAGCAGGCAGCCCCAAACGGCTCGGATTGACCATTGCCATTGCGACGGTCACGCCCTGAATCAGACAGACCACAATGGTCAGGTAACGGGTGTACTGGTTAATTTTCTGACGACCGGACTCGCCCTCGCGGGCGATTTTTTCCAGAGAAGGCAGCACCGGCATCAGCAGCTGCAGAATGATCGACGCGGTGATGTAAGGCATGATCCCCAACGCGCCCAGTGCAAAGTTCTCCAGTGCGCCGCCGCTGAAAAGATCGAGCATGTCGATGATTCCGCCCGAACCGGCATGTTCGCGCAGTTTGGTTGTATATTCCAGAAGGGCCGAGGAGTTCACTCCGGGGCATGGGATGTTGCTGGCGAAACGCACCAGCACGATAATCAGGGCCGTGAACAGGAGCCGGACGCGGATCTCCTTGACCTTAAGCGTATTCCAGAAGGCGGAAAGCATCTTTTTTTGATTCCTGTATTATTGATGTGATTTGGTTCCGAGAAAGACAAGGGAAAACCTCCTTCTCCGCGATCCGGAGAAGAAAACTTTCCCTTGGCCCTGTCGAAGGCCACGGGAAAGAGCGTCACAACGTTCGGCATTGCCGTCCGGCTCGCGAACACTCTTTCTCGTTGACAAACAGCGTCCGATGCGACGCATTCTCGAAGGAGTGCATCGCATCGGGGGTTTCGTTATTTCGTTTCCGCCTGTCCGTCACTGCATTCTTCGCAGTGACAGCAGCATTCCACAACGACGGCCTTGCCGCCGGCCTGCTCGATCTTCGCTGCGGCCGCCGCCGAAAACTTGTCGGCTTTGACCGTAACCGCCTTGGTCAACTCGCCGTTGGCGAGCACCTTGAGCAAAAGATTAGACTTGTTGAGCAGCTTCTTCGCACGCAGCGACTCCAGATCAACCACATCTCCGGCATTGAAATGCTCTTCGATCAAATTCAGGTTGATCAGCTGGTAGTTCACCGGAGCGAGGCTCTTGAAGCCGCGCTTGGGCAGACGCCGGAACAGCGGGATCTGACCGCCTTCAAAGAAGGGACGGATCGTCGAACCGGTACGGGACTTCTGTCCTTTTTCGCCGCGGCCCGCGGTCTTGCCCCAGCCGGAGCTGTCGCCGCGGCCAACCCGCTTGCGACGATGCGTCGAACCGGGATTCGGGGAGAGTTCATGCAATTTCATTTCGTGCGTCTCCTTGTTACTTCGCTTCGGCTGCAACGGCTTCCGCCGCAGGAGCCGTCACGGTCAGACCGCGCTTGCTCATAATCTCTTCGCGACTGCGCAGAGAAGAAAGCGCCTTGAACGTGGCTTTCGCCACATTCGCCTGGTTATTCGCACCCAGCGACTTCGCCAGCACGTCCTTAATGCCCGCAAGTTCGAGAATTGCGCGCATCGCGCCGCCGGCAATCAAACCGGTACCGGGACTGGCAGGACGAATCAGCACCCGCGCACCACCGAATTTGACTTCGATCTGATGCGGGATGGTCGGTCCGACCAGCGGAACGGTCATCATATTACGACGAGCCGAATCGTTTCCTTTGCGAATCGCATCGGAAACTTCATTGGCTTTGCCATAACCGTACCCGACATTGCCTTCGCGATTGCCGACAACCACAAACGCGCCGAAACTGAAGTTCTTGCCGCCCTTCACGACTTTGGCGCTGCGGTTGATGCAAATTACGCTCTCTTCAAGCTCCGGCATCCCCGCTTGCGCGTTGTTGTCCGGTTTCTCCATTCTAGATTCACGCTTAGCCATTTGCACTCCTAAAACTTGAGTCCGTTTTCACGCGCGGTGTCGGCGATCGCCTTGACCCGACCGTGGAATTTGAATCCCGAACGATCGAAGACAACCTCCGAAATCCCCTTGGCCACCGCACGTTCCGCAGCCATTTTGCCCAGCATGACGGCACCTGCCATATTCGGCAGCGCCTTCTCCGCCTTGAACGCGGCGTCCAGGGAGGAAACCGACGCCAGAGTCCGTCCCGCCACATCGTCGATGAACTGGCAATAAATATTATTCGCGGTAATGCTCACGCAGAAGCGCGGACGCTCGGCAGTTCCGGAAATCTTCTTCCGAATCCGCATGTGCCGCTTGGTGCGCTGCTCTTTGGTATCAATAACAGCCATGATTCAGCTCCTTTAGCCAACCGTTTTGCCTTCCTTGAGCGTGATATGCTCGTCAACATAACGAATTCCCTTGCCCTTGTAAGGTTCGGGAGCGCGGAAAGAACGAATCGTAGCGGCAGCCTGGCCCACGGCCTGCTTGTCTGCGCCCTCGATCAGAATCTTGTCCTCTTTGACGGTCACTTTCACGCCCTGCGGCACGACATACTCCACCGGATGCGAGAAACCGAGGCTCAACACCAGCTTGCTTCCCTGCATCTGCGCGCGGTAACCCACGCCCACGATGGCCAGCTCTTTTTTGAACCCTTCGGAAACTCCGACGACCATATTGTGCACAAGACTGCGCGCAAGACCGTGCATTGCACTGGCTTCCTGCGTGTCATTGTCGCACTTGACGATCACTTCGTTGCCGACGACTTCCGCACTTACCAGCGCGGGAAGGGTCATCTCCAACTTCGCCTTGCCTTCCACGGTAACCACAGTGCCATTGACGGCCACTTTGACTCCCGCCGGAATCGCCACAGGCTTTTTTCCTATCCGTGACATCTTGTATTTTCCCTCACACTGAAAGTTGCGTTACCAAACGTAACAGAGGATCTCTCCCCCGACGTTCTTCTTGGCGGCAACCCGGCCGGAAAGAATCCCGTCCGGCGTTGACAGCACCACCGTGCCCAGCCCGTTGCGAACCTTCGGAATCTGCGTGCTCTGGCAATAAATCCGGCACGAGGGCTTGCTCACCCGCTCGATTCCCTCGATCACTGGCTTCTTGTCGTAATACTTCAAATCGATCGACAGCACCTTCTTGACACCGTCTTCGACCACCTGAAATCCGGCGATATACCCTTCGGACTGAAGAACTTGCGCAATGGCAGCCTTCATCTTGCTCCCCGGCATCGAAACCGTGACAAGACCGGCGGACCCCGCATTGCGGATCCGGGTAAGCATATCGGCGACAGGATCTTGCATACTCATAATGATGTTTCTCCCCTTCTGGAATTACCAGCTCGCCTTCGTCACACCCGGAATCTGCCCCTTCGAGGCCAGCTCGCGGAAACAGATACGGCACAACTGGAACTTACGGATATACGCCCGCGCACGGCCGCAATTGCGGCAGCGTGTATAGTTGCGCACGGCAAACTTATGCGGACGGATCGATTTGATAATCAAACTGGTTTTGGCCATGTTTTCGTCACTCCTTACGCTTGCTTGCCCGTGGTGAACGGGATTTCCATCATCTTCAGAAGCTCACGCGCCGCTTCGTCAGTCTTGGCGGTCGTGACAATCGTGATGTTGATCCCGAGCGGGTACTTGAGCTTGTCGGTGTCGATTTCCGTGAAAACCGAAACATCCGGCACGCCGACATTGTAATTGCCGCGCCCGTCAAACCCTTTGTCCGAAATTCCCCGGAAGTCGCGCACACGCGGCATCGCATTGTGCACAAAACGATCGAGAAATTCATACATCCGGGTTCCGCGAAGCGTAACCATCACACCATTGGACATTCCGACGCGCAGCTTGAAATTCGCCACGTTCTTGCGAGCCTTGGTGATTACCGGCTGCTGACCGGCCAGAGCCGCGATCTGCTTCTTCGCCTCGGTGAAAGCATCGCGCTCCGCGCTGCTCTTTACACCGGTGCTGATGACAATCTTCGTCAGCTTCGGAATTTCCATAACGTTGCTCAGCCCCAGTGAGGCCTGCAGCGCCGGACGAACTTCGTCCTTGTATTTTTTCATCATATCGGGCATTTTACATTACTCCGTCTTTTTTTCCTCGGCGACCTTCGCCACGTTGGAAACATGCACCGACACCGTGCGCTCAACCATCCCGCCGCGCGGGTTGGCCTGGCTCTTCTTGATCGTGCGTTTGCCGATCTTACGGTCTTTCTGCTCGGTGAACTCAAGGACCACACGGTCGTTCTTGGTCAGAACCGCCTTGATGACCGCGCCTTCCCCCTTGTGGGTGCCGGAAATCACAACGACTTTATCGGCCTTCTTGACATGGTAACTCATTACAGCACCTCCGGCGCAAGCGAGACGATCTTCATGAAGTTCTTCTCGCGCAGTTCACGCGCCACGGGCCCGAAAATACGGGTTCCGATCGGATTGTTTTCCTTGTCGATCAGCACCGCGGCGTTGCTGTCAAAGCTCAAATACGAGCCGTCGGCACGGCGAATGTGACGCTTCGTGCGCACGATCACCGCTCGGACGACCTGTCCCTTTTTCACCGAACCGTCCGGAATCGCTTCCTCGACGGCGGCGGTTACGACATCGCCGATCCGGGCAACACTGCGGGCCTGACCAATAATGGTCACCGTCAGCAGTTTTTTCGCTCCGGAATTGTCGGCCACGTCCAAAATTGTCTGCATTTGAATCATGATGACTTACTCCGGCTCTTACGCTTCCGCCGCGCGGCTGAGAATCTCAAGCAGCCGCCAACGTTTGTTGCGGCTGAGAGGACGAGTTTCGATGATCCGGACGGTATCGCCGGTCTTCGCTTCGTTCTTCTCGTCATGCGCGGTGAATTTTTTTCTGATTTTCACAACCTTCTTGTACAGCGGATGCGCCGTACGACGGTCCACGTTCACCACAATGGTCTTGTCCTGGCAGTCGCTCACCACGACGCCAACCATTTCCTTGCGGTTTCCACGTTTGTTTTCAACTTCACTCATAGCTTACACCTGGTGTTTCGTCATTCGGCCTTCGCCGCATTGACCGCGCGAACAGCCTGCTCAGTCAGCAGACGCGCGATGTCACGACGGACGTTCCGGACCTGTGCTGTCTTTTCCAGCTGCCCGGTACGGCTCTGAATCTTCAGATTGAGCTTCTCGCGGCGCAGGGCTTCCACCTTCCCGGAAAGCTCCGCATCCGTCAACTCACGAATATCTTTGTTCGTCATCTTTGGTCTCTCCCGTTACTCGCCGCGCGAAATAAATTTGCAGCGCAGACAAAGCTTGTTTGCAGCGCGGCTCATCGCCTCGCGGGCCGTCGTCTCACTGCAACCGGAAACCTCAAAGAGGACCCGGCCCGGCTTCACCGGAGCGACCCAGCCTTCCACCGCGCCTTTTCCTTTGCCCATACGGACTTCCAACGGCTTCTTGGTGAACGACTTGAAAGGGAACACCCGAATCCACACCTTGCCGGTACGCTTGAGATGCCGGTTGATGGCCACACGGGCTGCTTCAATCTGATTGTTGGTAAGGTACCCGCGGCTCAAAGCCTGCAGCGCGAAATCTCCGAAATCAATCTTGTTGTTGGTAGTAGCAAGACCGGAGTTATCGCCGCGCTGAATTTTTCTGTACTTTACCCTTTTTGGCATTAACGGCATATTCCTGATCCTCCGTTGCTTCTTTGTGGCAAATCCAAACCTTTACACCGATTTTTCCGGCGGTCGTCTCCGCCTCGCTGAAACCATAATCGATGTTCGCTTTCAGCGTATGCAGCGGCACACGCCCTTCCTTGTACTGCTCAAAACGGGCAAGTTCCGCTCCGCCCAGACGGCCGGAACAGCTGATCTTGATCCCTTCCGCACCCATCTCCATCGCCTGCTGAATCGCACGCTTCATCGCACGGCGGAAGCCGATACGACGCTCGAGCTGCATGGCAATATTCTCGGAAACAAGCTGGGCGTTCACTTCCGCGCGGCGGATCTCCGCCACTTCGGTGAAAACCTCTTTGCCCTGCGCCAGCTTCGCAATCTCCTGACGGAGCTGCTCCTGCTCGGCACCCTTCTTCCCGATCAAAAGACCCGGACGGGCGGTAAAGATCGTCACACGCACGCGATTGGCAAACCGCTCAAGACGCACCTTCGCAATCGAAGCGGCCTTGAACTTCGTCTTGATGTATTCCCGGATCTTGAGATCCTCATGGAGCCACTCACCGAAGAGAGCCTTGCCGGCGAACCAGCGGGAATCCCAGTCTTTGGTCAGTGCGATTCTCAATCCGATCGGATTAACTTTTTGTCCCACGATTCATTCCTTTCTCAGATGTCCGTCAGAACGACTTCCATGTGGCTCGTCCGCTTACGGATGCGCCCGGCGGAACCACGGGCCTTCGGCCGGAAGCGCTTCATGATCGGCCCGGGGCCGACCATAACGGACTTCACAACCAGATTTCCGCGTTCCAAAGAAAAATTGTTTTCGGCATTGGCCAACGCGGAACGCAAGGTGTCGCCCAGAAGCCGGGCCGCTTTCCGCGGACTCAGCTCACAGACGGCAAGAGCGTCCGTCACAGACTTATTCGGCAGAAGCCGGGCAACCTGCCGCGCCTTCTCCGGAGAAATCCGTGCATTCTTTGTCAAAGCTCTCACTTCCATGATTCAATTTTCTCTGTAGTTTTCGGTTATTGTTCCAAATTTGTCACAGCCTCCATCCCCGGAGTCAGGTCTTCGATGTTCCCCGCGACAACCACAGCTGCTGTGACCAGCGGCCGCAAAGCGACCACTCTCAGCTGTGTCCTGCCACCATTGGCATAGTAGATCAACCCATGAAACGCACCATGAGTCGTACCTACGGAGAGCACCACGCCGGACAATTCCCTGCTTACCGCCAGAATCCGGCACTTTTGCAGCGCCGCCTCCGGTTTGACCGGGCTTGTCAGAGCGTTGAACCGGCGGGCTTTCCGGCGCAGATCTTCGATCCGCACCCTCAGTCTGGCCTGCTCCACCTTCCCCGTGACAGCAACACTCAGACTTCTTTCCACCAGTTCGGAGAATGAAACAGCCTCCAGCGCCAAGGCGCCTCCCTGGGTTTCCAATTCCCTCAACTGCCGCAGCAACAACGCTTCCCTTTCTCCGAAATTTCGCACTTTACCCTCATCGAGGGCTCCGGAGAGCATCGTCCTGAGGCCGAGATTGGCCGCATTCTCCTGGTTGTATTGATCGATTGTTTTCAACAGCTCGCGCTGCAGCATATCCCGTTCCGCTTTGAGCATATCCCGCTCTCGCGCAAGCTGCCTCGCCTTTTCCTTCTCCGACGCCAACTGCAATTCCAGCGACTCCCCGCCCGATCGGGAAAGAGCATCATTCCCGCGCGGATCGCCGCCGGACACACCGGCATCCCCGCCCAAAGCATGCGATAAGCATCCCGCATACACGGACAAGACCAGCAATATACTCCACAGATGCACTTTTTTCAATCTTCTTTTTAAATTTTCTGATACTTTTCCTGTTTTTCGCTTCCAAAAGACGGTCCTCGACACAGACAAAAGTCCCGCCGGAAGACGCGGCACGACTTTTGTCAGTACCAAAGCATCCTGGCAAAAACACCGACGTCAGCGCGCCTCTTTGGACAGCACATCCGTCAAATGCCCATACGTGTGAAAAACATCCCCGCCCAGCGGATCGACCGTCACCATCCGGCAGCGCCCGTTGTCCCCCAGCGTTCGCGCCGTCGCGGGATTCATCGACGGCTGCACCAGAATCGTTTCGACTTTTTCCGCACGCATCTGCCGCACCAGCTCCGCCAGATGACGCGGCGACGGATCCTTCCCGCCCAACTCCACCGCACACTGTTTGAGATTCTGCTCCTTGGCAAAATAGCCGAACGCGGGGTGATGCACATAGAAATTGCGGTTTTTCTTGCCGCCGAGCGCTTCGCGCCCTCCGTCGCGCAGCTGGTTCGCACGGCGTTCAAACGCGGCAAGACGCTCCTGATAATATGCCCGGTTCGCTGGATCGCGGGCAATCAGAACCTCGGCAATCTTCCCGGCGATCCGAATAAGATTGTCCATCCCGAGCCAGACATGCGGATCGCTCTGGTCCCCGCCATGTTCGTGTTCCTTGTCCTCGGCGTCCTTCGCTTCGTGATCGTGATCGTGATCGTGGTCGCACTCAAACTGCATGGGAATCTTCCGGCACACGTCCGCAAGCGCGACATCGGCGACACTCCCGCCCAGCACCCGGCTCACGCGCGACTCAAACGGCAGATCAAAATGAAAAAACACCGCACTTTTCTTCAGCGAGCGCACCTCGGCAATGCCCGGTTCGTAATCATGCACATTCTTCCCGTCCGGCAGCAAACTGGTCACATCCACTTTGTCCCCGCCGATCTCGCGCACGATCCATGCGGCGGGGGCGATCCCGCAGCTGACGGCAAGTTTCTCCGCTTGCGCGGGCGCAGACGGCGTCGGTTTGGAGGTGGAGGAGGGGTCTTCTCCGCAGCCGGAAATCATTCCAGCACATAAGACAAGGACAACGGCAAGAATCATGTTCGAGGGGTTTTTCATCGTTTTTTTCCCTTTGAAATTGTTCAACGGATCTTTTTTGGTAATATATCCTGTCATAGAAAATTTTGCAACCCGATGCGGCGGCAAAGCCATGACGGAACAACTCATCGGAAGAATCCGTCCCGTCGCCCCCCTGCAATCGGCCTTTTTCGATGGAAAAACATCTCAAGGGGTGGAAAAAATCACTCCGGGTGATTATATTTGTGAAAGGCGGAATCCAACCCCTCCGCCATTTATAATAGATCATCATGAATGTCAAAAAAAATGAAAATCCGATCGGCGGCACCCATTGGGTCGCCTATTTCATCGCAGTCCTTCTGATCGTCGCCGCCGCCGTGCTTCTCCTCCCGAAATACCGGGAATATCAGAAGAAGGCCGCCGAACGCAACGAATTGGCCGAAAAACTCAACGCCCGGGAAAGCGAGGCCGCCAGACTCAACAGCGAAGTCACCGCCCTTGCCGACGACCCCGCGGCCGTCGAAAAGGTCGCCCGCGAGAAATACAAACTCTGCCGCGACGGGGAACGCGTCATGCGCTACACCCCGCCGAAAACCGGAACAGCCCAGCTCGATTCCGACAATCCAGGCAAATAAGGACAAATATGACCGACATTCCTGTTTCCATCATGATTCCGGCGCGCTATCAAAGCTCGCGTTTCCCCGGCAAACCGCTGGCCATGCTCTGCGGGAAACCGATGATTCAACACGTCTACGAGAAAGCGGCCGCCTCATGCGCCGACGAAGTGATCGTGGCCACTGACGACGCCCGCATCTTCGACGCCGTGACCGCGTTCGGCGGAAAAGCGGTCATGACCCGCGCCGACCACCCGTCCGGAACCGACCGCATCCGGGAGGCGGCAGCCTCATCGAAGGCGGAAATTTTCATCAACGTTCAAGGCGACGAACCGCTGATCCCGACCGAGGTGATCGACGAATTGATCGCCAAAATGAAGAACGATCCCTCCATCGGCATGGCCACCGTGGCCGTCCCCGCCAGTCGGGAGGAGTTGGCCAATCCGAATAAGGTAAAAGTGGTTTTCGGCGCCGACGGCAAGGCGCTCTATTTCAGCCGGGCGCTGATTCCCTTCCTCCGGGCGGGCGGCGAAGATCCCGGCGTTTTCCTGCATTGGGGAATCTATGCTTACCGGCGCAAAGTGCTCGACCGCTTCGTCGCGCTTCCGCAGGGGCGTCTGGAACAGTGCGAAAAACTCGAACAGTTGCGCGCGCTGGAAAACGGGATTTCCATTGCGGTGATCGTCAGCAATCTCGAAAGCGTCGGGGTGGACACTCCGGAGGATCTGGTGCGCGCCGAAGCGAAACTCTTGAAACAGCAAACCACCCACCGCTGAGGAAGGAATTTTTTGAAAATGCAAACCGTTTCCATCGGAAATCTCGTCATCGGCGGCGGCAAACTGACTGTGCTGGCCGGTCCCTGCACGGCGGAGAGTCTGGAACTTTGCTGCGAAGTGGCCGAGTATATGCAGAAACTCTGTCTTGAGCTGGACGTCAACTATATCTTCAAGGCCTCCTTCGACAAGGCCAACCGCACCAGCGGCAGTTCCGTACGGGGCCCCGGCATGGAAAAGGGGTTGGAATACCTTGCGGAAGTCCGGAGACGTTATCAGGTTCCGGTGGTGACGGACATTCACGAACCCTACGAGGCCGAAATTGCCGCCGAAGTGGTCGATCTGCTTCAGATTCCGGCGTTTCTCTGCCGGCAGACCGATCTCCTGCAGGCGGCGGCGCGCACGGGCAAAGCCGTCAACATCAAGAAGGGGCAGTTCATGGCCCCGGAAGATATGAAGGGCGCGGTCGAAAAAATCCGGCTCGCCGGCGGCAACGCGGTCATGCTCACCGAACGCGGAAGCTCTTTCGGATACCACAATCTGGTCGTCGATATGCGCTCGTTCGACATCATGCGGCGCAACGGCGTGCCGGTGATCTTCGACGCGACCCATTCGGTTCAGCTCCCCGGCGGACTCGGCGGAGCCTCCGGCGGTCAGCGCGAATTTATCGCGCCGCTGGCGCGGGCGGCGGCCGCGGCGGGAATCGACGGACTCTTCACCGAGGTGCATCCGCGCCCGGAGAAGGCGTTTTCGGACGGCCCGAATTCTCTGGATTTCGCGGGCATCCGCACGGTTTTGACCCAAGTCAAGGAGATTCATGAAACAGTTCAAAAATATTTCTGATCTGCAAATCCGTCTGATCGCGCTTGATGTGGACGGGGTTCTGACCGACGGGACGCTCGGTTACGACTCGACCGGCAACGAGATCAAATTTTTTCACGCGCGCGACGGACACTGGCTCAAAATCGCGCAGCGCGCGGGATGGAAGGTCGGGATCATTTCGGGGCGGGAAGCGCAGGCGAACCGGAGACGGGCAGCCGAACTGAATTTTGATTTTCTGGAAGAGCGCTGCCACGACAAACTGGCGACGTTCGAAGAGGTCTGTACGCGTTATGCCGTTGCGCCCGAACAGTGTATGTATATGGGCGACGATGTGGTCGACATGCCCGTGCTGCGGCGCGCGGGGCTGGCGGTGGTGCCGAACGACGCGCTGTCGCTGTTGGACGAAGTGGCGGACCTGCGCACGGATTTGCCCGGCGGACACGGCGCGGTGGCCGAGGCGGTGATCTGGCTGCTGGAAAAGATGAATCTCCTTGACGGACTCATGGAAAGGTATCGGAAATGAAACATATTCTCAGCATCATGCTGATTGCGGCGGCACTCGGAGGAGGCGGATTGGCGTGCGCCGATTCTCTGGACAACCTTCAGGGTCTTCGCGCCTCGGAGACGGTGCTGCCGCTTTTCAACGGGCGGGAGCTGCAATGTCTGATTTTCGGCAAATCTCTGGTGCGCGACAACGCATGGGTGGCGGCCACCGGCCCGATCATCGATCTGGTTGTGCGCAATGTGAACATTGACACGGTGAAAACCGATCGGTTCGATCTGGGCCCTTATCCGTTTGGGAAACCGGCATTAAAGTGGCTCTATGAATTTTGGAAGGGGCGGCCGTGGAGCGAGGGGTTGATTTTTTCGTCGACGGGGCGAATCAATCAGCAGACAAGAACCGCGTTCGGGGAGGACAAAGTTTATTTCCGTTCCCCGTCGCTGGACATCGATGGAGTCGGGTTCGAGGCGGATCTGAATCTGCGGACGGTGTGGGTCAAGCACAAAGTGAAAATTCTTCTGCGCACCGGCAAGGCGGATGTGCGCAAGGCCTTGATGGACAAGACACAGCCCGCCGGAGACGAACATATTGCGGCGACCAGCGACGAGTTGCGCATGGATTTCCGGCGCAACGAGATTGTCCTGATCGGCAAAGTTGAGGTCGACGAGAAGGAGAACCGCCTGTTCTGTGACCGGATGGTGTTGTATCTGGACAGCGTTCCCGCCGCGGAGGGAAACAACTCGTCCACGCCGGTAATGTTCTCCAGCGGCAAGGGCGGATCGGGAATTTCCCGGATCGTCTGCACGGGCAACGTCAAAGTACAGCCGAAGAAGGAAGCGGACAACGCTCCCAAACCGACGGAGCATGAGCAAAAATTGCGGAAGCTCAACCGCCTGTATTACGGCAATTCGCCCCGCCCGGTTGTCTTCTGTTCGCAGGTCAAGCCGAAGGAACAGACCAAGCCGAAAGGACAGGCCAAGCCCTCCTCGACCGGACTTCCGCCCAGCACGATTCTCGCCGACCGCAGCGAATTTGATTTCAAGCACAACCGTCTGACCTTCACGGGCAATGTCGATGTGGACGACGCGCAGTTGAAACTGCGTTGCCGCCGGATTGTGGTGTTTTTCGCAGGCAAGGACCAAAAGGGGCGGAAAAACGGAGGGGCGCTCCTGGGCGGCGGTTCCGGTACGCAGCTTGAACGCATTGTCTGCACCGGCAAGGTCCGCGCGAAGAATCAGGGAAACGCTCTGGAATCGGAGGATTTGATTTTGACGTTCCGCCCGCAGGCGAAGCCGGGGCCGGGGATGTTCGGATTTTCCGGCGTGGAGCTTACGAAAATCCATTCGACCACCCCGATGAAAATTATCCGCAAGGGGCGGCTTGACGACAAGGGCAAGCCGATGAAGGACAATACCCTTGCTGCGAAAAAAGGGGAGTTAAATTTTCTGACCGGCGTCGGCTTCTTCGATGGAAACGTGCAAGTTCGGGATACGGAATACAATCTGGACAGCGAGAAACTCTGGTTTTATACCACCCCGGACGCGAAGAAGGAGGCGGTCCGTTCCTATGCGAAGAGCAAGAAAGAAGATGTCGCGCCCGAACGGATTCCGTTCGGCGACAACCGGGAGCTGACCAAGCTGGTGGCGCGGGAGAAAGTGCTGATTACGCGAATCACCCCGAATGGGGAGCATCAGACGGCGGAGGGGGAAGAGGCAGTGTATGAAGTGGCCAAGCGGCTGATTACGCTGTACGGAACAAATTTACATCCGCCGAAACTCACCGCCGCGATGGGCATCATGCAGGGCAAGGCGGGCAGCCGGGTGGAACTGCATTTGGACGATGAACGTGCGGAAGTGATTGACGGGGCAATGTTTCAGGTCAACCGTCAGGCGGAAGAACCCAAGCGCTAGACGAAAACCAAGGAGATTTTTATGGCAAAAGCGTCATTGATTCCGGAGCCGGTAAAGACGAGTTTTCATCCGGGGGTGTTTGCGTTGGACGAGTTCAGCAGAATCGTCGCGGCCAGCGACGGGGCGATCGCGGCGGCCGGATTGCTGGGGGAATATCTGCGTCCGGCCACCGGATATATGTTTCCGGTGGTGGGCGATGTCGAGGGCGCGGTCGGGGATATTGTGCTGCGGGAGAAGGGGTTGACGCAGGAGGATGAATTCGGATTCGTTTCCGAACGCTACACGATCGAAGTCGAAGAGGACGGCGTGACGCTGGAGGCGGACAACCCCACCGGTCTCTTGCGGGCGATCCAGACGTTCCGGCAGCTGCTGCCTGCGGAAATTTATTCAGCAAAGGTGCGCAAGGCCGCATGGGAGGCGCCGTGCGTGACATTGGAGGACGCTCCGAAATATCGTTGGCGGGGGATGCATCTGGATGTCTCGCGGCATGTTTTTTCCACCGGGGAAGTCTGCCGGTACGTGGAACTGCTCGCGCAGCACAAATTCAATCTGTTCCATTGGCACCTGACAGACGATCAGGGCTGGCGCATTGAAATTGCGAAATATCCGAAGCTGACCGAGGTGGGCGCGTTCCGCGACGGGACGCTGATCGGCTCGCAGCTCCAGAAACCGTATCGCTGCGATCACAAGCGTTACGGCGGATTTTATACCGCCAAGGACGTGAAGACGGTCGTCGCTTTCGCCGCGCGGCGGGGCATCACCGTGGTCCCGGAGATCGATATGCCCGGACACATGCAGGCGGCGGTGGCGGCTTACCCGGAATTGGGCAACAATCCGTCGGCTCAGCTTTCGGTGCGCTGGCTCTGGGGAATCAGCCAGAACATTCTCAATCCCGGACCGGAGGCGTTGAAGTTCTGCCGCAACGTGCTTACGGAAGTGCTGAAACTCTTCCCGTCGAAATTCATTCATGTCGGCGGAGACGAGGCGGCGAAGTACGAATGGGAAAATTCGGTTTATGCCAACGAACTGATGCTGCGCTGTCATCTGCCGGACGCCGACGCGCTGCAGGGGCGCTTCATGGGAGAGATCGGGAAATTCCTGCGCAAGAAGAATCGGATTCTGATCGGCTGGGACGAAATTCTGGAGTGCGGCCTCTCGGAAGGCGCGGCGGTGATGAGCTGGCGCGGGGATGAGGCGGTCAAAGAGTCGGCTCGAATCGGGCATTACGCAGTCAACAGCAACAAGAAGTACACGTACTTTGATTATCCGGATCTGACGCTGGAAAAGGTCTATGAATTTACGCCGGCCCCGAAGGGAATGAACGACGAAGAGACGCGTTTTGTGCTGGGCGGTCAGGGACAGGTTTGGACGGAGTACATGCCAAATTTCCGCAAAGTGGAATTCATGGCGTTTCCGCGCGCGGCAGCTTTGGCCGAACGGCTGTGGTCTCCGGCGGGCAAATGCACATTTGCGGATTTCACAAAACGGATGGACACGCACGCGCGCCGACTGGCCGCGGAGAAAGTCAACGCGAAGCCGCTGCGGTAGCCGCCGGGGGTTTTTAACCATCCGCGCGCCGCGAAACGCTTGCAAAAAAAGGTCCGGCAGAGTATATTATGTTCCTGGATGGTTCTCCCGATTCTGTATGGCAGGATCGGGATGACTCCGGGACGAAAACCATTTACGGATCAGAAGGCGACCCCCATGGACATCTTAGCCGAAAATTTCCGGGTGACGAAGCTTGGCGAGGCCAAGCTGCCCACGTTGATTCTGCATACGAACTTCATCGACGATGACGCTCGGGTCAGCTATTACACCAATGTGGCGGACATCGCAAGTTATGTGAAAAGCGGGAAGACCTTGCCGTCCTTCGAGGAAGCCGGACCGCGCCGGAAGATTTTCCATGATCCGCGCTGGAGCCGCGCGGCGATTCTGACCGCGGGAGGACTGTGCCCGGGGCTGAACGACGTGATTAAATTTCTGACGCGCACGTTGATCGGGCAGTATCATGTGCCGATGGTTTACGGCATCCGGTACGGGTATCGCGGATTGATTCCGTCCTTCGGGCACGAACCGTTGCTGCTGAATATGGAAAATGTGGACGACCTGCACGAATCCGGCGGCTCGCTTCTGGGATCGTCGCGGGGTCGTCAGGATGAGAACGAGATGGTGGACACGCTTGTACGCATGAACATCAACATGCTCTTCTGCATCGGCGGGGACGGCACGCTGCGCTGCGCGCACGACGTGGCGCGGGTGATCTCCAAGCGAAAGCTCGGAATCAGCGTGATCGGCATTCCCAAAACCATCGACAACGACATCAGTTTCATCGACAAATCCTTCGGCTTCGAGACTGCGGTATACATGACCGGCCCCTTCGTGACGGCGGCGCACAACGAAGCCAAGGGCGCGTACAACGGCATCGGACTGGTGAAAGTCATGGGCCGGGACAGCGGCTTCATCGCCGCTTACGCGACGCTGGGCAACAGCTACATCAACTTCTGCCTGATTCCGGAGAAACCCTTCACCTTGGAAGGCAAGATCGACTCTTTCCTGCCGATGCTGGAGCGGCGGATCAAGAGCAAACACCACGCGGTCATCATCGCCGCGGAGGGCGCTGGGCAGGATCTCTTCGACGCGAGCGCGGTTCGGCGCGACGCCTCCGGCAATGTGCTGCACAACGACATCGGGCTGTTCCTGAAAGAAAAGATCGACGCCTATTTCAAGGCGCGCGACATCGAAGTGAATTTGAAATATTTCGATCCGTCATATACGATTCGGAGCATGGCCGCGCAGGGCACGGACGCAGTGTTCTGTTCAATTCTGGCACAGAACGCGGTTCACGCGGCAATGGCCGGCTGCACGGATATTGTACTCGGGCACTGGCATGAAAGATTTACGCATGTGCCGATCGCACTGGCGGTATCGGAGCGGCGGAAGATCGACACGGCCGGTCAGTTGTGGAGCAGTGTCTCCTCGACAACTTGGAGCGATCTGGAAACGGTAGCGCCGTGAAGAGCGCGCCGGAACTCTTTGCCGCGGTCGCGGAGGCGGTGGAGCATCTGGCGGCCACCGATGAATTTCCGTCGCACGTGCGGCCGGAATTTCTCGGTCGGGCGATGCGCGACTACCCGCTGCGCGGCGGCAAACGGCTGCGTCCGATCCTCTTCACCCTCTTTCGCGAGGCGTGCCGTCCGGGATGCGCGATGATTGCGGAGGTGGCCACGGCTCTGGAGATCTGGCACAACTGGACGCTCGTGCACGACGACATCATCGACGAAGATACCTTGCGACGCGGGAAAAAAGTCTGCCATCTGCTGCTGGAAGAGGAGGCAATCGCGCATGAGGCCACGGGCGATGCGGCAAAAAAATTCGGTCGTGATTTTGCGATTCTCTGCGGAGATCTTCAGCAGAGCTGGGCTTTTTCCTTGCTGGCGCGATCGCCGCTCCCGGGCGAAATGCGCGCGGCATTGACCAACCGTTTTGCCGTTGGCGGCGGAGCGGGGGTGATTTCCGGGGAGGCGCTGGATATTCTTTATTCCTGCGAAGGAGGGAATTTCGCACGCGCCCGGGAGAGTGGGACGGTTTCGCCCGAGGATGTGCTGCATATGTATGAGCGCAAAACCGGAGAATTGTTTGCGCTCAGTGCGGAGTGCGCGGTGGCCACCATTCTGGACGACCCCCAATTTGCGTCGCCGTTGGTAAAGGATGCGCGGGAATTTTCACTGAATGCAGGCGTGGCGTTTCAGCTGGCCGACGATCTCCTGGGCATTTACGGCGACGCGCAATTCGGCAAAGACCTCGGATCGGACTTCCGCGAAGGCAAGTTGACCTATCCTCTGACCGCGGCGCTCTCCGATGCGGCGACCGCTCCGGAGCTCCGCACATTCCTGCATCGCGACCATTACGATGCGAAAACGCTCGAACGGATTCGCTTTCTGATGGAGTCGTCCGGCGCGAAATCGAAGAGCGAACAAGTCGCACAGGATTGTCAGATGCGCGCTCGCGAAGCGCTGTCGCACTTCCCGGAAAACACGGCGCGAACCGCTTTGGAAACGCTTCTGACGGGGATGACCGATCGCCGCAAATAACGCGCGTCGCCCGTCGTTTCCCCGTCACTCATCCGTCATCTCCCCGTCATTCGTCCGTTATTTCGAGGCAGTGGAAGGGAGGATTTGAGTGTCGCTACTCGGAGAGTAACGACCGAAAAGCCACCATTTCAGGCATTTTTCGAGGCAACGG